>CBCPNB010000075.1:0-50120 GCA_965120455.1 uncultured Actinomycetaceae bacterium | reverse complement strand
AGTGGACTAAATGAATTCGACGCGGGTAGCTTCTAGCAGTGCTAAAGCCGCATACCCAGTGTCCGGTGAAACAGGCTCAGTCAGATCACAAAGGATTCGCACTGTTTTAAGTTCGGAGAATTGCACGGCCACGAGTGCGGTTTCTTTTACACAGTGAGATAAAGCCAAGCCACAAATATCTACTTCATCTATGTCAGCTGACATCAAAATTTGCCGTAGCGTTTGTCCCGACTCATTCGTTCCTTCAAACCCCGAATAAACGGCCTTGTACTGGCCTTTCTTTACTGATTCGTCGATTGGCAGTGCTGCGATCGCAGGATGCAATTCCGCTTCTTCTGTTTCGGCCACAGCGTGCGGCGGCCAAGTATCCACGAAGTCGGGGGTGTCGCTAAAATGCTCTCCTGGATCGATGTGCCAGTCTTGGGTTGTCACTATGAGCGAATACAGATGAGCGTTGTCGTTTACGTAGTCAGCAATTCTTTGCGCGCAGGCGTTTCCACCCATGACAGCAAGAGAACCACCCTCGCAAAACGTGGGTTGCACATCTACAATGATTAGACCACGAGCCATAAAGCCCTCCCATCATTACCTTTGCTTTGTTGGTGCAAGTAGTTTGTCACAGCTAAGTCGCCTGAGTTATTCCATGTCGGTAAGGTTATTCCATGTCGGTAAGTAAGACCAGCCACCAGCAGACGCCAATACCCTTGTCTCAGTGATTGAGTTAGCTGGTGTTTAGCCCATAACCGCTAAAGCATTGATCCTATTGAACTAGTTCATCTGCATTTGGGTACACAGTTACATAGTTATTGTCGAAATTTATCGCATTTGGCCACAAAATTGTGTAACTTCTCAATCGGAATCAGTTTTCTTTGGCTGCGGGCAAAACAGAACTAGGATTTGATGTATGGGTCAAATTCTTTCCGCAGTTGCCTGGCCATACGCAAATGGTCCCCGGCACATTGGGCACGTGGCTGGTTTTGGTGTTCCCTCGGATGTTTTTTCACGTTACATGCGCATGCGTGGCCACGACGTGTTAATGGTCTCTGGTACCGATGAGCACGGTACACCGATTCTGGTGGCAGCTGATGAAAAGAAAGTTACTCCCCAAGAGATCGCCGATCACAATAACCGGTTGATTGTAGAAGATCTGGTGAATTTGGGGCTATCCTACGATTTATTTACCCGTACTACTACTGGTAACCACTATCAGACAGTTCGAGCCATGTTCGAGGTGTGTCGAGACAACGGTTACATGATTGAGCAAACCATGTTGTCAGCCATTTCTCCCTCTACTGGCCGCACTTTACCTGACCGCTACATTGAGGGGCGGTGTCCAATTTGTGGAGCAGAGGGGGCGCGGGGAGATCAGTGCGACAACTGCGGAAACCAGTTAGACCCGGTGGACTTGGTGGCCCCGAAGTCTCGGATCAACGGCGAAACGCCGCAATTTCAAGAAACTAAACACTACTTTTTGGATTTACCTAAATTAGCTAATGCTTTGGAAAAGTGGCTGGATACTCGCGCCGAATCGGGGTGGCGACCAAATGTGGTGAATTTTAGCCGCAATTTTTTGGAGGAAGTCCGTCCCCGCGCCATGACTCGGGATATTGATTGGGGCATTCCCGTCCCTGGCTGGGAAGACCAGCCAAATAAGCGCCTCTACGTGTGGTTTGATGCGGTGGTTGGCTATTTGTCGGCCAGCATTGAGTGGGCTCGCCGCAGTGGGGATCCCGAGGCTTGGCGCGCTTGGTGGAACAATCAGGATGCGCGCACGTATTATTTCATGGGCAAAGACAATATTGTGTTCCACACCCAGATTTGGCCAGCAGAAATTCTGGCCTACAACGGTCGAGGAGACAAAGGCGGAGAACCGGGAGAGTTTGGGAAACTAAATTTGCCCACTGAAGTAGTTTCGTCGGAATTCTTAACCATGGAGGGCAAAAAATTCGCTTCCTCGCGGGGAATTGTAATTTACGTGCGCGACATGTTGGCCAAATATCAGGCAGATGCTTTGCGCTATTTCATTGGGGCGGCCGGACCTGAAACTGCTGATGCCGATTTCACTTGGGAGGAATTCGTTAGGCGCACTAACAACGAATTAGTGGCTTCCTGGGGAAACCTGGTGAATCGCACCGCTTCCATGCTGCACAAGCGGTTTGGAAAAATTCCAGAGCCAGGCCAATTACAGCCCATCGACCAAGCACTATTGGAGAAAGTTAGAGCTGGATTCGACGAAGTTGGCACCCTGATCGAGAGTCACAAACAAAAAGCAGCTCTAGCTACAATCATGCATTTGGTAGGGGAAGCCAATAAATATATTGCTGAGACTGAACCATTCAAACTCACAGCTGCCGCGGATTTAAAGCGTTTAGCCACGATTTTGTGGACGGCAGCTCAAGCAGTGGTGGATTTGAATTTGCTTTTTAGTCCATTCTTGCCTTTTGGAGCCAACCGGGTGGATGCTATTTTTGGTGGCCGAGGAAAAATTGCGCCTTTGCCGGAAATCCGGGAAGTACAGGACTTAGACGTACAAAATAGAGACGGCTCGCCGCGCCAGTATCCAATTATTACGGGAGATTATTCTGATGTTCCTAAGTGGGAGTCGCGTACGTTAATTGTGGGGACTCCGATTGGTAAACCCACTCCGGTATTTCAAAAATTAGATGAGACGATTATTCAAGAGGAGTTATCTGCACACCAGTAAAGAGATGGTTCGCGCCATGTGTTACTTAGCTTGGTGCTACAGAAAACTAGCGACTACTATCAAGGGGATTGGTGACTCGCGGACGATGGTCAATGGTGGCGCTGAGGTTGAACCGTCGGCTTGCGGTGGGAGAACGCTGGAGTTGAACTAGTAGCCTAATGTTAGTGCTGACCATCTCAATCATCTCCTAATCAGCACATCATTGTGTGTCGATAGCGGTAAGCACGGGGATGCGTGCTGCTCGAAGGGCTGGAATGATCGCTGCCAAAGCCCCTAAAACAATTGCTCCAACTAAAGTGAGTGCCAGTATGTTCCACGGAATAGTCAAACCAGTTAGTCCCGCATCGGACAAATAGTAGGTCAGCGCCCCAGTTAATCCCAGGCCAGTTATGATACCCAGTATGGCACCGAAAACAGTGGTGACCACTGATTCGATGACAATCATGGAGGCGAGCCCGCTACGAGACAAACCAACGGCGCGCAACAAACCAAATTCACGGGTTCGTTCAGAGACCGACAACACCAAAGTGTTGACAATACCGATAGCAGCTACTACCAAAGACAAACCTAAAAGCGCATAAATTGACACCAAAATGCGGTTGATCATGTCACTAGATTGTGAGGCGTAGTCCTGTTGGTCACCCACCATGACATAGCCTAGCGATCTGACCAAATCTTGAATCTCAGCTTTTACCTGGGAGATTTCGGTATCATCTGCCACATCTACAAATAAGAGCGTGGAAGACAACTGGTTTTGCAGCAGGCTTGCCGCTTGATAGGGGATGGTTAGCATGGAACTGATTACGCCACTGGTGTAGATAGCCCCAACGGTAAATGTTTGACTCTCAGTGGTAATGCCATAATCAGCGGTGACTTCAATTTCTAGAGTTATTTGATCGCCAACACTAAGGTTCGTCAAAGAAGCAAACTGGGTGTGGATCGCTACTTGTCCTTCTTGAAGAGGATTGTCATCCCCATCTGTCACGGCAAGCAATAGATCTTCACCCACATAACTGGCATCGAGCGCCGTAGCGTAAGTCGTATTTTGTTTGCCGTTCTGCAAAGTGTAAGTCGCTAGCCCAGAAATTACTTGGGAATCCACACGTTCTACACCATCTAGTGCGGCAATTTGGCTTTGGATATCGCTGGGAATTGAATAGGACAATTGTGACGACACCACCAGGTCGGACAGCATCGTTTCTTCGAGTATTCCTGCAACAGATTCTTGGGTACTACGACCTAAACTAGCTCCCATCGTCACCAACGTGATACAGACGATCAGAGCGCCAGAAGTGACTGACATGCGCCGAGGGTGGCGCACAATATTGCGTACCGTCAGCTGCGAAGTGGCCGGGCTAAATAGTTTGGTGATGAAGCAGATCAGGTGCGCCATTGGCCTAACTAACGCGGGAGAGAGCGCCAAAATACCGATCAGCAAGAAAAGTGCGCCAATCCCTAGCGCCCAACCCGGCGCAGGAACCAGACGATTTATTCCCGTAGTTATTCCCAATGCGCCAAGAAGTACCAAGGAACAACCAAGAATAATGCGACCGGTCAAGCGTTGTGATTCTGCGAGGACAGCATCGCGCATGGCTTCTACGGGTGCGGTTTTGCTGGCTCGTCGTGCGGGTAGCAAGGACGAGAACAAAGTGACTAGGACGGCAACACTCAAACTAATAGCAATCATTGGCCAAGTCAGGGGAACCTGGTCACTTAAAGCCATTCCCATAGCCTCAAAGACAACACCCGTTAGCTGATTGAGTCCAATTCCCCCAAAAATACCCAGTATTCCACCGAATAAACCAATGACGACAGCTTGGCAAGCAACCACTAGGAAGATTTGCTTTGGGGCAACACCAACAGTTCGCAACAACGCCCACTCGTGCTGGCGGGCTCGAACTGACATCTGGAAGGTATTGTAAATGATAAATGTAGAGACGAAAATTGCGACGGCGATAAAGACGAGCAAAAATGTGGTGACAAACCCTAAAATCGTATCCACTTGGGCTTGCAAATAGTCAGCGTATTCGCTCCCTGTCATCACGGTTGCGTCATTATCTGCCAAAGCGGCAGCAATCGTGTTTTTTAGTTCCTGTAATTCTTGTTCACTAGCACCTGCAGGCCCATTGGCCCAAATCATGCTCGCTGTGTCACTCGTGTTGAACACTGTTTGGGCATAGTCAGGGGAGATGAAGAGGGAAACAATTCCCACGGGAGCAGTGTCATAGGCAAAAATCCCCGATACGGTTAGAGTCTGTGGTCCGTCACTGGCACCGATTAGTACCGTGAGCTGGTCGCCTACTTTGATTTCCAGGCTTTGGGCGGCACTTTGTTCTATCGCTATTTCGTTGTTTTGAGCAGGAGCTTGTCCCTCCACCCAGTTGGGTCCACTACTGCCAGTCTGTGTGGCAGTTACCTGAATCAAAGCTGCATCTTGGCGCAGATTTCCTTGACTGTCGTAGAGCAATCCACTGCCACTCCACCCAATTTGGGCGTCGCGCACTCCGTCGATACTAGAAATTTCGTCAACAACGTCAATGGATAGCTCGCCGTATGTGGAAAATTCAGTAGAACTACTAGTCTTTGGTCCTTGAATGTAAAAGTCATAGACTACTGAAGCTGAAGTGATGGAAGTGAAAACCGAGCTCAATACTTCGCGCAACCCCAAAACACTGGTCAGAAAGGAAGTGCCCACCAAAACTGCCAAAATGGTCATCAAAAAGCGTCCAAATTGTGTGCGAATGCCCCGCAGAGTAATTTTCCACAGTGGAGCGCGAACAGATTCGGTGGTTTGCATCAATTCCCCCGGACAAGCAGCGATTCTAGAAAATAGTTAGCTTAGTCAGGCTTGCATCGCCCCAATTCTAGTACACGCCCGCTGCTGGTAAGGCATTTGGGGGAGAGATTTTTATTTTCGGCGCAAAGTTACAAAAGAGGCCGCTAACAGGCAAATCCCTAAGAGCAATAGCATGCCGATGAATAAGAGTGAACCGCTCACCGTTGGAAATATCATGATTAAGCCCAGCGCTAGGCCGCCAATGATAAGGATTAGACCCCAAATTAGCAGCGGCACTCGCACACTTGGACGTGGTGCAAATGGTGAAGCTGGTGCAGCAGAAAACCCGGGGTGCAGTGGAGTAGCAGCAAAGTTTTGCGGTGTAGACGACGGAAATTGCGCTTGTGAGTGTACTTGGGCAGACTGAGGCCAAGGCGGGGATGGTGCGGGGTATGTTCCAGTTGGAGATTGATTAGGTTGAGGATAGGAGTGTGTCCACGCAGGTGGATTACTGGTTGGCTGTGGAGCTGTTGTGGGCTGGAACTCCGGGTTAGGCTGAGTTGACACTGTCGGTTCTGCCTCGCGCCAATTGGCTAACTCCGAGGGAGTGAATGTTGACTGCGAGGCAGGAGGAGCAGTTGGATCCTGAACAGAATTGGCAGCATTGGAATAATTATTTGGACTAGTAGAATTAGTTGGAGTAGTCATTTTTCCTCGCTAACATTTTTTGGATTTTTGAATTCTGAGAGAGAAAATATTGCCGGTTGAAATGTTGTTGAACTGGCAATTGAAATTTACTGATGGCCAAGATATCTATACCATTTGCTAAACTGTCCACACCATTTGGCTTAGTAAATGACGAGAAATGGGCCAGGCAAACTTCAAACTACTTTGCAAACTTGGATCTCATCAAGTTGCAGTGACACTTCGGAAAGCAGCGACTCAGCATTTGAATCCAGAGGTGGATCTCCTGATTCGAGTGTAAGGCCGCCAGAAGTAAATGCCGTATCTGGAGACTCGTATTCTAAAGCAATGTCAATATCGACGTATTCGTCGGTTTGTGACTGGTAGCGACTCTCCTCGACGACCCAGATAGTCAATAAGAGGATTACTGGGAAAGAAAAAATGGCTAACAAAATGGTCAACGTAGTTAGCCATCCACCCTGTTTTCCACGTATCGCCGCATAAGTTAATTCGATTCCCATAACGATAGCCGAAAAAGCGGCATAAGATAAAAATAGTTTTGGAGAAATTACTGGCAAATCTTCGGAAACGCGCATAAAACAAATGGCGGCTAATCCCAGTGCGAGCAGACCCAACGTCACTAAGCCAACAACTGGGGAGAGCACGTGCCGAGTTGGCGGCTGAACCTGTGGAGTCTGATAAGGAGTAGATGCCATTCCCGGATAACTGTGCAGTGGAACAAAATTTGCAGACATACCTCGATTAGGGGTAGGCGTAAATTGGGGAGCTGCCATTGACTGAGCCACAGGTGGGAAAGAAGCCGACAGGGAGGGTGAGGTAGAAGCTGATATGGGAGTTGCCCCAGACACTGGCGGAGGAGTTGATGCGGACGGCGGGGCTGAATGCGGCGAAGAGGCTACCGCTGGGAAAAACTCTGTACTCCCACTTGTGGGAGCAGTGGGCGATTGGCTGTCTGGCCGAGTAGTACTAGAGCCAAGACTGGGCGCATTAGGCGCGGGAGTAGCTGAAAAACTGGCCGCTCCAGGTACAGCGTTAGCATTAACTGCATTGACATTCCCACCCGACTTGCCCATTCCAGACACAGGAGACTCACCTCTGTTGCCAGTCGCATAGTTCACTCCGGGAACAGTAAAATGTGACGCATTTTTACTGCTGGTAATCAACCAGGCAACTATTCCACCAATAACGAGCAAACTAATCATCGAGATAACAAGGCCAAACCAGCCCAGCGTCCAAGTTCCGAACACGCTTACTCCTGCACCGAGAAAGGTAAGCAGCAAGAGACCTAAAGCACCTAGATGTTGACTGAGAATCCGTCCAGAAAGAATATCTTGTGCCAGAATCTGTCCGCGCTCATCTGGCAGCAGCAGCCACGCTATCGCATACGCCAAGGGTAACAGCGGCCACAAAGAAAAAAACAAACTCAAAAACGCGCACACGCCGCGAATCAGTGCAATGTCGATCCCCGTGTGCAAGGAGATGGCTCCGCAAACTCCACCCACCCAGCAGCGTTTGGTACGGATCCACTTGCTTTGCCGCAGGGTCTCGAAAAAACTATCTGCAACGCCCATAACACTAGTTTCGATTGGAGTGAGCTTTTTTACTATCAGGGGATACCCTGGTTGTCCCCTGAAATCAAGCACGTGAGTTGGGAACAATTCTTAGTTTATTCTGATAATGGAAGTGTGAATGAATCCAAAGCCGATTGGCCCTCTTTGCGTCCGCCATTGCGCAGAGCAGCAGCGCATAGCGTGGGGATGCCCATGCCCTTGTTGGCTGGGGTCTGTTCCGGACTGGCTGTCCACTTGGGATTGCGAGTCGGGGCAGTGCGAGCTGGGTTCGTCATCCTGACGTTCCTGGGATTTGCTTTCACTGTTTTTCTCTACGTTTGGTTGTGGGTAACTATCCCAGTAGATGGCACGTTAGAAGCGCAAATTCGCGACCAAGCTCATCGAAGTGCTGTTTTAGCTAGGGGCAACCTTCCCATTCAAGGAGAACCACCCAGAACTGCAGAAAATAAAGATAGGATTCGCTCCGGTTGGCAGCTAGGTGCAGCAGGAGTTGGCGTCATCGCTTTGGCACTCGCCATCGTGATGGTTCGCTGGCAATTTTCTATCAGCTGGACTTTGATTTTTTCAATTTGCCTAATTTTAGGTGGCTTAATTTTAACGTGGAGTCAAGCTCCGAAAGCGTCACAAGTCAACGATTGGCGAGTCTTGGGGTTGATCTGTGCAGGCACTTTAGTGATGGTGCTGGGGGTGAGTGAACTGATTTCTCAGGATTTGCCGCGAGATATTTCCAACCTCGGGTTAGGGGTGGGAATTTTGGTAGCCATTCTAGTGTTAGCTGCTCTCTTGCCGATTTGGGTGCGAGTCAATGCTGCGTTGAATGCCTCTCGCGAACAAGAGGCACGAGAAGCTGAACGCGCTGACATTGCTGCACATTCGCATGATTCTGTCTTACAAACTTTGACTTTGATTCGCTCTAGCGCCAATGATCCAAAGCGAGTGAGCTCTTTAGCTTTGTCGCAGGAGCGAGAATTGCGTTCTTGGCTATACACCAGCAAAAAGGAGCCAGCGATTTCTGTGTCGCAGCAATTGCGTGAAACCATCGAAGCTATAGAGGCAACCTATGGCACAGAAATTTCACTGGTTACAGTCGGAGATAAAGTGCCCGATGTAGCTGAACTGGCGGCAGTAGCTGCTGCCGGTGAGGCTGCCACTAACGCGGTCAAACATGGAAAACCGCCTTTTTCGGTGTACCAGGAGATCACGGTGGGAGCTTTAGACATTTTTGTCAAGGATGCCGGAGATGGGTTTGATCCCCGGCAAATTCCCGAGGATCGCCACGGCATTCGCGACTCAATCGAAGGACGGGTCAGGCGAGTTGGCGGAAGTGTCAGGATTCGCACCAGGCAGGCCACTGAGCCGCAGGCACGAATCGGTCAGGGCACGGAAATCCACATTCACTTGCCTTTGACCGCTCCGGGAGAAGCAAAGGACTGAACCCAAATGAAGGCACAGACAGCAAAGCAATCTAACCGGATCTAACTGGCAGTGTACTTGGTGGAAGCAAAAGTATTGGTGGCACTGGTCAGCTGAGGTGACCAACTAGCAGTGTGCTTAGAGGAGCAAAACTAAGTGAAACAGTCGATCAGTAGCCGATAGGGTTGCTTACAAGCATCTACAAATATCTACGAGGAGTACGATGAGCGTTTCTGTCGTCGTCATCGATGACCATCCCCTAGTGCGAGCTGGCGTACAAGCCGAGTTAGCTGCTTCTGGCGCAGACTTGCAAGTTGTAGGCGAGGCTGCCAACGTAGAGCAGGCGATTGGTTTGTGCCGGGAACTGCAGCCAGATGTGGCACTACTGGATGTACATTTGCCGGGTGGAAAAGGTGGAGGTGGAGCCGAAGTTGCTTCGACTTGCCGCGATTTGGCTACGAAGTTTTTGGCGCTTTCAGTCTCCGATTCCGCCGAAGACGTGGTGGCAGTAATTCGAGCTGGCGCTCGCGGCTACGTTACCAAATCTATTTCTAAAGAAGATTTAGTCGAATCAATTTTTCGGGTCGCCAGTGGGGATGCGGTCTTTAGTCCCAGATTGGCCGGATTTGTCTTGGATGCGTTTGGCACCCACACGGCAACTAGTTTGCGCGAAGAACTAGATTTGCTAACCGCGCGCGAACGCGAAGTAATGCGGCTAATTGCCCGCGGCTACACCTACAAAGAAGCGGCAGCAGAATTGTTCATTTCGGTAAAGACCGTGGAAACACACATGTCGTCGGTGCTGCGCAAATTGCAATTGTCCAATCGCCACGAACTAACCAGGTGGGCTTCACAGCGCAATATTGTGTGATGTTTTGGGCGGCCTGGACGGGAGCGCCCTTTTGGCAAATCTGGTTTGTAAACTGGTAGCGCCATGGATTTATTTGACGCATTTTCTTCCGATAAACCAAAGACTAGCGTGCCTCCAGAAAATTTGGCGGCAGCTAGTAAAGTGAACGAGTTGCTGGAGAATCTCAACGAGCAGCAGCGCCAGGCAGTGGTTCACTCAGGTGGACCCGAGCTGATCATAGCGGGCGCAGGCTCTGGGAAAACGCGGGTATTGACGCATCGGATTGCCTACTTGTTGGCCACTGGTCAGGCCTCGGTGGGCGAAATTTTGGCAATCACGTTCACGAATAAGGCGGCAGCAGAAATGCGTGAACGAGTAGTGGACTTGATTGGTCCTCGGGCCAGACGCATGTGGGTGTCGACCTTCCACTCGGCTTGTGTGCGGATTTTGCGCGAACACTACGCCCTGGCGGGGTTGCGCTCCACTTTTGGCATCTACGATGCGCAAGATTCACGTCGACTCTTGACCATGATCATGAAAGATCTGGGCATGGACAGCAAAAAAATCAAACCCCAATTTGTGGCTGCCCAAATTTCTAACTTGAAAAACGAGCTGATTACTCCACAAGGGTATCTACACGGTAATAACTTTGACAATGCCCAGGACGAGGCGATAGCCAACATCTACGTCGAATATAACCGCCGTTTACATGCGGCAAATTCCGTGGATTTTGACGATCTGATTATGGTGACCGAGAAAATGTTGCGCGACAACCCAGCGGTGGCCGAAAACTATCAGCGTAGATTCCGCCACATTTTGGTGGACGAATACCAGGACACGAATCACGCCCAGTATCGACTGATTCGCGCCTTGATGGGACGAGAAATTGAGGGGTTAGCGCCTGCGAATTTGACGGTAGTGGGGGATTCCGACCAATCCATTTACGCGTTTCGGGGCGCTACCATTCGAAATATTGAAGAGTTTGAAAAAGACTTTCCCAACGCCACCACGATTTTGTTGGAGCAAAACTATCGGTCTACGCAAAATATTCTATCTGCTGCCAATGCGGTCATTTCTAAAAATCAGGGCAGGCGGCCAAAGAGATTATGGACAGATTCAGGAGCTGGCGCACCAATTATTTTGAATGCAGCCGACGATCAGGTCGAAGAAGCACGCCAAGTTGTCCGCGAATTAGACGACTTGGCGGCTCAAGGCGCTAAATGGGGTGAGGTAGCGATTTTTTATCGCACTAACGCCCAGTCGCGGGTTCTAGAAGAAATGCTCATCAAAGCCGGGATTCCCTACCGGATCGTGGGGGGCACCAGGTTCTATGAGCGTCAAGAAATCAAGGACGCCTTGGCGTATTTACAGGTAATTGCTAATCCTGACGACGAGATTGCGCTGCGACGCATTATCAACACTCCTCGGCGTGGATTAGGGGATAAAGCGGTTGGAACTCTGGCTGCTCAGGCTGCAGTTCGGGGAATTTCCTTGGGAGCTGCTATCGGGGAAATAGTTGGGAAAACAGATAGCGAAGTGGTGGGGCTAAGCGCTGCGGCCAAAAAGTCGCTTCGTGAATTCTGGGGCATGATCCAAGAGTTGCAAAGTTTTGCTACTGCAGATGGTTCTCCAGCCGTAATTTTGGAGCAAGTACTAACTCGCTCAGGATATTTGGCGCAATTGCGCGCTTCTAAAGATCCCCAGGATGCCACGCGCGTAGAGAACTTAGCTGAGTTGGCTACTGTGGTAGCTGATTTCATGGTGCTTTACGAGCTAGTCAAAGGGGTGGAACAAGAAATTGACCAGGATGCGGTTATTTCCGGTGCCGCCCAAGATAGTGAAGACAAAGCAGGGGACGCTTTTGGGGTTTTCCCTACTTGGGAGCCAGCGGGGGAAATAAACCGACTGTCACCTAGCGCTGAGGCAGCATTGAGAGGAGCAGCAGTTGACGAAACTTTATCGGGCCAAAACCCCTTGTCGGCGTTTTTGGAGCGCGTGTCTTTAGTGGCAGATGCAGACCAGGTACCTAACCAGGATGACTCCACCGGCCAGGTCACTTTGATGACGGTTCACACGGCTAAAGGACTGGAGTTTTCCTACGTGTTTGTCACCGGCATGGAAGATGGAACTTTCCCGCATTCTCGATCGCTAGAAAATGCGGCTGAGTTGGCTGAAGAGCGCCGTTTAGCTTACGTAGCGATCACGCGGGCGCGCAAACAATTGTTTTTGACGCGATCAGCCTCCCGCTCGACTTGGGGCGCTCCCCAAGAATTTCCAGCTTCACGGTTTTTGGCGGATATTCCCGAAGAATTAGTGGAACACCATTTTCGCTCTGAACGCGAATTGCTTCGAGAAACACTGGGATTTGGGTCGAGCTTCGATACAGATTTTTCAACTGGCAGCTACTTTGGAGTCACTGGCAGCAGGAAGAGTGGCACTCGAAGTGGTGGCTCTACCTACACGAGCCCGGAGGAAGCTAGATTCAATTCTGCTAACTCAACTTACGGTTCTTCCGGTGTTCAGATGCAAGCTAAACGTCCGGGTTCGGCGCGACCAATCGAGCGTTTAGGGGCTAAAACAAACCAGAATAAACCCACTTTGGATTTACAAGTAGGAGATCGCGTCCAACACGGCATGTGGGGGATCGGCACAGTAGTCAGCCTAGAAGGCAAAGATCGCTCCCGCATTGCCCTAGTGCAGTTTGAAAATCAAACTAAGCGACTACTGCTGCGTTCAGCTCCACTGAAAAAATTGGATTAATCGGAAAAGCAGAAGGGAATAGAGGAAAACCTTGGTTTGGTGCACGATTTTCTGTAGCGTTTCGACATGCCGACTGGAAAGGAAAAGAATCGGCGTCTACGCGGGCAAAATCTAAGAGATGTCTGCGAAGTCTAGTCCGCGTCCACCGGCGCGTCCCCGAGTTGGCAAGAATGCGATTGGCAACGAGTCTTCGCGCTCTTACTCTCAGTCGGAATCTAGTTCGCACTCTCACCCACGCCAACGCCAGCGTGGGGTCAAAGCGGCTCGAAAGCCAAAACGCGAAGGACCATGGGCAGAGCCTAAACCATCTCGCGCCACGATTATTGCGGAACGGCAGCGTGCTAGTGCAGAGCACAAAACGATGTTGGAGGCCGAAACTAGGGTTCTATCTCTAGAAGATGAAAATGTTTCGCACCAGCATACGGGGAGTGAACCTGGCCGCGGCAGTAGCCTGGCTGAACAAAATGCAGCCACAAACAGAGCCAATGACAGCGAACAAGATGCTGTCAATCGACGCAATTCTCGACCCAGTCCTGCCGCAACTGGTTCAGTAGCGGATAGAGTCACGCACTCGCCTAAGAGTACTTTTGTCCAGTTGAATCCAACTGCCACCAAGTTGGAGTCTCCAGCAATTGTGGTGGAACCAGGTGTACCTTCAACCCCACTGATTTACAGGCCTCTCCGACGTGGAGTACGAAAAGTTACAGACGATCGACCCACTGTTGTCATCGGTTTGCCCACCGGTTGGGCGAGAGCCTTGGCTTCTGGACTAGAAGCAGTATTGCTTTCTTGGGGCGTTCCTGTGATGTGTGCCATCTTGGGTTTTTGGATGATTTCTACCAATCCGTGGATTGGGGATTCCACTTGGCGCTCAGCCTTGGGATTTGGCACCGACTTGTGGGCACTATCCCTGGGAGCTACAATCCGTGTTTCCGGGGTGGAACTGTCGATAATTCCATTGTTGTGGACAGCATTGCAAGTGTTGACTTTGCGCGGACTACAAATGCGTGGACGCAGTTTATCCCCTAACGCGCAGTGGATTGCCGGGGGCGCTTACGTGGTAGGCGGCCTGAGCATCATAGCCACAGTCGGTGAGACCGTAGATTGGTACTCGATTGTGCCTGGATTGTTGCTAGTTGGGTTCAGTTCTGCTTTGTGGGCGGTGCTGAATCAATCCGCGGTGTATCCCGCATGGATGAGTGAAATCACCTGGGTTTGGCGGGGACTAAGGGTAGCCGCGTGGTGGCTGTCGCTGGCTTTTTTGACCGGCCTCGCTTTGGTAATCGTGTCCACGGTGGAGTCGATTTCGCTGATTCAACAAATCTACGCAAATATTGGAGTAGTCAGCATCAGCGGCTGGCTTTTGACCGCTCTGCAAGTTTGTTATGTGCCAAACTTGGCGGCATTTGCTTTTTCGTGGGTCAGCGGTGGGGGATTCTACCTAGACGAAGGCATGGTGCACTCAATTTTTGCAGCTCCAGACGCGACACTGCCGCAATTACCGGTCGCAGCATTAGTACCAGCGAGTGCGCCAGGTGCGTGGCCAATCCTGGTCATGATTGGAGTAGGAGTCCTAATCGGCTGTTTCTTGACCTGGAAGTGGCGCAAACTGTCTTATCCTCAAATGCTGCGTTTAGTGGGAGTTGCTCTAGTTTGTTTCCTAGTGTTCATGGCTTTGTGGCTGCGTTTGTCGGCTGGTGGGCTGGGCACCGGCCGGTTAGTGTTCGTCGGCCCAGTCACCTTGCAGGTTCTTGGGCACGTGATTTTGCAATTCCTGTTGCCGCTATTTTTGTGTTTGGCAATTCTGCATGCTGGAGCAGTGCGCGGCTATGTGCGTGCTTACCATTTTTCAGTGCAGTGGATTCGCCAACAGGGAGTTCGCATCCAGGAACGCAAGAATCTAGAAACAGTGGCACAGGCTGCTGAATCGAAAGCAGTGAACCCAGAGTCGGAGAAGCCAGAATCGGGTGGGCTAGAATCTACGGGTTCGGAATTTACAGCTTTGGATGCGGATTCAGCAGAATCGGCTGAGGCAAAGCAGACAGAAAATTCGGCGCACACACAGAACACTGGTGCTGGCACTGGCAAAATCGACTTGCAGGAGTTGCAGTGAAACGAGAAAGCCCAGACCAGAAACGCTCCTTGCCCAGATTTTTGTGCCTCTTTGGTTGGCGGCCACCCAGCTATCGAGCGTCGAGAATCTTTGGTCTAATTACCGCGATTGGAACCAACCTGGGAGTTCTCCTGGTTTTATGGCTGGCGATCACTGACCACCCTCATCGCGCAGTCATCCTCCTGGGTGGTGGCGTCATTGTGCTAGGGATTTTTCGAGGTCTCTGGCCTGGCAGTCCCTGGTTTGCTAGCCGTCACCGATTCCTAGATACAATCGCCTACATTGTGCTTGGGGTGGTCATCTTCTGGCTCTCTCCCTGGACAGCTACCATCAGCCCCTTCTAGTTGGTGGCCTAAACTAACTAGAATTCTCGCTCTCACCCGCGACCACATAATTGTATGCCAAACAATCAACCATTTTGGATGCACATTAAATGAGCAATCAACCAGCTACGGGTTACTAATCAATTGTCCAGTAACACGTCAACCAAGTGACTAACCCAGCTACACCTTGATTGAGCAAGCTCAATAGGTCAATAGAGTAGAGAGTAGTTTGTACCTCTTGGTTAGACTCTAGTCAGCGGAAACGGAAAGTTAATCCTCAACCGCCCATTTTTCATACCACTGCACTAACTGCGAGGTAACTTCGCTGCGAATCGAGGTGACTTCGTGCAATAAATCGTGTTTAGCCTGGGGAATTTCGCGCAACTCAACCGGGTAATTAGCTTTACTGGCCTGTATTGAGCGAACGAATTCTTGTGAACCAGATAGCTGACAGACTTTATCCTCGCTTCCATGCAAAATCAAAGTCGGAACCGTACACAACTGCGCATTTTTCAACGCGTAAGCGCCCTGCACCAACATAGATGAAGCTGTCAACAGTGGTACTCGACTGCGAAATACCACGGGGTCGTCAATATAGGCCAGTACTTCAGCTGAATCGTTCGTCAAATCTCGCGGGTCAACTTGCACCGTGCCAGTTGCGGGAAAAAACCTTGCCCCCCAACCTCCCAGTCGCTTCACTAAACCAGAAACCTGCGGATTAGGACGCAGCGCCGGTCCGGTCACCGCCACCGACTGAATGCGCGTCGGATCCAAAATTGCAGTAGCCAAAGACACCAAACCACCCAAAGAATGACCAAATAACGCAATCTGGTCAGTGCGCGCTTCGCGGAGCACCTGCTGTTTGGCCTCCATGCTTTGGGCAATCAAATTAGCTACATTCACCATCCCAAAATGTTTAGCGTCCCCACTGGCAGCCAGCTCGCCGTGCCCTAAGAAATCGTACAAGTACACGTCAAATCCCGTATCCGCTAACTCGGTGGCAAATTGGCGGTAACGGCCTACGTGCTCAGCAAAACCATGGGCAACTAACAGCGTCGAACGCGGACTTTTTGACTCAGCCTTAGACACCAAAAATTCCATGCATTCATTTTTTCACGTCTGCACCGTAAAGTTTGGCTAGAACCAAGTTCGCTGTAGGACAAGTCGACCAAAAACGAGGTAACGGTGCAATACTTAGAGAATTTCTCGGACTCTTTTGCACTGGCACTTACTTTGTGGCCAGTGGCATCCCTGGTTTTGACGCTGCCAATTCTAGCTTGGCTCTACCATCGACACGGACGCCTAAAGCTGAGGGGGATTTTTAGCGCCTATCTCAGTGTCCTCTACTTGGTGTCACTCATTACCTTTACTCTCTATCCGTTGCCAGATGAGCCGCTCCAATACTGTCAAATAGACACCTTTGCCCCGCAAACTAGGTTTTTCCAAGTTTTTCAAGACATCCAAGATGGACAGCGTTTTTTACTGCCACAACTCTTTTTGAACGTGGTGCTTTTCGTGCCCCTAGGATATATCTTGAGCAGGCTCACCAAGCGGGGTCTCCTTTGGGGTGTTCTTGGGTCTTTGTTGACCTCAGTGTTTCTGGAAACCGCCCAATTGACTGGATTATACGGAATGTATCCATGTGCGTATCGAGTCTTTGACGTGGATGACATTTGGGCCAATACTCTTGGCGGCTTCATTGGTGCTATTTTCGGGGCGCTGATGCGTCGTCTTCAACCCCAAAATCCAGCAGAAATTCCCGTTGCGCACAGACCTTCTTTTGTGCGTCGAGTAGTGACCTGGTGTCTGGACTTAGCGCTAATTACAGCGCTAGCGGTGTTCGGGCAAGGACTCTTCCGACTAATCGGCGTAACAGGGAATATTCTTGGCCTAGACAATCAACTATTTTGCTGGATTATCGCCTTTACAGTATGTCAATTCGTGATACCACTTGCTTCTCAAAAAGGCCAAACTATAGGCGGAAAAATCACGCATTCCAGTGTGGAAACCAAACCTCGACCAGGAGTAAGACGAGTACTCTTCCTGTTGGTGAGACTAATCGCGCTAATGATTCTATTCGGGTTGACTTTTCTATGGCCCAGCACCTGGGGCTGGGCGATCGCCATCGTCTTTGCCCTCATCACTTTAATAGCGAGAACAGCTCCCTACGATTGGTGGTAGGAAGCTGTTGCGAATCGAGCGAACAGACCATAGGTCATTCACTAACTGTTGCTGGCTAGTCAACTGTTAGCCAGATAAACCGGGCAAGCCAGTTGTTTTGGGTGGAGAGTACAACTTATCCATTGATGAGTTTCTTGATGCGACCAATTCCTTCCGTGATGTCCTCATCCGCCATCGCGTAACTGAAACGCAGATAACCAGGCGTACCAAAGGCTTCACCAGGAACTACGGCTACTTCGGCATCCGTCAAAATCAAGTCTGCTAGTTCTAATGTGTTTTGTGGACACTTGCCAGCAATTTGAGTTCCCAACAACTGAGTCACGTCAGGGAAGGCATAGAACGCTCCCTGGGGCATTGGCACTTGGAAACCGTTAATTTCGCGCAGTAAACCAACAATTAGCTGCCGTCGCCGATCAAAAGCTTGCCGCATCTGACAGACAGCATCTTGTGGTCCAGTCAACGCCTCCAAGGCTGCCATTTGAGCGATATTATTCACATTTGAACTCAAGTGGGATTGCAGAGAAGAGGCGGCCGCGATTACATCCGCTGGGCCAGTCATCCACCCTACTCGCCAACCCGTCATCGCATAAGTCTTAGCCACACCATTCAAACGAATCGTTTGGTCAGCCACCTCTGGCACCAATTGGGTAATCGAAGTGGCGTCAGCATCGCCGTACACCAAATGGTCGTAGATTTCGTCCGAAATAATCCAAATTCCGTGCTCCAGAGCCCAAGCGGCAATTGCCTCCGTCTCCGCCTTCGTGTAAACCGCTCCCGTTGGATTCGACGGGGAGCAGTGAATCAAAGCAATTGTCTTGTCGGTGCGAGCTGCCTCTAACTGTTCTATGGTGACTTTGTAGTCAGTTTCCAAAGTAGCTACCACTGGAACTGGAGTACCGCCCGCCAACTTCACGCATTCGGGGTAGGTAGTCCAATAAGGCGCGGGCAACAACACTTCGTCGCCCGCATTGATGATTGCCGCACAAGCTTGATAAACGGCTTGTTTGCCGCCATTGGTGACCAGCACCTGACTCGGTTCAATTGGTTTGTCGCCAAATGTGCCCGAACGCTCAGCGATGGCTTTGCGCAAAGGTAGCAAACCTGCTGCAGGTGTGTACTTGAAATTTGCCGGTATCTCCAATGCTTGTCGGGCTGCTTCAACAATGTTGGCGGGAGTAGCAAAATCTGGCTCACCGGCAGCAAAACCAATGACTGGAACGCCAGAGGCTTTCAAATTTTTTGCTTTGGCATCAACCGCCAAAGTTGCTGAGGGCGTAATTGCTGCTAATCGGTCAGATACTCGATGTATAGGTGTTTTACTCATGGTTTAATGCTGTCATTTTGACGACTAAAGACAAGGTCCTAAATCACATATTGGATGATACATGGTTCAAAAATAGGTAAATGAAGGTTAAAATATGTAAAAATGGATTCCGTGTGTCTGCTCACACAGACAGTAGATGGTTGGACAGAGAGGACATTTTAAAACTAGACTCACACCGGTAACCAGGTCGAAGAGAGGACTCTACCAGAGAGACTCGAGATTTGCTCCCACAAGGGGTGGAGGCTTGGTTAGTTTAGGGCAGTGGCGCAATTGGTAGCGCACCGGTCTCCAAAACCGGCGGTTGTGGGTTCGAGTCCCGCCTGCCCTGCTTGTGATCTTTAAGTTGGTTGATTGAAAGGGATAGCCGTGAGTCAAACGACCAGCGCGTCGGGCGCGGATAGTTCATTGCCAGAACTGGTGGAGCGAAAACGCGACCGAACAAAGGAAGTGGCTACCCCTAAGCGTGAGGACAACAAGAAGAAAAAACGCTCGCGCAATCCTTTCAAAGCGGTTTTTCGCTTCGTGGCTGAAATCGTTGCGGAGATGAAGAAAGTCCGTTACCCAACTGGAAAAGAGTTGTGGGCTTATTTCTTAGTCGTAATCGTATTTGTGATCTTCATGATGGCCTTCACAGGGCTAGTTGACTTGGGAGCTGGTACACTGTCAACGTGGATATTCGGCTAGACCGAAGCTAAGAACCCGCCTACATGAATGTAGGCGGGTTTTCGCTAGTTAGGAAGCTTAGCGGTTTGGGTTTATCTGAATTGTCTTTGTCTAACCAGTTCATTTCTATTTGGAGGATATGTGGAGTCACCAGAGCAGCAGGATGTGGAGCAGGCTGGTGCGCCTGTACAAGACGAAAATAAAGATGAGGCGCTTTCGGTACGCGAACAATTGCGTTTGGAATTGGAAATGATTCCAGGGGATTGGTACGTAGTACACACGTATTCGGGGCACGAACGCAAAGTGAAAGCAAATCTGGCGCAACGCATCGAAAATAACCACATGGAAGAGCGGATTTTGCGCGTCGAAGTACCGATGGAACAGGTCACAGAAATCCGCAATACTGTGCGCAAAAAGGTCATGCGCGTCTCTATTCCCGGCTACGTGTTGGTGTGTTTGGCTCAACCCGAAGACGGCTCAGAAATCGACGAAGCCTCTTGGCGGTTAGTGAAGGAAACTCCGGCGGTAACCGGGTTTGTTGGCGACCAGTATCGTCCAATTCCCCTGTCTTTGGATGAAGTAGTCCAGCTACTCGGGCCGGGCGTCGAGGCTTCTCGAGAAATCCAAGAAACGAGTGAGGCTCCCAAGACTGAGATCAAAGTGGACTTCGAAGTTGGCGAAATGGTCAGAGTGATCGACGGCCCCTTCGAAGAGATGACGGCGGAAATCTCTGAAATAATGCCCGAGACCCAAAAGCTCAAGGTTCTAGTCACTATCTTCGAGCGAGAAACCCCAATGGAATTAGGCTTTGAGCAAGTGCGCAAACTAGATGCCTGAGATACGATTCGCCGTGATATCTGGCACTCCGGTTATGGTTCCCTGGTTAGATTCCCTAGGATTGGAGTTTGTGCAAAAGATAGCGGATGCTCGTCCTGGATCTGGCTGAATTGAACTAGTTCAGTTGGATACGCGTCTTTTGCGCTGAGTTGAAATAGTTGTAGAAGGACCCGAAATGGCACCAAAGAAACAAGTTGTGGGGCTAATTAAGCTCCAGATTCCTGCTGGTGGCGCAAATCCGGCTCCGCCTGTTGGCCCGGCTTTAGGTCAGCACGGTGTGAACATCATGGAGTTTTGCAAGGCGTACAACGCTGCGACTGAAGCTCAAAAGGGAAATATCATCCCCGTGGAAATCACGGTGTATGAGGATCGCTCCTTTGATTTCGTCACCAAAACTCCACCGGCAGCAGAGCTGATCAAGAAAGCAGCTGGCATCGCGAAAGGTTCGCCCACGCCGCACTCGGCTAAAGTGGCCTCGCTGACCCAAGACCAGGTTCGTGAAATTGCGCAAACTAAGCTCCCGGATTTGAATGCGAACGACATTGAGGCGGCGATGAAGGTTATCGCTGGGACGGCTCGCTCTATGGGGGTGACCGTCGACGCGTAGATTGCGTCGTTGCGCCTTGTTCGTCAGATTGGCGAAGAGTGGGCGAATAACTTAGTTGGAAAGTTTTAGTGGCAGGGCTGCGCAGCCCGTTGACCACGACTGCAAGGAGAAAAGCAGATGGTAAAGCGCTCGAAGAAGTACCGCGCTGCTGCCGAAAAAATTGTGGCTGGCATTCACTACACGCCAGCGGAGGCGGTGAAGTTGGCGGTTGAAACAAGTATCACCAGTTTTCCTGCAACGGTTGAAGGCGTGTTCCGCCTGGGGGTTGACCCGCGTAAGGCTGACCAAATGGTGCGCGGAACTGTGTCTTTGCCTAACGGTACCGGCAAGACTGCTCGGGTTCTGGTCTTTGCCGTGGGCGATAAGGCTCAACAGGCTGAGGAAGCTGGTGCTGACGAAGTTGGCGGTGACGAGCTGATCGAAAAGGTGGCTGGCGGCTACACAGATTTCGATGTAGCGGTAGCTACTCCAGATTTGATGGGTAAAGTCGGTCGTTTAGGGCGTGTACTTGGCCCGCGCGGCTTGATGCCCAACCCTAAGACTGGCACTGTGACCATGGATGTGGCCAAGGCGGTGACAGACATCAAGGGTGGTCGGATCGAATTTCGGGTTGATCGTCACGCCAATGTTCACTTTATTTTGGGTAACACCAATTTCACGCCGCGCCAATTGTTGGAAAACTATATCGCGGTATACGAGGAAGTTGTCCGTTTGAAGCCGACAACTTCTAAGGGCCGCTACCTGTTGAAGGCTACGATTTCCACCACCATGGGGCCGGGGATTCCAGTGGATCCAACAAAGGTTTCGGACTTGGAGGAGGCCAACTAGGCGAAAGCAGTTGGCTGATGGGCTGATTGTAGTCGGCTAGGGCTGATAGTTTTGCTAGCTGTGTAATATTGATAACCCGCTAAAGCTAAAGAGATGGCTTTGGCGGGTTTTTGCTAGCTTTTTGCGCTTTCTGGGTGCATTGTCTAAGCGATAAGTTGTCCAAATGATGGGATACATGAGTGGTGAATTGTCCGGTGGGTTGCTCAAATCCGGCATGCTGAAGGTGTGTTGCTGGATGGATTGCCCAATAGGTTAGGAGATTATTCAAGGGATTGTTTTTACCTCAGTTAGGAAATGGGGACAATTCGGCTAGGTGGATATTTAGGATAGGCAACTTCAGCTAGGACGAATTGCAAGGTGGGTTAAGTCCGGCCAGAGCTAAGACAGATGTAGCGCGGATGATTCCAGCTGGGGTAGATAAATTCAGTAGCATGTGCAACAATGGGCGGAACTGTTTGCTTGTGCTTGAAATATCTAAATGTGTGATGGGCTAGCGGATTGGTTAGCTAGGGTCGTCTGTCCAGCTAGCGTTTAGCTTTTTAAAGTAAATAATGAGAGTTCTCAGTCTACGATGTGCAGCGGAGTGAGCCGCAGGCAGTAACCGTAAATGTCATAACCAAGCAAAGGAGCAAAAATGACTACGCCGACTTCTAGTAATTTGGGGAGTGAAAATTCTGCGCCTCCAGGAGAGGAGTCGCACTCTTCGTTTGCGCCCAACTCTAATCAGGGTTCGACTCAGCCGGTTTCAGGCCAGCCTAGTTCTGATCCTTTCGTGGCTCCAACCTATGCCAATGGTAACTACAATCCTGCTGGTACTAGCAGTGGGTCGGCTTATGCGCCTCCAGGTTTTAGCGCAGAGGGGCAAAGCTATCCTGTGCAAAATGCTCAAAACTCTCAACACGTCTTCCATTCTCAAAATGTTCAAACTCCACCAAATGTTGGACAAGCCCCTAATTTGGGGGTGCCCAATCCTGGGATAGGGACTCCACTTGGTCAACCCTATGGAGTGAATCCATCCACCATGCCGGGAGGCTTCGCCCCGAATCCAGGTCAAAATGGGGCTTTTGGAGGCCAACCAGGGGTACAACCGATGAATGCTCCAATGGGGGAAGTACCTCAGGTAGCCACCAAACCAAATGGTTTTGTACGAGCCTGCCAGAATCTGTTTCTCGTTCAGGGGGATCTGTGGCGAGGACAAACTAGTGCGGCAATCGAGCGCGTCAAAAATGATGTACAAACAGCCAGCATGCCGTGGGCTCTGTGGGTTGTACCTTTCGTGGTTACTGCTGTGGCTTTTGGATTAGCCGTCGTTGGTGTCTATCGACTGGCCATCTACCTCATCATGGGCATGATTGGAATCGGCCCCAACTTCATGAGAATGCTCGGCGTCGACTTGGAACTGGATTGGCGAACTGACCTATTTATTTGCGCAGCACTTTGTGGACTGTGTTTGTTCTTGTTGCGAACTCTGGGAGTGTGGATTACCCACAAGGCTTTGAAAGCAAAGGTGAGTTTCCAAGAGGCCGCCAACCAATTCGCCTTGGGACTCAACATCATCTGGCCGCTACTCTTATTGTTGTTCTTACTGTCCTACACCAGCTTGGGCACAGTTTTCTCGGTGGTTTTACTGTGTTTAGGGACATGCATACTCTTTAGTGAATTGACCATCTACGTGGGAATTTCTCGCACCGGGGGACACAAATGCAGCCCCATCGCGGTCCATGTGTGGCTCAGCACCATTGCGATTGTACTAGCCGGATTCGCCTACAGCGTATTAGCCGCCCTGATCCTCTAGGGGTTTGTCCTTGAAATAATCTCTGCCTGAATAGGTATCTGTTTTTGGTAGATACCTAATCGCTGACGAACTCCTTTGCTGAAACTTCTAGACTAGAAAATTTAGAGGTGGGCGGTTTCACTATTCCAATAGTGGAATCCGTTTGCTCACTCAGATTAGACTGACCGTAGCCAATGACCGTCGGTACCCAGTGGGTCGAACAGCTTAGCTGCCGACGCAGGTGTGTACGGACTTTCCCCGGTGCGCCCTGCGTGCCGGGTTTTTTGGTTTTTGAATACTTTTGTTATTGTCAGGAGGTGAATGATGGCGAAGATTGACAAGGCAGCCAAGATTGCCGAACTGGCAGACAAGTTTCGTGATTCTAACGCGGTTTTGCTAACTGAATACCGTGGCTTGACTGTGGCGCAGATGAAGGAATTGCGCAATTCTTTAGGTCAGGATGCGAAGTATTCAGTTGTAAAGAACACTCTGGCGGCACTTGCAGCCAAGCAAGTGGGTTTTGACTTCCTAACAGAAGACCTAAATGGCCCTACCGCCATCGCTTTTGTGAGTGGAGAGACCGTCAGCGTTGCTAAAGCGTTGCGCAACTTCTCCAAGGACAACCCCGAACTGGTCATTAAATCTGGTGTGATGGACGGTGAGTTCCTCAGCGCTGAAAACGTGACCAAGCTGGCCGATCTGGAGTCCCGTGAGGTGCTCTTGGCCAGGGCTGCGGGCGGCATGAAAGCAAAGATTTCGCAGGCCGCATACATGTTCCAAGCTCTGCCGACCAAGGCTGTGCGCGCGGTGGATGCACTGCGGGACAAGACCGAACAAGCTGCCTGAACGCGGTCGTCGTCCTTTTGGGGCGGCGCGTTCAACCAAACCAAGTAGCCAGGCGACCTGGCAAACTCGAAACCATCTAGGAGAAAGACCATTATGGCTAAGCTTTCAATTGATGAGCTGCTCGCTGTATTCGAAGAGATGACTCTGCTGGAACTAGCCGAGTTCGTGAAGCAGTTCGAAGAAAAGTTTGATGTCACCGCTGCTGCTCCAGCAGCTGTAGCTGTTGCCGCTCCCGCTGCTGGCGGAGATGGCGGTGCAGCTGTGGAAGAAAAGAGCGAGTTCGACGTGGTGTTGGAGTCCGCTGGTGACAAGAAGATTGGCGTCATCAAAGCCGTGCGAGCTCTGACTTCACTGGGATTGAAGGAAGCTAAGGAACTTGTTGACGGTGCTCCCTCCACCGTTTTGGAAGGCGCCAAGAAGGAAGACGCTGAAAAAGCGAAAGCCGACTTGGAGGCTGCTGGTGCCACGGTTACTTTGAAGTAACTGTACCCTATGCCAAAAAGCCAAAGTCAAGCGAGCTAATAACTGTTTCGTAGTTGTATTGGCAGCGATCCTCCGATTATGGTTGTGCGAAAGCAGACGCAAATGCTTGGTTGACAAGCAGGGCTTTGGTGACTGACTGTGCGAGTCCGCGCTCAAGATTTGGGCGCGGGCTTTTGTTTATTATCTGAAAGAAGTCTGAGATATTTGTGTACAAAGATCGTATCAATTTATGCCAGGGGAGCTAGAATTTAAAGATGTCCAGCGAAACAACACGAGCGACTCATCTCACTAAAGACACCAATCAGGTGGTGGCTACACCTACTGGTGTCGATACTGGCACCAGCCTCCAGAAGGTGTCGGAAACAAAGGAAAACAAATTAGCAGATTCGTCTGCGTCCAAAAAGCCTGCTGGTCAGCCTAAGAACACGGTTTCAGGTTCATTTGTGCGCTCGGGGTTAGCTTGGTTTGGAGCCAGAGGCCACACGACTTCACCAGAGATTGAGCCACTGATTCGAGCTGTCAAAGCGCATCATCCGCGCGCCGACGTTTCGGGGATAGAGCGTGCCTATGAGACGGCGGCCCGCTATCACACTGGTCAAACTCGAAAATCGGGTGAACCATACATTACTCACCCGGTGGCTGTCGCTACGATTTTGGCTGAAATTGGGATGACTCCGCCAACTTTGATTGCAGCTTTATTGCACGACACGGTTGAAGATACTGATTACACGGTCGAACAGTTGACGCGCGAGTTTGGGGCAGATATTGCCTTGCTGGTCGATGGGGTGACCAAACTCGACAAAATTCGCTACGGTCAAGCCGCCCAATCCGAAACATTGCGCAAAATGATTGTGGCGATGAGCAAAGACATTCGAGTTTTGCTGATCAAGCTGGGTGATCGCTTGCACAATGCCAGAACCTGGAAGTACGTGTCTGCTAAGAGTGCTCAAGCCAAAGCCCAGGAGACTCTCGAAATTTATGCGCCACTGGCTCATCGCCTGGGAATGAACACCATCAAATGGGAGTTAGAGGAATTGTCGTTTCGCACTCTCTACCCAAAAATGTGGGAAGAAATCGACCACATGGTGCAAGAGAGAACTCCCGAACGCGATAAATATTTGTTGGATGTCAAAGGGCAAATCGAAGAAGATTTGCGCCACTCTAAGATTCGTGGCCAAGTATCGGGGCGGCCAAAACACCACTATTCCATCTATCAAAAGATGATTGTGCGCGGGAAGGCTTTTGACGAAATCTATGATTTGGCGGCAGTGCGGGTTCTAGTTGACACAGTCAAAGACTGTTACGCCGTGTTAGGAGCAGTTCACGCCAGGTGGAACCCTATTCCGGGACGGTTCAAAGACTACATTGCGATGCCAAAGTTCAATTTGTATCAGTCTTTGCACACCACGGTTATGGGACCAGGAGGTCGGCCAGTGGAAGTGCAAATCCGTACCTTTGAAATGCACGAGCGAGCTGAATACGGGGTAGCAGCACACTGGCGGTACAAGCAAAATTCAACCGCTAAAGGTGACACCGACAAGATGTCGCCAAATGAGCAAATGAATTGGATGCGCACCCTGATCGAAATGGAAAGAGAGACCGGGGATCCAGAAGAATTCCTGGATTCGCTGCGCTATGAAATCGCTGGCGACGAGGTATACGTGTTTACTCCTCGCGGCGAGGTAGTGGTGTTACCGCCAAAAGCTACACCAATAGATTTTGCGTATTCGATTCACACCGAGGTGGGGCACCGCACGGTAGGAGCAAAAGTAAATGGCAAACTCGTGTCTTTGGATAAGACCTTGGATTCTGGCGACACGGTTGAGGTAATTACTTCGCAGTCGAAGAATGCTTCTCCATCGCGAGATTGGCTAAAATTCGTGGTCTCTACCAGAGCGCGGGCAAAGATTCGCGCTTGGTTTACCCGCGAACGGCGAGAAGAAAACGTGGAGTTAGGCAAACAACACATTGCCAAAGCGATGCGCAAACAGAATCTGCCTTTGCAGCGGTTGATGACGCACGAGACCTTGTTGTCTGTGTCAGCTCTCTTGGGCTACAAGGATGTCACCGCGCTCTATGCGGCAGTTGGTGAAAATAACGTGTCTGCCCAAAATGTGGTGAACAAATTGGTCGACATGTACGGCGGCGACGACGGGGTAGAAGAAACGCTGTCGGAGGCCGTGACTCCGTCTGGAGTGCGCCAAAGACTGTTGCCGCAGGGCTCTGAATCGGGTGTGATCGTCCAAAACATGGGGGCAAATGAGATTTGGGTGAAGTTAGCTAGATGTTGTTCGCCAGTACCAGGGGATGAAATAGTTGGGTTTATTACCCGTGGGCAGGGGATTTCGGTGCATCACCGCAACTGTCACAATGTGCGTCGTTTGGAACAAGAACACCCAGAGCGTTTCATTGACGTGTCTTGGTCAGACGATCACTCTACTGGTCAATACTTGGTGGAAATCCTAGTGAAGTCGTTGGATCGTCCTGGTTTGCTAACAGACTTGGCTAGTGTATTTACGAATCATCGCATCGATATTGTTGAAGGACAACAATTTACTTCCAACGAACAGGTAGCAGAATCTAAGTTTACGGTCAAATTGCCGTCTTTGAGTTATTTGGAGACTGTTTTAAATTCGCTGCGCAGAGTTGACGGTGTGTTTGAGGCTTCCCGATTTATGCGTGGCTAAAGTGGGAAATAAAATAGATTTACTACTATCATTAGGCCAGGTGGTGTTTACTGGTTGCAGTGGTGATCGTAGAGCTTCCACCGGGAATAATAGTGCATCTGTCGGCAGGTTGTGGCGATTTTCGCTGGCAACTTGATTGCGTGGGTGCATTTGTGGGTAGTGTGGATGGAATGCAAAAATTGCGTCTGATGCCCGATAGCAAAGTAATAGGGATGTTTGCAACGACGATACTTTTAGTTGGTTGACTAAAAGTGATGGAAGGAAGATTGTGGCTGACTTCGCTCCTTCGACCGGTACTGGCTCTTCGCCGGCGGATCCACGCAAGTTTGGGCGCGTCGACCAAGATGGTCGGGTGTTCGTAAAAGAGGGAGACACAGAGCGGGAGGTCGGCAGTTATCCTGACGGCATCCCCGATGATCCGTTGGCACTGTATGTGCGCCGATTTTTGGATTTAGAGGCGGCTATTTCACTGTTTGAGTCGCGTTTGGCGCAGCTGGCTCCCCGAGAGATGGATTCGTCGTTGTCCACCTTCCAGGAACAGTTAAAAGAACCCATGATGGTGGGAGACCTTCAGGCTTTGCGAGAGCGGGTGACCCACTTGGTTGAGGTGGTGGCTGCCCGGAAGGTGCAGTTAAGAGAGGAACGCGAAGCAGCAAAAGCCAAAGCCTTGGCTGAGCGCACCGAGGTGGTGGAGCGCGCTGAAGCTTTGACGAGTGTTGCACCAGAGAAAATACAGTGGAAGAAAACTGGTGAGGAACTGCGCCAGTTGATGGATCGCTGGAAAGAGTTGCAAAAGACTGGTCCGCGTTTGGATAAAGCTAGTGAAGATGCCTTGTGGAAGCGATTCTCCACTTGTCGTTCTACTTTCGACAAGGGGCGCAGACAGTTTTTTGCCACCCAAAATGAGTTACACCATCAGGTGAAAAAGGTGAAGGAAAAGCTGGTTGCTGAAGCTGAGTCGCTGCAGAATTCCGAAAACTGGCGGGAGACTGCTACCGCTTACAAGGATTTGATGGATCGGTGGCGCAAAGCTGGCCGGGCTAGCCGCAAGGATGATGACGCTTTGTGGGAGAAGTTCCGTTCGGCTCAACAGACCTTTTTTGACCGCTTACACGCTCACGAACAAGAAGTTGACCTCCACTATCAACAGAATTTGAGTGCCAAGTTAGAGATAGTCAAGCAGGCACAAGACTTGTTGCCAGTGCAGGATTTGGAGTCGGCGCGAACCAAGTTCCGTGAGTTCTCCGATCAAATCAATGAGATTGGCCCCGTGCCTTACAAGGATCGTCAGTTAGTGGATGAGCCTTTGCGTCAAGTTGAGCGCGCCCTCAAGGAAGCCGAGGAAAAGGAATGGCGGCGCTCCAACCCGGAGACACAGGCTCGAGCACAAGGCGTGTTGGCTCAACTGGAGGAACAACTAGAAAAACTGCAGGCTGATTTGGAGTCTGCCCAGACTGCAGGGGATGAAAAGAGAGCGAAGCAGATCAGCGAAGCCTTGGACACTAAGCGGGCTTGGCTAGAGCAGGTTCGCCAGTCGGTGGAATAAAGCCAGATAAGCCAGAAAATAGGTGAGGTAAGCTCTGGTGCTGTGCGTTGAGCGTTTTCAAACCGGCTTGTTCGGGGCGAATTGTTATTTGCTGTTTGACCAGGAATCATCTAGCGCGGTGATTGTGGATCCCGGAGTGGGAGCAATTGGTGCGCTGCGGGAGCGATTGGCGGAATTATCGCTTGAGTTAGCGGCGGTTCTGCTCACCCATGGGCACGTCGATCACGTGTGGCAGGCGGATGAAGCCGCGAAGTTGGCTACTCCGCCAGTGCCAGTGTTTGTGCCAGCACCAGACATGTGGGGGATGGATGACCCGTTGGCTTTTTTTGACGAGCCGGTGACAACTACCGATTTGGGGTTGGATGAATTAGGCGCGCCACTTTGGGTGAAACCACAGTTTCTGGAGAAGGTACCTGCTGGCACTTGGCAGGTTGCTCCAAGAATTGTCTTGCAGATGATTCCCGCACGCGGACATTCGGCTGGCTCAGCCATTTTTTTGTTGGGAAGTTCGTGTTTGTTGACTGGCGTCCCGGAGCCAGTTGACCGAGTGGCTTTGTCAGGCGACGTCATTTTTGCTGGCTCGGTTGGACGCACAGACTTGGTGACTGGCAGCGAAACGGAGATGTGCCAAACTCTGCGCACGCTGGGCAACGTATTGGATCCGCGGACAGTGTTGTTACCCGGGCATGGCGCAGCTACTCAATGGGCGGTAGAGCTAGCCCAAAATCCCTATGTTGTGCGTGCATTGAGGGTTGGGTAATAAATTTTAGGCATTTTGTCCTCAGAAGACTTTGAGTTTGCGCCTGTAGAGGGGGAAAACTGTGTCTAGCCGCAAGATTTCGGGCTTTCCAGAATGGTTGCCAGAACAAAGACTGGTCGAAACCCACATAGTGGATCAAATTCGCCGGGTATTCGAGCTGAATGGATTTATCGGTATCGAAACTCGTGCCGTGGAGACTTTGGCAGATTTAGAAAGCAAAGGAGAGACTTCCAAGGAAGTCTACGTGTTAGAGCGATTGCAAGCCCGCAAAGAGGGACAGATAAGCGAGTTGTCTAGCCGCACTTTGGGGCTGCACTTTGATTTGACAGTGCCATTATCCAGGTGGATTGTCCAACACTCCAACGACGTGGTTTTCCCATTTCGACGCTACCAAATTCAAAAAGTGTGGCGCGGTGAGAGACCCCAAGAGGGACGCTTTCGCGAATTTAGGCAAGCTGACGTGGATATTGTGGGGAATGGTGAATTGGGGTTTCACCACGAAGTTGAAGTTGCCACAGTGATGCTAGAAGCCCTGAACGCGTTGCCAATTCCTCGGGCGAGGATGCGCGTGAATAATCGCAAACTCCTCCAAGGTGCGTGCGAAGTATTGGGAATTGTCTCAGTTGAGTCCGTGCTGAGAGAATTAGACAAATTGGACAAGGAAGCTGCTGCAACGATTTGGAACAACTTGGCAGAAACCGGTTTGACGCCAACCCAGGTAGAGGGTTTGCAGAAACTGACCGAAATCGTCACGGACTCTCCTACTGAATTGCGGCAAAAAATTCAAGCCACGGGATTGTCTTCCGAGTTGTTGTCTCAAGGTACGGACGAGTTGTGTGCCTTGTTGGAGGGAGTGAATCAGGCAGTTCCCGGGCAAGTGCAGGCGTATTTGAGTTTGACGCGGGGATTGGATTATTACACGGGCTCTGTCTATGAGACGTTTATCCAAAACTTTGAGCACCTTGGGTCGATTTGCTCGGGGGGACGCTACGACGCTTTGGCCAGAAATGGCAGCAGGTTTTATCCGGGAGTAGGCATGTCAATTGGGGTGTCGCGCCTGGTTTCTTTGGTTTTGTCTGAGCCGTTTGCTCGCTCTTCGCGTGCTACTCCTTCAGCTGTGTACGTGGCAGTTGACTCGGAGGAAACTAGAGGTGAGTCCAATCGAGTGGCTCGCGAGTTGCGTCAGCGGGGTATTCCTTGCGAAGTGTCTGCGAAAGCTGCTAAATACGGAAAGCAAATCAGGGCTGCCGAACAAAGGGGGATCCCTTTTGTCTGGTTTCCCGCTACCAGTGAGGTCAAGGATATTCGCTCTGGCGTGCAGCAGGCGGCAGATGCTACCAAGTGGTGTCCGCCAGAGTCGGATTGGTGGCCCACAGTTGAGACGTCGACCAGCTAAGTGGGTCAGCTACCCCAAGGGGATCTATCTGTTGTTCGATAAATCATATTTGAGCAGAAAAGTTTTGTGGCGTCCTATCTCACAATTATAATCGATTGTTTTCATGCAATTAAATTCATACAATTTTTATCCACGCCTATAGTGTCCGAGGTGGCCTGTACCCACATGCAAATAATGCGCAGGGTGTGTGTGAAACAGTGTCCAGTTAGGGACCGGGCGTATGCGCGCGCCGAATTTATGCTTGGAAGGATGCACCTTGGCATTCAGTTCTACTGAAACAACAGAACCCACAACACGAATTTCCTTCGCCAAACTAGCTGAACCACTGCAACCACCTAGTTTGCTTAGCTTACAGACTCAAAGTTTTGACTGGTTATTGGGGAATCGCAATTGGCAGCAGCGGGTAGTTGAGGCAAGAGAAGACGGTCAGGCGAATGTGCCTGACATATCTGGTTTAGAAGAAGTTTTCCAGGAAATTTCTCCAGTCACCGACCCATCGGAAACGATGCAGCTCAGCTTTTCGAATCCAACTCTAGAAGATCCCACCAACGACCCAGAAAAGTGTCGACAAAACGGCTTGACCTATTCGGCCAAGATGTACGTGCGAGCCGAATTCACTTACTCGGTGACGGGGGAGCGCAAGGCTCAAACCGTTTTCATGGGAGACTTTCCGTTGATGACCCCAGAGGGCACGTTTATCATCAATGGGACTGAGCGCGTGGTGGTGTCACAATTAGTTCGCTCTCCTGGCGTGTATTTTGAGCGAGTCTCCGACAAAACCACCGATCACGAAATTTTTACTGCTAAAATCATTCCTTCCCGAGGGGCTTGGCTGGAGTTTGAAATCGATCGGCGCAACGTGGTGGGTGTGCGTATTGATCGTCGCCGCCGTTTGCCAGTCACACTATTTTTGAAGGCTATGGGGCTCACTGCCGAGGAAATTCGACTGGAATTTTCGGACTACCCTTTGTTGTTGGAAACCTTGGAAAATGATGGAGTGGATACCCAGGAGGAAGCACTGCTGGAAATCTACCGCAAGGTTCGTCCCGGAGAGCCAGCAACTGTGGATGCTGGACAGGCACTGCTGAATAACTTCTATTTTTCGGATCGCCGCTACGATCTAGCTAAAGTTGGCCGCTACAAGATCAACAAGAAACTAGGGTTGGATTTAGATCCCCACGAGGCTGCTCTAACCGATGAGGACATAGTGGCCACCATCCGCTACCTGTTGGCTCTGCAAAAAGGCGAAAAAGAATTGCCAGGGTTACGCTGGGGTGAACCTATCACCGTGCGGGTGGAAGCAGATGACATCGACCATTTTGGCAACCGTCGCGTGCGGGCAGTAGGCGAACTAATTCAAGGACAGCTGCGCACCGGCTTGTCGCGTATCGAGCGCACCGTGCGCGAACGCATGTCCACGCAGGATGCGCCAGCAATTATGCCCACGTCACTGATCAACATCCGTCCCCTGACGGCGGCAATCAAAGAGTTCTTTGGAACTTCCCAGCTCTCCCAGTTCATGGATCAAAACAATCCCCTAGCGGGTCTGACCCACAAGCGTCGTTTATCTGCTTTGGGTCCAGGTGGCTTGTCCAGGGATCGAGCGGGTATGGAAGTGCGTGACGTGCACCCATCGCACTACGGGCGAATGTGTCCGATTGAAACCCCTGAAGGACCAAACATTGGTTTGATCGGGTCGCTGGCAACTTTTGCCCGCATCAATCCTTTCGGTTTTATCGAAACCCCATATCGTGTAGTCAAAGACGGTCGAGTGACTGACGAAATTCGTTATTTGACTGCAGATGACGAATACGGTCAATACATTGCTCAGGCTTCAGCTCCAGTTGACCAGGACGGTAAATTCCTGGAAGAAAACGTTTTGTGCCGGGTTGCGGGCGAAGATCCGTTGCTGATTAAAGCTTCGGAAGTCACCTACATGGATGTGTCAGCCCGTCAAATGGTTTCGGTTGGTACTTCGTTGATACCCTTCCTGGAGCACGACGACGCCAACCGGGCTTTGATGGGGGCCAACATGCAGCGCCAGGCGGTGCCGCTGTTGACCACTGAAGCGCCATTGGTGGGTACCGGAATGGAACAGCGCACTGCTTACGATGCGCGCGAGATGACCATCGCCAAGCGCCGGGGGGTAGTCACTGGGGTGTCAGCTGACTACATCACTATTGAGGCTGACGAGGGTGGCCACGACACTTACCGGTTGGATAAGTTCAAGCGCTCTAACCCCGGCAACTGCATCAATCAGCGGGTGATTGTCGCCGAAGGGGACGTGGTTGAAGGCGGTCAGGTGATTGCCGATGGTCCAGCAACCTCCAATGGCGAATTAGCTTTGGGTAAGAACCTGCTAGTGGCTTACATGCCGTGGGAGGGCTTGAATTACGAGGATGCGATTATTTTGTCGCGCCGCGTAGTAGAAGAAGACTTGCTGACTTCAATTCACATCGAAGAATACGAGGTGGATGCGCGCGAAACCAAACTCGGGGTGGAAGAGATTACGCGCGATCTGCCCAATATTTCTGAAGAGGCTATCGCCCAGCTAGACGACCAGGGAATTATTCGCATTGGTGCCGAAGTCCAGGCAGGAGACATCCTCGTTGGTAAAGTGACCCCCAAGGGTGAAACTGAACTGACTTCGGAGGAACGCCTGCTGCGGGCAATCTTTGGCGAGAAGGCGCGCGAAGTGCGGGATACTTCCTTGCGCGTGCCCCACGGTGAAGGTGGAATCGTCATTGACGTGCGCGAAATTGATCCAGAAAGCGGCGACCTGGGTCCAGGTGTGCGCCAGAGTGTGCGAGTATTTGTGGCTCAGCGCCGCAAGATCACCATTGGCGACAAGATGGCCGGACGCCACGGTAACAAGGGCGTGGTGTCCAAGATTTTGCCGCAAGAAGACATGCCCTTCCTCGCCGATGGTACGCCAGTCGACATTATTTTGAACCCGATGGGTGTACCTGGCCGCATGAATGTGGGACAGGTGCTGGAGTTCCACTTAGGGTGGATTGCCCACGAAGGCTGGGATGGCACCAAAGCCGCCAAAGACGGCGAAAAGTGGACTACCCGCTTGTCGGCAGAAGCTCTGCAGGGAGCTCCAGGAACCCGCGTGGCTACCCCCGTATTCGACGGGTTGGAGGCTGACGAATTGCTGGGTCTGCTGGGCGTGACTCTGCCGAATCGCGATGGCGATGTCTTGGTTAATAAAGATGGTAAAGCGCAATTATTCGATGGTCGCAGTGGGGAGCCATTCCCGTATCCGATTGCGGTGGGCTACAAGTACATGCTGAAGTTGCACCACTTGGTGGATGACAAGATTCACTCGCGCTCTACGGGTCCTTATTCGATGATTACCCAGCAGCCACTGGGCGGTAAAGCTCAATTTGGTGGTCAGCGCTTTGGCGAAATGGAAGTGTGGGCGCTGGAAGCTTATGGGGCCGCCTACGCTTTACAAGAATTGCTGACGATTAAGTCTGACGATGTGGCTGGCCGCGTGAAAGTGTACGAAGCTATTGTCAAAGGCGAGGATATTCCCGAACCGGGAATTCCTGAATCATTTAGGGTGCTCATTCACGAGATGCGTTCCTTGTGTTTAGCGGTTGAAGCGCTAGATGCCGAGGGCAATGCTCTCGATTTGCGCGAGACCGAGGAAGATCTGCGAGCTGGCGAAGAATTGGGGATTACGCTGGATGCTCGCCCGCACTCGGCTGTTTCGATTGACACGATTTAGTCCACTCTAAGAACGGGATGAGGGGAAAAGGCTTTGCTAGACGCTAAGACCTTTAACAGTTTGAAGATTTCTTTGGCTACGTCGCAAGATATTGCCAACTGGTCTTGTGGTGAAGTGAAAAAACCAGAGACCATTAATTATCGCACCCTAAAGCCGGAAAGGGATGGGCTATTTTGTGAACGCATTTTTGGCCCAACTCACGACTGGGAGTGTGCGTGCGGAAAGTACAAGCGGGTTCGCTACAAGGGGATTGTCTGTGAGCGCTGTGGCGTTGAGGTGACGCGCTCTAATGTGCGCCGCGAACGCATGGGGCACATTGACTTGGCGGCTCCGGTGACGCACATTTGGTATTTCAAAGGTGTGCCTAGTCGTTTGGGGTATTTGCTGAATTTAGCTCCTAAAGACTTGGAAAAAGTCATCTATTTCGCGGCCTACATGATCACTGAGGTCGACACTGAGGGTCGCCGCGATGACGAGGAGACGCTACGCAACGAAATTGCAGTGGAAAAGTCTCGCATCGAGCAGCGCCGTGACGTAGCTATCAACAAGATGGCCGAAGAACTAGAGAACCGGCTGGCTCAAATGGAAGCTGACGGGGATCAACCCGAAGCAATTGAACGCGAGCGCAAAATGGGGGAGCGCCAACAGCGACAGGTGCGTGACCGGTTCAACAAGCAGGCAGAGCACTTAGAGGCAGTGTGGGAGCGTTTTTGGAACCTAAAGGTTGGTGACCTCGAGGGAGATGAACGCTTGTACCGCGAAATGCAGACCCGCTATGGTACCTACTTCAAAGGTGACATGGGTGCAGCTGCCGTGCAAAAGCGGTTGGCGGACTTCGATTTGCAAGCCGAAGTGGAACAACTCCAAGAAACGATTCGCACCGGCACGGGACAGCGGAAGACTCGCGCTTTGAAGCGGCTAAAAGTGGTGAATGCTTTCTTGGCCACTGGCAATAAGCCGACTTCAATGGTGTTGGACAAGATTCCGGTGATTCCCCCGGATTTGCGGCCGATGGTCCAATTGGATGGTGGCCGATTTGCTACCTCGGATTTGAATGATTTGTATCGCCGGGTAATTAACCGCAACAATCGTTTGAAGCGGTTGCTGGATTTGGGTGCGCCAGAAATCATTGTGAATAACGAAAAACGCATGCTCCAAGAGTCAGTCGACGCACTTTTTGACAATGGTCGCCGTGGTCGCCCAGTGGCAGGAGCGGGAAATCGTCCATTGAAGTCGATTTCGGACATGCTCAAAGGTAAGCAGGGACGTTTCCGCCAGAACTTGCTGGGTAAACGCGTCGATTACTCGGGTCGATCCGTGATTGTGGTGGGCCCACAATTGAAGCTGCACCAGTGCGGTTTGCCCAAACAAATGGCGTTGGAGCTGTTCAAGCCATTTGTGATGAAACGCCTGGTGGATAAGAATTTTGCGCAAAATGTGCGCAATGCTAAACGCAAGGTGGAACGTCAATTCCCCGAAGTGTGGGACGTACTAGATGAGGTCATTCGCGAGCATCCGGTGTTGTTGAACCGGGCTCCCACACTGCACCGTTTGGGAATTCAGGCCTTTGAGCCACAGCTAATTGAGGGTAAAGCTATCCAGCTGCATCCGCTGGCTTGTGGTGCGTTTAACGCTGACTTTGACGGCGACCAGATGGCGGTGCATTTGCCGTTGGGAGCGGAAGCTCAGGCAGAGGCACGCATTTTGATGCTGTCAACTAACAACATTTTGAAGCCATCGGATGGTCGTCCAGTGGCAATGCCTTCCCAGGACATGATTTACGGCCTATTCCATTTGACGGCAGATGTGGCTTTGGACACTGATTTGGCGGCTAGTTCTGGTCAGGATGCCTCGCCGGAGATGCCGCGCTTTTCGTCTCCACCGGAAGCAATTATGGCCTTCGACATGGGGCACATCAATTTGAATACACGCATTCTTTTGCGTTTTGACGATATTGTGCCACCGCGCAACTGGCAGGCTCCTGACGGGTGGAGTGAAGGCGATCCGGTTGAGTTAGTGACGACTTTGGGACGCGTCCTTTTCAACGAGGCTTTGCCGCAAGGTTTTCCCTATGTGAATCAAGAGGTCAAAAAGTCCGAGTTGTCGGCCATTGTCAACGAGTTAGCAGAACGTTACTCGAATGTGGTGGTGGCTGAATCCTTGGATGCGCTCAAGGCGGCGGGCTTTTACTGGGCTACTTGGTCTGGCATTACGATTGCTTTCTCGGATATTCAAACTTCCCCGCGCAAAGAAGAAATTTTGGCGGAATTTGAGGAAAAAGCCAGTGAAGTGCAATCCGAGTTCAACATGGGGATGATTAGTGCAGATGACCGTTATCGCGAGTTGGTGGACATCTGGAAAGAGTGCACCGAGGTCGTGGCCCAAGATATGCGCACTAACTTTACTCCGACTAACACTTTGTATCGAATGGTGGATTCGGGGGCGCGCGGTAACTGGTCGCAGATTCAACAGATTGCGGGTATGCGCGGTTTGGTGTCTGACCCGAAGCAAAAGTTGATTGAGCGCCCAATTAAAGCGAATTATCGCGAAGGCCTGACAGTGTTGGAGTACTTTATTGCCACGCACGGTGCCAGAAAAGGTACTGCTGACACGGCTTTGCGTACGGCTGAGTCGGGTTATTTGACGCGTCGTTTGGTGGATGTGTCCCAAGATGTGATTGTGCGCGAACAAGATTGTGGCACGAGCCAGGGCCTGGATTTGCCGATCGGAATTTGGGATGAAGCCCGCGAGATTTTGTCTGAAAACCCGATCAACGGGACTACGGCTTATGCGCGGACTTTGGCTCGCGACATAGTCGACGAGAACCAAGTAATTGTGGCAGCCAAGGGCGATGACATCGGCGACGAGCTGATCCAAAAATTGTTGGCTCACGGGGTGGATACGATTAAGGTTCGCTCAGTGCTGACTTGCGAGTCCTCTATTGGCGTGTGTGCGTCTTGTTATGGGCGGTCATTGGCGTCGAATAAGCGCGTGGATATCGGTGAGGCTGTGGGAATTATTGCAGCTCAGTCCATTGGGGAGCCGGGCACGCAGCTAACGATGCGCACTTTCCACACGGGTGGGGCAGCCTCTTCGGGGGGTGACATCACTCAGGGTTTGCCGCGCGTCCAGGAGTTGTTCGAGGCGCGTACCCCCAAGGGTGAAGCAAAGATGACCGAGGCAGCAGGTACGGTACACATCGACGACGAGAATCCGGGACGTCGTGTCATTGTGATTAAACGCGACGACGGCAAAGACGACTTGGAGATTGAAGTTTCTCGCCGCCAGGACATGCTGGTCAAAGAAGGCGAACACGTGGAGGCTGGACAGCAACTCAACGAGGGTCGCTTAGATCCCAAAGAGGTGTTGCGTTTGCGCGGCGCGGCTAAAGCTCAACGTCAATTGGTGGATGAGGTTCAGGAAATTTATCGCTCTCAAGGTGTGGATATTCACTCGAAGCACATTGAGGTGATTGTGCGCCAGATGTTGCGTCGAGTGGCCGTACAAGATGGCGGGGATACCAAGTTCATGCCTGGTGAATTGGTGGATGTGAACTTGTTCCGGCAGGAAAATCGTCGAGTGGCAGCTCAAGGCGGCAAGTTCGCGCAAGGTAGGCAAATGCTGATGGGAATCACCAAAGCGTCGTTGGCCACGGATTCGTGGTTGTCGGCGGCCTCTTTCCAGGAGACCACCAAGGTGTTGACTGAGGCGGCCATGAACGCCAGGATCGATCCTTTGATTGGTCTGAAGGAAAATGTCATTTTGGGTAAGCTGATCCCCGCTGGGACTGGCCTGCCTCAGTACAACAATGTAACGGTGGAGCCGACTGCTGCGGCTATGGCTGACATGAATTACAGTCCGCTGGACTTTCCCATGGAAGAGGACAAGGCCAGTTTTGAAGACTTTGTTCACTCACTGCAGAACATAGAATTCGATACGGGAATTGGTAAGTGAGACCCTGATTTTCCCTGAACTCGTTGGGCAGAATCGGAGTTTTTGGCTAGAATGGTTATCGCCATTCACGACCAAGTAAGGAAAGAGCTATGTTCAAAAAGATCTTCAAGTGGACTGCCATTTTGAGCATCTTGGGTTTGGGTGGACTCATTGCCATCCAATTCGACCCGGTGCGCGACGCCTTGAAAAAGGTGAATTTCCCGCTGTAATTTTCTGATTCCCGTTCTGAGTTGCAGCTGACAAAATAATTAGTATTTATATAATTTCCCGGAAAGTGTGAAATCGCACTATTCCGGGAAATTTGCCACATTTTAGGTACAAAATGTGGCCATGGGTGTTGCAAATGGGAAAATGGATTTATGTCTTCGTTAGAGAACCAGTTTACCGATACTTGGCTGGTAATTCCGCTTTACAACGAAGCGCAAGTCATTGGTGACGTGGTTCGCGAGGCTCGGCAAACATTTCCCAATATTGTTTGCATAGATGATGGGTCGCGCGATGACTCGGCTATGGAAGCCAAGAATGCGGGAGCATACTTGGTGCAACATCCCATCAATTTAGGGCAGGGTGCGGCGTTGCAAACGGGGATTAGTTTCGTTCTAGAGCGCACTAACGCCAAATACCTCATTACTTTCGATGCCGATGGACAGCATCGGGTCTCTGACGCGGTAGCAATGGTGCTGCATGCCCGGGAAAACGATATGTCCATTATTTACGGTTCGCGTTTTTTAGGTGGTGAAGTTGAGGCTAGTTTTCTAAAACGAGTGGTGTTAAAGACAGCTGCCTTTGCTACTCGTTTGAAAACGGGATTGAAGTTGACGGATGCGCACAACGGGCTGAAGCTATTGCGCCGGGATGCGGCGGAGCGGATTGATTTGAAACAAAATCGAATGGCCCATGCCTCAGAAATTGTCAGCCAACTTTCAGCAACCGAATTGAAATGGTGTGAGATGCCGGTGCACATTCGTTATACAGAATACTCAAAGCAAAAAGGCCAGTCTCTACTCAATTCAGTGAATATAGTGGTGGAGTTGCTATTGGGATAGGAGCCGGTGTAAGTACATGTCTTATTGGTTGATCAAACTTTTGCTGTTGTTGGGCCTGGTGGTCGTGGTGATCGTCATGGTTCGGCCGGTGAAGTCTGCAAACCATTTGGCTTTGCGTCGGTTGTTAGTGTTGTTGGCGGTTTTGTTTGCCGCCTTTGCCATCATTTTTCCAGAATTAATGAATCGTCTGGCTTGGTCTATTGGCGTGGTTTCAGGCGTAAATTTGTTGGTATATTTGTTGGTCATCATCATGTTTGGCCAGATTGTGTCCGCGTATCGGCGAGATGCCTCCAATGAACGCAAGTTGACGGAGCTTTCCAGGGCGATTGCGATGCAGTCGGCTCCAGAGGTTCCAGCTAGCTTGGCTAACAATAATGATGACCAGTGTGTATCTGACAATAATTTGGGCGGCAAAGACCAGCTGACAGAGATTGATGGGAAGGCACCAAAAGCAGCAGTTCAGGCTACGAGTGTGGTAGCGAATACTAGTGGTGCATTGGAGTTTACTGCGTCTGCACCAGAACAAACGAAGTAGGCTGCAAGGATTTTTTTTATGTCTAGACCACAGGGGACAGCTGTAGTAGCTCACGCGGCGTTGAAATCGCATGGAATGAGCTGGGGCATGAAGTTGGTGGCGGCTCTATTTGCGGTTTTTTTGTTTGTAGGCACTGCGGGTGCATGCGTGTACGTTGACTTGCACAGTCGCGTGCAAAATGCGGTTTTGGATACTTCTAGTTTTCAAACGGGGGATGATTACGAGTTGGAGGCGGATCCATTTTCGGGACGGGCAGTCAATCTGTTGGTTATAGGCGTTGATTCTCGCACCGACCAGGATGAAAATATCGTGGGTGGTTCCGGGGATGACGAGACGATGAGGTCGGATACGACTTTGTTGATGCACATTTCTGCTGACCGTTCTGAGGTGACGGTTGTGTCGATCCCGCGGGACTTGCTGACTACTATTCCTTCGTGTGTAGCAGCGGATGGATCGCAAACTAGTGAGTCTTATGGCCAGTTCAATTGGGCTTTCCAATACGGTGCGCAAACTGACAACATTGCGGCTGGAGTGGCGTGTACTCAGGCTACGACAGAGTTGCTGACCGGACTGACGATCGACGGTTTTGTGGTGATTGACTTCACGGGCTTTACCGAGTTGATGGAAATTGTGGGGACGGTAGAAATTTGTGTGGAGGAGGCCGTATCCGACTCTCGTTCGGGACTCGAATTGGAGGCGGGCTGTCAGGAATTGGATCCTTACCAGGCTTTGGCTTATGCTCGGGCTCGCTATAGTTTAGGGGATGGGTCGGACGTCTCCAGGATTGGCCGACAACAGGAGTTGTTGGGCGCCATGGTGCAAGAGATTTTGGGCGCTAATTTGCTAACTGACTTGTCGCAATTGTATTCCTTTGTGCGCGGAGTGTTGGACACCATTTATGTGTCTAGTTCTTTGGCGGATATTGGTGAATTGGTGTCTTTGGCTAATTCTTTGAGTTCGATTGATACCAGTAACATTCGGTTTGTAACGATGCCCACGACAACTGCCGCCAGCGACCCGAACCGGTTGGAGGCTTACGAACCCTATGCCAGTGCCTTGTGGTCGGCTTTGCAAAACGACACGGTTTTGCCGGCAGGCATTGTCTACACCGACTTGGATAACAATGAATTCACGATGGGAGACGATGGGGAGCCCCAAGAGGGGGCGGATTTAATTGCCTACGGGGTGGGGCGCTACGTTAGTTCCACTGGGACGAGTGAGGATAGCTATTCTGGTTCTGACACGTCTGGTTATGGCTACGGCTATGGTGGCAATGGGTAGCTGGATTTGCGCTGGGATGGATAAACAGGGGAGAAGAGCTCCGGTGTACAGTAGCGCTTGGTTAGCTTGGATTAGTTTAGGTTGGCAGTGGTGAAACCCGTGAAGATGAAAACCAGAGGAGACAGTAGTGGCTGATAGCCTTCCTCCATCTTTTCAGTCCCGGCGAAAGTCAATTCGCTCTAACGACGAGGCAGCTAGCGACATTCCGGCAACTGATTTGCCTAATTATCTCAATAGTTCCAGCAATCCTTCCGGCAAACCTGAAGTGGTGCAACCGCCTTCTTTTGCCGCTAAACGTCGCCCGGTTATGAACAAAGACCGCTCCTCAATTGATGAGAGTGAACTTTTTGGGAATATTGCTAGAAGAAATCGGCAAAATAATCTCAGCGGAAGCACTAGCGCAGATGCGGCTAGAGGAAACGTTGCTCGGCGAGGTAGTAACAGTTTAGGAGATTCAGCTAATAATCCCCTTGGGTCTTTTTCCAGTGCCGGTAGTGCGAGTGAGCAGCTGCCGCCAGCCTTTGCTCCCACTGGGCGCAGCACCAGAAGTGGAGTAACAGCTGCTTATCCCGACTCCTCTAGAGCACAGAGTAGAGCAGACGGATTTCCTAGTGCTGCCGCCATGGGGGCGCAAGTTGAAAATACCGCAGTTTATGCGAATACTCTCCCAGGGAATAGTGGGCTAGGCCAAGCGAATGGCAAAAATGGTGCGACCGCAGGTGCTAGCGCGCTAAATTCTCAAGCGCGAGATAGTGCTGCTGCCGGAAATCGAAAAAAGCGGGTCAAAATCAAACGCCTGATTGCGGGAGTTTTGGTGCTGATTCTAGTGGCACTTATCTGTTGGCCACTTTATTTGTACAACCGGGCGAATTCTCAGCTGGGTCGAGTGGATGCTTTGTCGGGAGCAGCTTCAACGAGTGGGACGACTTATCTGTTTGTGGGTTCGGATTCGCGGGAAGATTCCGACCAAGACGATGGAGTAACTGGTCAGCGTTCGGATTCAATTATTTTGGTACACAAGGCCGACAATGGGCAGACTGCCATGGTGTCTTTGCCGCGCGATACTTACGTGGAGATTCCCGGTTATGGAATGAATAAAATCAATGCTGCGTTTTCTTTTGGCGGGGCTGCTCTGTTGGTGGAGACTGTTGAGAATTTGACTGGTCTCACTATTGATCATTACGTGCAGATTGGCATGGATGGCGTGGGCGATATTGTCGATGCTTTGGGTGGCGTGGAGTTGTGTTTGGATTACGATGTGAGCGATACGAAGTCGCAGTTGGAGTGGGAGGCAGGCTGTCATTTGGCTGATGGGGATACGGCTTTGGCCTTTTCGCGCATGCGTTATTCGGATCCATTGGGAGATATTGGGCGGGCTGAACGCCAGCGCCAGGTGCTCAACGCAGTATCGGACGAGGCCCTTTCGTGGAGCTTGTTTTTTAATCCCTTTTTGCAGATTTCCTTGGTTGATGGAGGAGCTGGGGCTCTAACTGTGGATCAGGACACGACTATTTTAGATATTGCTCAGTTGTTGTTGGCGCTTGAGTCGGCTACTGCTAGTGGTTTGTCGGGGACTCCGCCGATTGCTTCGATTGCTTATCAGACTTCTGCGGGCTCGTCGGTGTTGTTGGATGAGTCGAGCGTTGATAGTTTCTTTAGCAATTTGGCTAGTGGCACGTTAACTGAAGAGGATTTCGAGAGCAGCTACTAGTCCGGTAATGGCTTTAAATCTGCGTCGAATCACACATTCATGTGGATTGACTGTAAAGCCAGGATTTTCCTAGCCTTGTCTAGGTGCTCGACTGGTTCGGGTTCTAGTCGCATTTGCGGCGCGCGGGCTTCATCATTGAGGCTCCGGGTGTCATTCTCCTGCTGCGATGACGCCGGTTTTCCGGTTTAGCGGTTCAGTCATGGCACGCCGGCTCCAAGTGGTGTTTCCTGCTGCTTAGAGCCTGGCTGGTCGTCTATCTTTATCGAAAATATCAGCATTTTGGCGACCACTTGACTTGGTTACCAATTGGTTGGCTAAGTCTGGCGGTCGGCGGATGCCTTAGCAAACGGAGACGTAGTGCCTACTATTCAGCAGCTGGTCCGCAAGGGCCGTCAGCGCAAGCGCACAAAGGTTAGCACTCCGGCGCTCAAAGGTTCGCCTCAGCGTCGCGGGGTGTGCACCCGCGTGTATACGACCACGCCGAAAAAACCGAATTCGGCTCTCCGGAAGGTGGCGCGTGTGCGTTTATCCTCCGGAATTGAGGTGACTGCTTACATTCCTGGTGAGGGTCACAACTTACAGGAGCACTCGATGGTGTTGGTTCGTGGTGGTCGTGTCAAGGATTTGCCGGGTGTGCGTTACCGCATTGTGCGCGGTGCTTTGGACACTCAGGGTGTGCGTGGTCGCCAGCAGGCTCGTTCACGCTATGGCGCAAAGAAGGAGAAGAGCTAATGCCACGCAAGGGTCCCGCTCCAAAACGCCCGCTGGTTGACGACCCGTTGTATGGTTCAAAACTGGTTACCCAGCTGATTAATCGCGTTTTGTTGGATGGAAAGAAAACTGTTGCTGAACGCATTGTTTATGGTGCGTTGGAAATTGTTGGGCAAAAAACTGAGCAAGAGCCCGTTAGCGTTTTGAAGCGCGCTTTGGACAATATTCGTCCGGCTCTTGAGGTTCGTTCCCGTCGGGTTGGTGGTGCCACTTACCAGGTTCCAGTTGAGGTGCGTGCATCTCGGGCAACTACTTTGGCTTTGCGGTGGTTGGTCGATTATTCGCGTCAGCGTCGCGAGAAGACGATGACTGAGCGGTTGGCGAATGAAATTTTGGATGCCTCTAACGGTTTGGGTGCGGCGGTGAAGCGTCGCGAGGACATGCACAAGATGGCCGAGTCGAACCGTGCGTTTGCTCATTATCGCTGGTAGGAAAAGGAATAGTTGTGGCACTTGAAGTGTTGAAGGACCTGAATTTGGTCCGCAACATCGGCATCATGGCGCATATTGATGCCGGTAAAACCACTGTGACGGAACGAATTTTGTTCTACACGGGGATTAATTACAAGATTGGTGAGTCGCACGATGGTGCTGCCACCATGGACTGGATGGAACAGGAGCGCGAGCGCGGAATTACGATTACTTCTGCTGCAACCACCTGTTTTTGGAAAGATCGCCAGATCAACATTATTGACACTCCAGGTCACGTGGATTTCACGGTCGAAGTGGAGCGTTCGCTGCGGGTTTTGGATGGCGCTGTGGCGGTATTCGACGGAAAAGAGGGGGTGGAACCCCAGTCAGAGACCGTGTGGCGTCAGGCGGATAAGTACAACGTGCCCCGGATTTGTTTCATCAACAAGATGGATAAGTTGGGCGCGGACTTCTTCTTTTCGGTGCAAACGATTAAGGATCGTTTGAATGCCAAGCCGATTGTAATGCAGCTGCCAATCGGGGCGGAGAGCGCTTTCGATGGCGTGATCGACCTGGTGAAGATGAAGGCGATTCGTTTCCCGGAAACTGACGACCAGGGCAATAAGACTATGGGTGCCGTGGTGGTGGAAGAGGAGGTCCCTGCTGATCTGCTCGACCAGGCTGAGGAGTATCGCGAACAATTGATTGAGTCAGCGGCTGAAGCCAGTGAAGAACTGATGGAAGCTTACCTGGAAAATGGCACGCTGACCGATGAGCAAATCAAACAGGGTGTGCGAGCTCAAACTTTGGCTTCTGAGGCTTACCCAGTATTTTGTGGTTCGGCTGTGAAAAACAAGGGCATTCAACCCATGTTGGATGCGGTGCTCGACTATTTGCCTTCCCCTATGGATGTGGGTGCGGTTGAGGCTCACTCGGCTCGCAACGAAGAGGAAGTCATTATGCGCGAGCCTTCTGATGATGAACCGTTCTCGGCTTTGGCTTTCAAGATTGCGGTGCACCCCTTCTATGGCAAGCTCACGTACGTGCGCGTTTACTCGGGCAGCGTGAGTTCGGGGCAACAGGTTTACAATGCCACTAAGGGTAAGCGTGAGCGGGTTGGTAAACTCTTCCAGATGCACTCCAACCACGAGAACCCGGTTGATGTGGCTCACGCTGGAAATATTTACGCTTTCATTGGTTTGAAAGAGACCACAACTGGGGATACTTTGTGTTCCCAGGATCAGCCGGTGGTGTTGGAGTCGATGACTTTCCCCGAACCGGTGATCCAAGTTGCGATTGAGCCAAAGTCTAAGGCTGACCAGGAAAAGATGGGGACTGCGATCCAAAAATTGGCGGAGGAAGACCCAACTTTCACGGTGGAACAGGATCCGGAAACTGGTCAAACCATTATTGGCGGTATGGGTGAGCTGCACCTGGATGTGATCGTTGACCGGATGCGTCGCGAATACAAGGTGGAAGCGAATGTGGGTAAGCCGATGGTGGCCTACCGAGAGACTATTCGTCGGCCGGTTGAAAAACTGGAGTACACGCACAAGAAGCAAACTGGTGGTTCGGGTCAGTTCGGTCGCGTGTTGATTGCGATTACCCCGATGGAAGCGAATGCGGAAAAGGACTACGAGTTTATCGACAAGGTAACTGGTGGCCGGGTTCCCCGCGAGTATATTCCTTCGGTGGATGCGGGCTTCCAGGAGGCGCTGCAAACTGGCGTGTTAGCTGGCTACCCGGTGGTGGGTGTTAGTGCCACGCTACTGGATGGTGCTTACCATGAAGTTGACTCGTCTGAAATGGCGTTTAAGATTGCTGGTTCGATGGCGATGCGGGAGGCGTTGAAGCAGGCTAAGCCGACGTTGCTAGAGCCGGTGATGGATGTCGAGGTGCGTACTCCGGAAGAGTACATGGGTGACGTGATTGGTGACCTGAATTCTCGACGCGGCCAAATTCAGTCGATGGATGAACAGCACGGTGTTCGCGTGGTTCGCGCACTCGTGCCCTTGTCCGAAATGTTTGGTTACGTGGGCGACTTGCGTTCGAAGACTCAGGGTCGCGCTATGTACACCATGCAATTTGATAGCTATGCCGAGGTTCCAAAGGCTGTGGCCGAGGAAGTTATCGGTAAATCTCGGGGCGAGTAGCCCCCGGGTTGTCTCCTCACTAGGAGGCAGCAAACTGTGTTGGTTGCTGAGGCGCATAATTGAGCGCAGAGGCGGCTTCACTGACGCAGGTTGTATCTTAGTGAGGAGGCTCAAAAATGAAAAAGTTACACCCGTAGGTGCTCTGCCCCGGTGTTAGTCTTTACACCGAATAGAGAACTACCCGAGTCCAGGAGGACACAAGTGGCAAAGGCCAAGTTTGAGCGTGTCAAGCCGCACGTTAACGTTGGAACCATCGGTCACGTTGACCACGGTAAGACTACGCTGACTGCTGCAATTACGAAGGTTTTGCACGACAAGTACCCAGATCTGAACGAATTTACTCCCTTCGACAAGGTGGATAACGCTCCCGAAGAGCGCGAACGTGGTATTACTATCAACGTTTCTCACGTCGAGTACCAGACTGACAAGCGTCACTATGCTCACGTCGATGCTCCCGGTCACGCCGACTACGTCAAGAATATGATTACCGGTGCCGCCCAGATGGATGGCGCAATTTTGGTGGTGGCCGCGACTGATGGTCCGATGGCTCAGACTCGTGAGCATGTTTTGTTGGCTCGCCAGGTGGGTGTACCCACGATTTTGGTGGCTTTGAACAAAGCTGACATGGTGGACGACGAGGAAATGCTGGAACTGGTCGAGGAAGAGGTACGTGACCTGTTGTCCTCCCAGGGCTTTGACGGCGACAATGCTCCAGTGATTCGCGTTTCGGCTCTGAAGGCTCTAGAGGGCGACGCCGAGTGGGTGGCCAAGGTCGAAGAGCTGATGGATGCTGTCGACGAGTACATTCCGACTCCAGAACGCGACATGGACAAGCCGTTCTTGATGCCGATTGAGGACGTGTTTACGATTACTGGTCGCGGTACTGTGGTGACTGGTCGCGTTGAGCGCGGTAAGCTGCCGATCAACTCTGAAATTGAGATCGTTGGTTTGCGCGAACTACAAAAGACCACTGTGACTGGGATTGAAATGTTCCACAAGTCCATGGATGAGGCTTGGGCTGGTGAGAACTGTGGTTTGTTGCTGCGTGGTACTAAGCGTACTGACGTGGAGCGCGGCCAGGTGGTGGCGGCTCCTGGAACGATTTCCCCGCACACCCAGTTCAAGGCACAGGTGTACATTTTGAAGAAGGACGAGGGTGGTCGTGAGAAGCCCTTCTTCTCGAACTATCGTCCTCAGTTCTATTTCCGTACTACTGACGTTACTGGTATCATTACGCTGCCTGCTGATAAGGACATGGTGATGCCCGGTGACACCACTGAGATCACGGTTGAGTTGATTTCGGAAATCGCCATGGAAGTTGGTTTGGGCTTTGCCATTCGGGAAGGCGGTCGCACGGTTGGTTCTGGCCGGGTGACTGAGATCATCAAGTAGGTTGGCGGCTACGTGATGTGGCTTTTACTGTCAGCCAACAGGGCTAGCCGTGTTTAGTGGAGGGCACTGTTGGCGCTAACTCAATAGAGTTTTGGGCGGGGACTCCGTTGCGGGGTTTCCGCCTTTTTGTTTGCTCAGTGTGTGAAGGTATGTGGTTCTTCTAGTTTCCACACATAGTGGAGAAGGGCCCATGAACCCGTAGATTTACAATAGGGAATCGTTTTCTCATTTTCTCCAAATTCATCAGATCTATTTAGCTAGATAGAATTCGTCATACCTATTTATGGATTCATGGGATCTATTTTAAGAATTCATCCGACCTATTTGTAATAGGTCGGATGAATTTGGTGAATGAATTTTGATAGAACCACCAGTATGGCATGAGAACAAAGATTTTGCAGTGCGACACTTGGATGCACAGTATATTCCATCAAAAGTCTAAGCTAAATTGTTTCTCTATATCATAGATTTTGTTTTGTTGCATAACTTTTTACGTGTTAGTTTATGTAATGGGGGGGAGATAGTTAGAAAATCCTGTGATTATCTAGATAAAGTATGAAAGTGGATTTTAATACATGTCTTGAATAGTGAAAATTTTAGAGAAAGTTTTAGTTATGCTTGACGTATATGAAACCTGTATTTATTCTGGGACAATGGAAAAGTTCGTAGAATCATTTTGTTGTCTGTAGGCAATCTATAAATGATTTAGAGGGCTTTTCCTAGATACCTCAATACGAACTCAGAGGAAGGGGGAAAAGAATCGTAAACCCAATTGTCTGCAATATTTTCGTAAAGATATCGAACGGAAATGGCGGAATGAAGCTATTTATTGCGGATACACATTCACTAGAGGATAAGGATTACTGACAGATATGAAAGCGATCAAGAAATTATTCGCAGTCATGCTGGCTTTGATTATCGGGACAGCAACTGCCACAGCAGCTAGTGCAGAGGAAGGCACTATCACAATCAACAATACTACTGCTGGAGCTACTTACTCTGTATACAAGATTGCCGACTTGTTGACATATGACAAGGATTCTGGCGTATATGAATACCAGGTTGAGGGGAGCGGTGCATGGTACCAATTCTTATCATCCGTAGCAGGTAAATACAACATTACACTTACCCTGGATGATAATAGCGGCAGTTATAGAGTAAGTTGGTCCGGGGAGCCAAGCGCAGAGACTGTGAAGAGCTTTGCGGAAGAAGCGATTGGGTTCGCCGAAGGGGCTGGCATTCTCCCTGAAGCTACGGATGTGGCTGAGGATGATACTCTGAAATTTAGTGGCCTGGAGCTGGGTTGGTACTTAGTGGATAGTAGTGTGGGAGCGCTTACCTCCTTGACTACTACCGACCCAGACGCAGAGGTAAATGACAAGAACAACACTCCTAGCATCACTAAAGAGGTGTGGGAAGACTACGCAAGCGACAATGGGTGGGTGAAGAAAGCCACAGTCGACACAACTGACACTATTTCCTACCAGTTGACAGTGAACGTAGGTCAGGTGGCAAGCGACGATTATGGTATCACCGATAAGCTGGCTGGATTCATTGCTGAAAGCTTATCTGCATTGTCACGGGCAGAGGTCGCAGCCTTCTACCAAGGTTTGGGAAATACTATTAGTGTCGTCGGTCGCGATAGCGGCGATAACGATGTATCGCTGGGTAACAGGTGGAGTTTTAACTACGATGCGGGTGTCACGGATGAATTTTATATCACCTTGAGTAAAGATGTTTTGAGTGATGAGAGTTTGGATCTAGCCCAGGTAATAATCACTTATAGCATTGCTCCAAGCTACTATGGCGGCGACACCACTGCCTTTACCAACATGACTGTTGGTGAAATCTATAATGCTGAGGTGACCTTAGGGTACAACGAGTTCGAGTACACAGATTATGCCGGCGTCGTTACCTACAATGGTGGTACTCGAATATACAAGGTTGACGAGGATGATAAGGAGGCTCTGGAAGGAGTTGGATT
>CBCPNB010000074.1:0-14752 GCA_965120455.1 uncultured Actinomycetaceae bacterium | reverse complement strand
TTCGCAGCGCTCTGATTCCATACGTTGTTATCTTCATCATTGTCATCATCAAAGACGCCAACGTCGAGGATATATTCCGACATCAAGAACATGCCGTCATCGTCTTCGTCCATATTCGAATTATGGCTATCCAAAATCCGCCACTTTACCGGCTGATCCTGCTTGGTATACTCGCCGGTCCAATTGCCAAAATAAACGTACTGGTAGTCTAGCCGCGAAGCATAGTAATCGCCCCAAGAGCCAATGCCCAGCTCAATTCCACGAGCGCTAGTGCTAGTATCATCAGCCACAGCCTCCGGCATCGACACCGCAAACACACCTAACGTGGACGTCAAGGCTGCTGCCGCAAAACAACTAAATCCTTTTCGCGATAATCGACGAACTTTCATCTTAGCATTGTCCATTCACTATACGAACTTACTGAAGCACGCCCAGTCTAACAGTCTGGTGAGTAAAATCAAGTCGAATCAAATAGCAAAATGGGCGGCGGCACATACGCCTACAATCAGACGCTGTAGCAGACTTAAATCCTCAAAACCGCTTCAACACAGGAACAGACGCGGGACTTAGATCCAGCATCTAGGTGCCGAGCAACCAAAACCTAGACCAAACTCACGACCCGATAGCAAACACAAAACACAAGCCGACACAAACAGCACGACACAGCGCACGGCGATAGAGCACTGTGCGGCGGAGGATGGGGGATTCGAACCCCCGAGGGCTTTCACCCAACACGCTTTCCAAGCGTGCGCCATAGGCCACTAGGCGAATCCTCCCGGTCTTCCAGAATCTAACAACGCTAAATGCTAGCCACGGCCAACATAATCGCAATTGTGCGCTAGAACCTGAAAAGTACGTAGCCAATGATACTGCAGAGCGTCAATTAGCCTCAATCCCGCAACTATGGTTTTAGGCACAGCCGCTCAACTAACCTACTTTTTCTAACACTAGAAAAGCTAGCGCCACCGGCCCATCGTGACTAAGCGACAAATTCCACCGCAAACAACGACGCAAAACTCCCAAGGATTCCTCTACCGCCATGGCCGCGCGCTCACCAAAGATCACCTGCGGCCGCCCCAACTTATCCGCCAAAATCTCCACTTCCGCCCACGGAAAATCATCCACCGTATAAGGAGGCGGATTCTGGCCTAAAGCTGCAAACCAAGCCTTCAACACAGCTTCTTTTCCCGCCCAGCGCGCCGCCAAATGCACGCCCTGTCCATCCCCCTTTTCCCGCCCTCGGATCTCAGCCTGACGCACCTCGCGCGCAGAATATAACGCCAAAAGCTTCGAACCTGGCTGTTCCAATTGTGCCGCAAAATCAGACAACGACACCACGTCAACGCCAATCCCCAACACACTCATGGACATACTGTATGGATTTTTGACGAGAACTCAAAAACACAAGCCGCAACTTACTATCTGCCAGCACAAACCACAATTGCAAAGTTACAAGCCCACACCACGCGCAGCAAAAAGGGTTGGTTACCTATAAAGCAACCAACCCCTCGATACGGCTAAATCCTAGAACACCCCGCTTTCACCCAAGCGCGCATCCGCATCCAACAACATCGCCTTTTCCACCTCGTGCGCATCGTAAGTTGCACTATCCGCAGCAAAACGACGATTGTCAATCGGCTGATACAAGGGTTCACGACCCATCATTCCCGCTTCGCGATGACGCTGACCGGCAGCCAAACGCGCATTAGCCTTTTCCCGCCACTCATCCAAAGCCGACTGGCCATGGAACTTAGCCACCGACGCCTCAAAAGCACCCGGAGAAACAATCGCCGCCAACCCCGACACGTGGCCAAAGCCCAGTGAAGTCACCAAACCCGCCTTCACAGTTTTGCCCACCTGCAGCGGCTGCTTCAACCAGACCATGTGTTCGTCGCGCTCCAAAGCCGGATCCACGCAATCCAACGACGCATTCGCCGGAATCACACCGGTACTAAACAACTGGGTCAAACCATTCACCTGGAACACACACGCCCCACCCTTAGCGTGACCTGTGATCGACTTTTGCGAAATCACATACAACGGGTTACCGCGATCACGTCCCAGTGCATGTGCCAAAGTGTTGTGCAACTCAGACTCATTCGGATCATTCGCATTAGTCGAAGTATCGTGCTTTGAAACCACCGCAATGTCGTTAGCGCTCAAACCCAAAGCCGCCAAACCAGCGGCTAGTTTTGAAGTCGAACCACCCCGGCCAGCGGCCAAAGCCCCTAACCCAGGAGCCGGAATCGAAGTGTGCGCGCCATCCGCAAACGAGCTGATATAGCCCACCACTGCCGCCACCGGCAGACCCAAACGCAGCGCAATATCGCCGCGGGTCATCAAAATGGTTCCGCCGCCCTGCGCCTCCAAGAAACCGCCCCGGCGGCGATCATTAGCTCGGCTAAAGAAACGCGCCCGAATCCCCTTCCCATACATTTCAGCAGAATTCGCCGTCGCATTCATGTTGCCAAAGCCAATCACTGACTCGACCCCAATGTCATCGATCGCGCCCGCCACCACAAAATCGGCCTTGCCCAAAGCGATTTTATCGGAAGCTTCCTCCATCGAAATGGCGGCCGTCGCACAAGCAGACACCGGCTGAATCATGTTACCGTAGCCACCCACATAAGACTGCATAACGTGAGCAGCCACCACGTTTGGCAACGCCTCTTGCAAAATATCCGTTGGAATCTGGCGGTTCAAGAATCGATCCAAATACAATCTGCGCATCGAATGCATGCCGCCAAAACCAGTACCCTGAGTGGATGCTACCAAAGACGGATGCACCGACTGCAAAATCTCTGCTGGAGTAAACCCGGCCGACACATAAGCATCAACCGCTGTCACGATATTCCACAAAGCAATCGGATCCACGCTATCGACCATTGAGGCGGGAATCCCCCACTTTTGTGAATCAAAACCAGTAGGGAACTGTCCGCCAACCGTGCGACTCATCGTCGCCCGACGCGGGACAGCCACCACAGCGCCCTGCAAGCGAGTCACCACCCACTCGCCAGAATCCACATCGCGAGCAATCCGCGTGTGGTCAGGATCCAAGCGCAAATATTCGCGGGCAACCTCCTCGGTTGGCACCGTGAATTCAATATTGCGATCCAAGAAAATCTCGGCCGCCTCCGTGTCCGTGCCCTGCAAATAGTCCTGGCCCATCCCGTCGTCAAATGGGCGAATCCCCGAACGAGCCACCACTTCGTCGTGGAAACGCTCCACAATGTCCTCTTCTGGCACCAAATTGCCGTCCTGGTCGTACCAGCCAGGATTCGGGCTGTCATTCCACTCCAACAACCCCATATTCCAAGCCAACTCCAACACACCTGCCGCCGACAAGTCGACCTGGCCATCCGAAGAAATTCCCAGCTCCGCCTCCAAACGCGTGCGCCCAGAACCCCACGGACCAACCTCACCAATCGACACAATCACAACCTGGTCTTCTGGCTTGGCTTGGACGCCACTCCACTGCGCCAAATCCACTTCCGGCTGGTGAGCAATCTTTGGCGTAGGCAAGGCACGAATCTTCACCGACTGAGCAATCAGTTCATCCCGAGCAGTATTGGCAGCTAGCTCGGCTTCCGCCTCCGCCCGCAAAGCGCGAATGTCGAGTGGCTCCGCACCCAGACCACCCGTCAAATCGACCTCCAGTGGACCCGAAAGCAAAGCCTGCTCTCGTGCTTCACGGGTAGCTACCTCCAGTAGTGCATCCGCAATTTCCTGGGTAGTCCACACCCGCAAACCGCGCTTTTCCACCACCGACACCAACGGGTCGTTGCCACCCATCAAGCCCGTGCCCTTCACCCAACCGATCAGTGGGTGCGCAAAAGTAACCCGACTCGACCAGTTGACCTCAGCCCGAGCCCGCCGCACAATCGCATCAAAAGCCGCTTTTACCTCACCGTAAGCGCCATCTCCCCCGAAAATTCCCCGGTTCGGCGAACCAGGTAACACCACGTGCATCTTGTGTTGAACCGCTGTATCGGTGCCCAACGCCGCCAAACCGGCAATCGTGCGCTCAACCCCCCACAGCATCAAACGCGCCTGATTCTCAAATAACGCGCCCGCATCAGCCAAAGTACCATGCACTGGAGGAGCCGCAAAGGGGAAGAACAAATCCGGCACATACGCCTCTTTGGTGACAGTAGTTTTCGCTCCCGCCACCTTCTTCTGGACATCCCCTACCCAGGCTACCAACGCGTCACAATCGCGGTAGCTAGACAGATTCGCCGGTAGCAGCCACAATTTTGCATCCACTGTCGCATGATCGCGATAGCACTGTTTTGCCCAGTCAATGGTTTCCTGGCGGAAACTATGCGAAGTAGCCACCACGATGGCCCCGCCCGCCAATAAGCCAGCTACCACCTGGGCAGCAATTGAACGCGGAGCCACACCCGTGACCACCGCCACCTGACCGGCAAACCGAGAAGTGTGCGTATTCGCAGACGTAGTTTGCAACGCTTCCTTGGCGATCTGAGCAAATAGTTCCGCCCGCTCGCTTTGGCCATTAGCTTTAGCTCGCTGTTGATACCACTTGGCTTGGTCAGCTAAATCCACGCCCGTACCAATAAAACAGCCCGCAGGCTCTCGCCCCTCAAAATACAAGTGCGCCAAATCCTCGCGAGCAGAAGCCCACCGGTCGTCAAATAAAATCGCTTTATTCGCGTCAAAACGCGGTTCGACCAACTTCACCCAGTCAGAACCCAACTCCGCTTCAACAGCCGCCACCACTACTGCGGACTCGTCGCTTTCCTCGAGTTCAACTGGAACCTCAGCCCCGAGCTGATTCAACACAAACTTGGCTGTAGCCACCAACACGCCGCTTGGCCCAGTGACCTTCTCAGCAAACGCGTCCAAAGCCGCCGAGTCAACCACGCCAGCGCCACTTCCCGTGCCAGCAGAAGGCAGCGTCACCGCAATCCCCTGCTCCTGGCCGACCTGCACCACCGCCGCGTCGATCAAATCATTGGCTGCCGCCTGAGTAGCAGCCGCTAGAGCTGGCAATGTCGCCAAGTCGCCGCCCCGAGTTGAAGCCCCCTCGCGTGTATTCAACACCAACGCACTCACAGTGGCAGCCACCCACCCAGGCCCCAGCTGCCATACTTCGCTCACACGCTTTTCGATCTGCGCCAACTTCACCCCTACTGCACCAAAGAGCGCGCTCAGGCGTTCGCGAATCACATCGGTGAGCACCGAGCCAAACGCCTTGTAATGCGGCGCAGCCTTATTCACGATGCCAGCCAACTGGCCAATTGTCGCCTCAGCTGCACCCTCAACTGAAGCCACTCCCAGTTCGGCGCTGATATCCATGAGCAGCTGGTTGCGCCGAGAAGACACGCCATTAGTCAACGTGTCCGTGGTGTCCTCGCTGCCAATTTGATCCAAACGCACCTTTGCCGAATAAGCCAACAACACGTTAATCGCATCCGCAGCCTGGAATGACAAATCATCAGGGCGCTCACCTGAAGTAGCTACAGGCACAGACACGGACTGGGCGGGCGTTGCAGGTGCTGGCACTCCGGCCGTAGCAGCAGCACCTACTGCTCCAGCAGTCTCCGTACCGGCACCAGAAGCAGAACTGGCAGCCGAGTTCGAACTCGTTGCTCCTGCAGCTGGATTCGCGGCTTCAATGCCAGCGCCAACTGCAGAGGCAGCACTCGCGCTGCCGTCCCCTGCTCCGCTGCTCGCAGCTGCCAGCTCCTCATCCGCATCTACTTCATCGCTTACAGCCGAATCTGTGTCAGTCATGTACACGCGCGCCTCGTCGCGTCCCACGTTGTAGACTGCCGCCTTGACGTCGGTAAATTCCGCCAAATTCAAAGTATTGCGACCCAAATTCGCCAAAGTGGGAGAAGTACCCAAACCGACTTCAATCAACTGTTCAACGCCCAAACCGCCCTGAGAAACAGGAGTGAACAACAATTTTTGGGTTTCAATCCAGCGCACCGGGGAGGCAAATTGCCAAGACAACACTTCGGTCAACAGCAGGCGACCTAGTTTTTGCTCATCCTGCTCATAATTTGCCCACGTCTTGGCATCCGCTAAAGCTGCCTGAATCCGCTGGGAAGGCACTACTTCTAAAACCGCTCGCGCAAATTCTTTTGTCAGCTCGAAAGGAATCGCCACCAAGTTGGGAATGTATTTACCCACCAAACGCTGGTAATTGATTTCTGACGGCAATAAAGCATCCAACTTGTCCCGGAATTCGGCCACACCGTTGAACAACACCTTCGAGTGGAACGGCACATCGATACCAGGAATCAACATGAAGGGCGGTTTGCCACCAAACTCTTTGGCCCTACGAGCCGCATCAGCAGCTAGAATTTGCAGACCTTTGATCGTTCCCGCTACCGCATACTGGGCGCCAGCCAAGTTGTAGTTCACGATTTGCAAGAACTCGCCCGACTCGGCAGAAATCTGTGCTACGTAGTCGTTTACTTGCTCATCGCCCATCCCGAACTGGTTTGGACGCAGCGCCCCCATCTGATAATTCGAGCGCCCCTGCTCGTCGCGCTCAATTAACTGGTGCATTGTCGAGCCGCGGTAAAACACTAACTCCAACACTGTCTCTAGTGAAATAACCTCACCAAACGAGGACAAAGCGTTGTATTCTCCCAAAGAGTGTCCCGCATAGTAGGCAGGCCAAATCAGCGCGCCAGCCTCCCTCAGGCGCGCTGTCTGGGCGAGTGCCACCGTCGCCAAAGCCACCTGTGTGAACTGAGTCAAGTTCAACAAACCCTCTGGGTGGCGATAAGTCACCCCATTGGCGGTCAACTCCACCGGATTGTCACGCACCAAGGCAATAATCGAAAAGCCCAACCGTTCCCGAGTCACCGCATCTGCGCGATCCCAAATTTCGCGCACTGCCGGGGATTGAGCCCGCTCATCCAACAACATGCCCTGTTTTTGGATGCCCTGTCCCGGATACACGTAAGCAGTACGCAAACCGCGCGTCACCGCAGTGCCCTTGGACAAAATCTGGCCATCGTGACGGCAAGTCACCTCTAAGACCAGGCCGCCACCAACTACTTTGCCGACTCGCTCCACCGAAATCTCGACCACGTCGTTTAGTTGCACCATTCCGTACATCGAATAAGTCCAACCAGCTATCTCAAAGTGAGAGCCATCCTCGACGGTAGCCTGCACCGCATGTTGAGCTGTGGCCGACAACCACATGCCGTGCACCAGCGGCGCAGTCAAACCCGAAATTCCCGCACCCCGCACCGACGTGTGAATCGGATTGAAGTCACCAGAAGTGCGAGCAAACGCTGTCATGTCGGTGGGAGCCTGCACCTTGAAACGGCGCAGCAGGCGGCGAGCAGTATCCACCACTTCAGTCTGCACTCCACCCAAAGCCGGAGCTTCAGGTGGTAATTCCTCAGAAAAGGCTCGCCCGCGGATCGCAAACCTTTCAGTCTCGTTGGCAATCACCGTGCCATCTGCCAGCGCGTGCTGCACATTCACTACGACAACGCGGCCAGAAGCGGACTCCAAATAATTTTCCGCCCAGCTAGTCAAATGAATAGTTTCACCAATGTGAGAAAGCAACTCGTCTTCGCTGATTTCCAAGCGAATCAAGTGATCTAGATGAACCGCGTTCAGTAAGCCTTCGATCACGGGGAAGCCATCGACAAAGACCGACCCTAAACCCGCGTAAATCGCTGGCCACGCTGGCCCCACTAAAGCATCCGGCGCGATTCGAGAATAAGTGAGTGAACCCGGAGCGGCACCTCCCACAATTTGGCCTGCATCCAAGGCGTGACCGGTGGCCGCACCGTGATCCAATCCTAGGTTAGCCGACAAAGTGTAGGTAGCGTGGGCTCGACCAAATGGATACTGCGGGTCAGCAGGCTCGCCCACGGCTGGCACTACCGGTGTGCCATCTGCTTGCAGTTTGGCGATTCCGCCTTCAACTTTTGGCATTTGTGTCAAGTGATCGCCAGTGATTGCCGTATTGCCGATACCTGCGGTGGCAGCCAACATTTGATACACGTGCTGGGGCAAGCGCTCCACGTCCACAACCGGCATCCGCCCAGCCCCGAGGTTCTCCACTAATAGTGGAATCACAATGTGGCGGACAGCGTGTTTCGATAGTCCACCGTCTGCTTCGTTGTCCCAGAAGGTATCCAGGTGGATATCCAAGTCAAACCGTTGAGCATCAGCCTGATCCGCAGCTCCGGCTGCCCTCACTGGCTTCAACTCGTAAATCGAGTCGCCAATTTCAGTGCCGTAAGCAGGATTGGGAGTAATGTGACCGCACCAGGAAATATTCGGGCTGCAGCGAATGAATTCCTCTACTGTGGCGGCATCGCACAAACGTGCCACCCCCGGCTGCACATTTGCGTCCGCTTCACTTTGCACGCGCTCCAACATGGCCGCCTCGAAACGACCCAAAATGTCGGCTACCGGCTCATTCATCGTCGTAATTCCCGCCACCGCAATCGGACCGGGGATTGCTCTAACTGAATCCGCTGAATAGCGCGGATCCTCGGACTGCCACAACTGGTCTTGTCCCCACCAGCGCAGCAAATCCCCATCAATTACCGGCACGAACGGCATTGGTTTTGGATACTCCCGGCACAAGTTCGGGAACCAAGCCACGTCAGTGGGAGTTACCCGAATCTGCGCTGCCTGGGGATAAGCGGCCTGCAATTTAGCCAGCGCAGGCTGGGGGTCTTTCACATCTGCTGCCGACGCGAACAAAGTGTCGATTTCGCCAGATTCCACGTCACTGACTCGTGCCTCAATGCGCTGCAACAAGTGCAAGAAACGATCTACGTAAGTGGGATCTGCCCACGGATAAACCAGGTCAGCGAAACGTTCAGCCATCTCTAGGTAAGTCATTTCAGACAATTCACCAAAGAAAGGCTTTGCCGTTTGATTCAAAGCAGCAATGATTTCGGCGCGGCGAGCCAGCAGGTTCTCCTGCAAGTGTTCGCTGTCATTCAACAGCTCCACGATCAAGCGACCGCAACGCGCTGACGCGTTTTCCACCTCGTAAATGTCAGCCCGCAAATGCGACAGGCCTGAGGAAACTCCACCAACTACTTGTCCAGAGCCAACCCAGCCTTCCACTGCGAAGGGGTCCGTTTGGTTCTTGCCCGGCACGATTCCCGGGGTTTCCACTAGCAGCTTTTTCACGGCCTCAGAGGTGTGTGCTTCTTTGGCCGTCATCACTGCAGTTCCCACCATGACGCCATCGACGGGCATATTGGGACGGCCGTAGACGCGAGCCCACTCGCCGGTAATGAACTCAGCCGCCCGCTGAGGTGTACCGATCCCCCCACCAGCTAGCAAAATCACGTTCTCAACGTCGCGCACTTCGCCGTAAGTCGCCAACAGCAGGTCTTCCAAGGACTCCCAAGAGTGGTGGCCGCCAGCTTCGCCGCCTTCTACCTGCATCAAAACTTGAGCGGGAGCCACCTCTTTGGCAATTTGCAATACCTGGCGAATTTGAGCTATCGTTCCCGGCTTAAAGGCCACGTAAGGGAAGTTGTCGGCCTGCAATTGTGCAATTAACTCTTTGGCTTCCTCAAGTTCGGGAATTCCAGCAGAAATGACCACGCCGTCAATTGGCGCACCAGAAGCCCGCTTTTTGGGCACTAAGCGCGAGGTCCCAAATTGCAGGTTCCACAAATACCGGTCCATGAACATGGCGTTGAATTGAACTGTTTGCCCCTCGTCCAACAATTCGTCCAATTCCCGCAGGTGCCGATCCAACACTTCGGCAGTCACCTGGCCGCCACCAGCTAACTCTGCCCAATAACCAGCATTGGCGGCAGCGGCCACAATTTCTGGATCCACCGTAGTTGGAGTCATTCCCGGCAACAACACGGGGGAACGCCCCGTCAAACGAGTAAACGCCGTCGACACCTTCTTGCCAGAAGGGGTGTCCAACACGCGGGGAGCAAATTTACTCCAGTCCTGGGTTCGCTCCGGCACCGCGCTAGAGACCAACAATTCGCGGGCTGCTCCCGTCGACACGTCCACCAGCCCTACACCAGTGCCATTGACTAAAGCAAAAGTCAACTTCAAGGCCACCGTGCCCGGACCCAGGTTCAAAACCCACAGCTTCGTGGGATCACTGGTTTTGGACACGGCTCCATCGAGCAAATTGGACCAGTCGACAGGTTGCACCAATACTTCTGAAGCCAAACGCTTAGCCCATTTTTCATCCAGACCACAAGCTTTAGCCCAAGTCAATACCAATTCTGCCGCCTCGGCTAACAAAGGCGAGTGGAAAGGCAACGTCACATCCAAATATTCCATTACCGGCGTAAAGACACGCCCCCCACGTAACTTGTCGTCGCGCTCTTTTTGCTGGCGGGCTTGTTCAGCTTGAGCCGCTTTGGCTACCAGCGCCAAATCTGTAGGATACCCCGACAATACGAAATGCGTAGCTGTATTGGTCACCGCGATTTGCACGCGATCAGCAACGTGGGTTCTCTCAATTAGTGCCTCTATTTGTTCTCTAGTCGCGCCCTTAATGGAGAGCATCGGTGTAGTTTCACCTTGACGAGCAATTCCCAAAGCCCGAGCTACCCTGATGCCAGCCACCCCGATTAGCGTTGCTAAAGCCAAAATTTGACTAATTTTGTCTCCAGCCTTTGCCAGTGAGCCAGCTTGGCGAGCAGCCTCAACCATGTGTGCACCCAACATACCTTGGGAGTGACCAATCGCCGCCACCAAGTTATCTGACGTCAGACCATAGCCCAATTTCGCTAAATCTGCTATTGCCCCGTACTGCACCAAAGCAATCCCAGGCACCGAATAGCTAGCTGCCGCTGCCTGACCCAACAACACCGAACTAGTCGGCTTAAAACTGAATAAATCAACCACCTGACCGGTAGTGGCCAATAAGTCCGCCGCCACCGGACTCAAAATCCGGTTAGCCGCCTCCATCCTGGCTCGCAAATCCGCCGCCAAATCAGAGTCCGACACTAAATCCGCCAACGCACTAGTCCACGGCGTCGATTGACCCGCAAACGCCAACACGTGTGGCTGAGCATTCAACTGATCAATAAAAAGTGGGCTACTCGTCATAATTTTCTCGCTCGTTTCTTTTCTTATCGGGAATCTCTCAAGTACTTAGCTGTAGTAAACGCCAGCTTGCCTACCAATTGCATTCATTGCGGCTGGTTGCCATGTTTTTTGGGCATGCTCTCTTGTCGTTGCTTGTCTTTGAGTAGGCTCAGCGCCCTTTCTAATTCCGTCCTCGTTTCAGCTGGGTCGATCATTGCGTCTAACTGTCCGGTTTGCAAAGATAGATTGGCGTTTACCGTCCGGCGTTCGTAGTCTTCAATTAATTGTTCACGTAGTTTAGCCACATTTTCACCGGCACTAGCAGCTGCCTTGAGTTCGCGGCGGTGAATGATGTTGACCGCACCCTCGGCGCCTAAAACCGCCATTTTGGCTCCAGGCCAAGCAAAATTCAAGTCTGCACCCAAAGACTTTGAACCCATCACGATGTAAGCACCGCCATAAGCTTTGCGCAAAGTCACGGTAATAGTGGGCACAGTGGTCTCCGCGTAGGCGTAAATCACTTTGGCGCCTCGACGGATAATGCCTGCTCGCTCTTGGTCAGAACCCGGTTTGTATCCGGGCACATCCACCAAAGTAATCACCGGTAAGTTGAATGCATCACACATACGGACGAAACGGGCTACTTTTTCGGAAGAATCCACGTCTAAAATACCGGCCAATACTTTCGGCTGGTTGGCAACAATCCCCACTGGCTGACCGTTGATACAGGCAAATCCTGTTACCGCCGAGGTGGCAAATAATTCGTGCACCTGAATGAATTCCCCGTAATCCACCAGTGAGGTGATCACGTCTACTACGTCGTAGGGAATCCGGTCGTTTGTGGGCACTAAATCGCCTACTTTGGCGGCAGCTTCAGCATCCCGGTGACTGGTTACGTAACTGTAGGTGGGTGGCTGCTCGGTCGCGTTGGAAGGCAGGTATACCAACAAAGTACGCACGTAATCGATGGCGTCAGCTTCGTCTTCGGCTAGATAGTGGGCGACACCTGAAACTGCGTTGTGGACGTAGCCACCTCCCAAGTCATCCATCGAGATTTCCTCACCGGTGGCAGCTTTGACCACGTCCGGGCCGGTCACGAACATTTTGGACGACTCTTTGGTCATTACGATCAGATCGGTAAGTGCCGGACAGTAGACTGCTCCACCAGCGCAAGGACCTAGAATCAGCGAAATTTGCGGCACGAACCCGGAGGCCTGACAGGTGCGACGGAAAATATGTCCGTATTCGGAAAGCGCCGCTACCCCCTCTTGAATCCGGGCTCCCCCAGAGTCGATGAGCCCGATGATTGGCACTCGCAAATCCATAGCTTTATCCATCAGGGCACAGATTTTTTCGCCTTCAACTCGCCCTAGGGTGCCGCCTTGGATAGAAAAATCTTGAGCGTAAGCGCCGACTACCCGACCGTGGATTTTGCCAAACCCGGTGATGACTGCGCAGCTGACTTTGCCCTTTTCCAGGTTGCCGCCATGGAATTGACCCATTTCTTGGAAGGTATCTGGGTCGAAGAGCAGAGCTAGGCGTTCTCGCGCACTCAGTTTGCCTTTGGAGTGTTGGCGTTCTTGAGCAGTTTGTTCGGCTTTGGCAGCTAAATCGCTAATTGTTTTATAGCCAATCGTCTGGTAGTTGCTGGTCATTTAGCTTCTTTCTGGTCCACGTCTTCAATGCCTAGCTGCATCAGGGTTTGTCCGGCTTCCACTGCTTGGGCGGGTTCCACAAAAATTTCTTTGACCACGCCCCGAAGTGGAGCATAAACGTAGTTTTCCATTTTCATGGATTCCAGCACTAACAGTAGGTCGCCTTTTTCGACTACTTGTTCTGGTTTGACGTTGATGCGAGTGATCATTGCCTGCATGGGAGAAACGATGACGCCGGAGCGCTCTTTGTCGTCGCGCTCTTGGCGCAAGCTGGCCTCGGGGGAGCCCGATCCGCGTAGCGGCTGCACCGGACGGCGCACTCCGAGCGGGGATTGCCCGCTGGCTTCTGCTCCACTTGCCAGCATTGCTAGGGGTAGAGCTAGTTTGACGCGTTTGCCGTCGACTTCAATCACAAAGGTTTGTAGTTTGGCAGCTGAGTCTGGATTTCCGTTTGGGTCACCCAGCGCACTTTGCTGTCCCCTACCCCCAACCACATTGCCAGTGGTACTAGTTACTTCACTTTGGGCAGCTAGTTCGGCTAGTTTTTCTGGGGATTGATGCGTTTGTTCCAGCCATTTGGTAAAGACACCGTATTGGCCGGTTTCAGCAGTAAAGGCTGGGTCTTGGAGAATGTCCAGGTAGAGGTTTTTGGGGGTGGGAACGCCTTCAACGTCTAGTTCTTGTAGCGCCCGCACGGCGCGTGCAATGGCGGCGGATCGGTTGTGGGCTGTCACGATGATTTTGCCCATCATGGAGTCGTAAGCAGGAGAGACTTCGTCGCCAATTTCTACGCCGGAATCGATGCGAATTCCTGGTCCAGCGGGCCAGTGGATTTTGGTTAGTGCTCCAGCAACTGGAGTTAGTCCTTGGATGGGATCTTCGCAGGTGATGCGCAGTTCAAAGCTGTGCCCGCGACTGGGGGGAAGTTCGGAAATTGTTTCACCGGCTGCGATTCGAATTTGTTCTCTAACCAGGTCTAGGCCACAGACTTCTTCGGTGACTGTGTGTTCGACTTGCAGACGCGGGTTTACTTCCAGGAAGTAGACTTCCTCATCTGGAGTGACCAAGAATTCGCACGTTCCCAGCCCGACGTAGCCAACTGTGTGGAAGAGTTTAGCTGAGTACTCATGTAGTTTGTCTGCAACTGTGGCGCTGAGAAAGGGCGCCGGCGCTTCTTCGATGAGTTTTTGGTTGCGACGCTGCACAGAACAGTCGCGGGTTGAATAGACGCGAAAGTTCCCGGCTTGGTCTCTGCCGGATTGGGTCTCCACGTGACGAGCGCGGTGCACGAATTTCTCAACGAAGTATGCGTCCAGGTCGCCGCCTTGAATGGAATTGTGAGCATCATAGAAGTCTTTCATTTCCCGATCGTTGTTGATCAGGGTGATGCCGCGTCCTCCCCCCCCGTCGGCGCGTTTCATCATGACGGGGTAGCCTGCCTGGTTGGCGAATTCTAGTAGTGGTTCCAGGGCAGAAACTGGCTCAGAAATGCCGGGAACGGACGGGACTCCTGCAGTTTTAGCGGTTTTACAGGCGGTGATTTTGTCGCCGAGTCCATCCAGAACTGCGGCTGTTGGCCCAATCCACGTGTGTCCAGAATCGCAGACTTTGGCGGCGAATTCACTGTTCTCGGAGAGGAATCCGTAGCCGGGGTGTACGGCGTTGGCTCCCGCCCTGGACATGATTTCCAGGAGTAGATCTTGGTTTAGGTAGGTTTCGGCGGCAGTTGCCCCAGGCAAATGGTAGGCGTGTGTGGCTTCGTGCACGTAGCGGGAGTTGCGATCGGCGTCAGCGAATACCGCAACTGTGTCAATGCCCATTTCTTTAGCGGTGCGGATTACGCGGAGGGCGATTTCACCGCGATTGGCTACCAATAGCATCATTTGGGAATATTCCTGCTTTCTTCGCTCGTTGACTGGGTTTACGCCCTGGTGGGCGCGAATCCGGTTAACGGTTGATTCTGCTCAACATTATTTCAAAATTTGAAGAATTTCTTATGGTGCACGCCACCTCTGGAAAACTTGATGAGTTGATTTTAGTCCCAGAATGCCTGTATTTCGCTATTTCCT
>CBCPNB010000073.1:0-3668 GCA_965120455.1 uncultured Actinomycetaceae bacterium | reverse complement strand
AGGTAACTGGGGGATAGGCTTGCTCCAGCCATTTCGTGCGCCGATGCGTAGAAACTGGTAGTTGAGGTAAGCAGACAGCAGAGGCTTGTCACGAAGTCGGTGGCTTGCCAAACCCCCACGAGCCGGAGCCTTTGCGTCCGTCTACAGGTACGCGAACCATGCCTTCTTGGGCGGCAGCACCTAGATAATTGCCCGCGGAGTCAAAAATATCTACGTGTGTTTTGGCTCGCCCGTCTCCAGCGAAATCGCATTCGCCGTGAAATAGCAGCCACTGGTTGATGTCGATATCTTGGTGGAACCACATGGAGTGCTGTAGGGAGGCCATGGACAGGCCTTCACTAAGCCAGGACAAGCCCAATATTCGCAGTGCAGGCTCTAACATGATTTGGTCCACAGCGTATAACAGCAGTGCGCGGTGCAGCGTTTGGTGTTCTCTGGGATCGCCGGGAATGTTTTTGCGCGGACACATCCACACGTGCTGGAAGCTACGGCGTTTCGGGTCGGGTTCCAAGTAAATATCTGGCTCAACGTGGCGCACATCAAATGCAGCACTATCGCCGATTAGGCGAGCCATAGGGTGTTCGACCGCGTGAAATAAACGGGTGGAGGAGGTCAAATAGTGCGGTTCAGGCACGCTGGGGCAAGACTTTGCCCAATTGGCTCCTGATTCTTGCTGTTTAAATGAAGCATCCATTTGTAAGACAATTCGCTCAGCTTGTACACAAGTAATGTGCCGGTTGGCAAATGATCGTCCCTCCAGGTTTTCAGTCACCTCAAATCGAAGTGGCTGAGCAGAATCCCCGCCACGCACAAAATATGTGGTGAGCGAATGCACTAATCGTTGCGGAACTGTGGCTGCGCCCGCTAATAGGGATTGGGCAGCAAGTTCGCCCCCGTAGATGCGTCGAATTTGGGGCAGTGGGTGGGCCTCGAAGAGGCCAACGACAGATGTGGATTTTGGCTCTGAGTGTTTTTGCAATTGCAGAGCCTGCAGTGTTGAGGCAATTGGCTCCTCGTGGGTTTGGGGCAGTTGGATGGGTTCGCTCATATATAGAATTCAACACTCATCGGAGCGAACCCGCCACTTTTAGTGCCCATACTTTCGGCGGACTGTGCCACAAATTGTGGGTTAAGTGCGCTAGTTTGGATTCGTAATTTGCGTGCACATAAAGGTGAGGACGAAGTCAATCGTGGAGCAGAATTTGAATTTGCCTGATTCGAATTTAGAAAATTTAGATTTGCAGCGTTTACGGCACTTGGCGGAAATAAATGGCATCTCCACGCGTTTTTGGGATTGGCATGGAAATCACTTGACAGTGGGTGCACTCACATTACTGGAAATTTTGGAGGAGCTGGGACTGCCAGTCAACGCGCAATCCACTAACCAGGAAATTGAGACGGCGATTCTGGCGACTGAGGAGCGGCCTTGGCGTTTGACTCTACCAGAGACAACGGTGGTGCGCCAAGGTCAGTGCCTGGAAATCCCCGTGCATGTCCCCCATGGTGCAGCCGTGCAAGTTACTTATCAATTGGAAGATGGTGGCGGGGGTCAGTGTCTTCAATTAGATCGGTGGGTACCCCCTCGGGAGATTGACGGACAGCTGGTAGGGCGAGCCACTTTTGAGATTCCCGGAGATCTGCCACTTGGCTACCACACGGTGACTGCTCACGTGGAGTCAGGTGAGGATTTTGCGGCTACGCGCCAGACTCGGCCACTATACGTGGTGCCTGAGCGGATTGAGCCGGAAATTTTTGCGACCAGAGAGCGATTTTGGGGAGTAAATGTCCAGGCTTACTCGGTGTTGTCTAAAGGATCTTGGGGTTTAGGAGACGCCCTGGATTTAGTGAATCTAACCGCGATTTGTGCCGAGCGGGGCGCGGATTTTGTGTTAATAAATCCGGTACATGCCTGTGAGCCGGTTCCACCAGTGCAGAATTCACCGTATTTGCCGGTTGCTAGAAATTGGCTAAATATCACGTATATTCGCCCGGAAGCTATTGACGAGTACGAAAAACTGGGGGAGACAGAGCGAGCACAAATTGCCAATTTGCATGCGCAAAGCAACGCCAACAACTCAGAACAGCAAGGAGCAGCGAAGGCTTTTGATATTCCTGATTTATTGGATCGAGATCGAGCTTGGTTGGCAAAAGCTGCGGCTCTAGAAATTGTGTTTCGAGTAGAGCGCTCCTTAGAGCGTCAGGAGCAATTCAGGCAATTTTGTGAACAAGGCGGTGAGGGTCTCGACCTATTTGCGCGCTGGTGTGCTTTGGTGGAAGCAAATCGGAGTATGGACTTGCCGCCAGAATGGTCAGTTCCGGATTCTCCAGCAGTTTTACACAAATTAGACGAGCTGCAGTCGCGGATTGATTTTTACAAGTGGTGTCAGTGGAATGCCGCCACCCAATTTGCTGAAGTTGCGCGGCTAGCTCGGCAAGCCGGTATGTCGATCGGGTTGATGGCTGATCTAGCAGTTGGCACGCATCCTGGTGGCGCGGACGTGTGGGCTGGGCAAAAGGTTTATGCGCAGAAAATGTCGGTAGGTGCGCCGCCTGACATGTATTCACAGCAGGGTCAGGACTGGTCGCAGCCGCCCTTTAATCCCCGGGCGTTGCAAGCAGAAGGATACCGAACGTACATCCAGATTTTACGCTCAGCGTTTTCTTTCGCGGGAGCATTGCGCATTGACCATATCTTGGGGTTGTTCCGATTGTGGTGGATTCCGTGCGGAGAATCGGCTAGTCAGGGTGCTTATGTTGCTTTTGATCACGAAGCCCTGGTGGGGATTTTGTGCTTAGAAGCTACCCGCGCTAGGGCCATTGTCGTGGGAGAAGATTTAGGTACTGTCGAGCCGTGGGTGGCTGGATATTTGGCTGAACGCGGCATTTTGGGTACTTCTGTGTTGTGGTTTGAACAAGATGGCGCAGGGTGGCCTAAGCACCCGCGCGAGTATCGGCGAGACGTTTTAGCTACCGTCAACACGCACGACTTGCCGCCCACTTTAGGCTACGTTCAGGGGGTACAAACCCAGGTGAGAGAACGATTGGGTTTGCTAGTGGATTCATTGGAACAAGTTCAGGCTGCTGATCGGCAGGAACAAGAGCGCATACAGACTCGCTTGCGAGAATATGGGTTACTGTCTGCGCCTGCGCAGATGGATTCGGCTGGAGTGTCCGCAGATGATCTTCGCGGTGAGGTAGTTGCTTTACATCGTTATCTTGTTCAGGCTCCGTCTCGCCTATTTGCTTTAGCTTTGGTAGATGCAGTCGGTGAGTCTCGTCCTCAAAACGTGCCGGGAACCTACTTGGAGTACCCGAATTGGCGGATTCCACTGGCTGATAGTCAGGGTGCGCGCGTGTGGTTGGAAGATTTGCCGCACTACCAGAGTTTCATCGAACTCACGCGAATCTTCAACCAGGAAATCCATCCGCAACCGGAGGAAACCCAGGCAAACTAGAATCAGGGCAAATGGCCAGCTATGGCCAGTCCGAACCGAGCATTTGCTCGGAGAAGACCGGGACGCCTACCTGTTGTTCTAAGGACAGAGCCCGTCCTGTTACCAGAGCTAGAACTGGCAAACTATTGCTATGCAGTGTGCATGTAGACAGTACACCGTAAATTACCGTGTAACTCTATAGCTCACGGTAACTTACAGCGAATTACCAGTTTA
>CBCPNB010000072.1:0-12554 GCA_965120455.1 uncultured Actinomycetaceae bacterium | reverse complement strand
GTGGCTCTCCTAACCACAACAATTGCGAGAAATCTTTGCAAGCACTGACGGATTTGTACACTGGGCCAAAAACTGTTACCAATACTGATGGAACGACGATCACCTATTACTTCAAGGCCAACTTGGCGAACAACGAGGCTAACATGGTCGACGCTAGCACGAATAACAACACTACAGGGGACTTTTACCGCACGTTGATGATTGCCATGTCCTTGACCCACGACGGACGAATCACCTACTGGAACTGGATTGGTTCAGCTACAGACGAATCCACGGCAGTGGAGTGACGAGACCACCACTACCGGCATTTATCTGCTACCTGCAGGTGGTGGATCAAAAATGAAGGGGTATCCGGTTATCCGCAAACAGTTGCCGATAGTGAATTTGGTTTTATCGCCAGTGAAGTAGGTGCCTACCACTTCACTGTGGTTGCCACAACTGGTGTGACTCTGAAAGTGAAGCTAGCACTAGTGCGATTTACATAGTGGAAAAGCAGCTCGTGAGTATAAGAGACCATCACCATCTACTGCGGGTGAATTGGCTCATCGGGTGAGCCAACTGGCTGCGTCCCAGCTAGTTTGTTTATGGGAGTAAACCTCACCAGTAGCAGCACTCTGAGCGCTCCCATTCCTAATGACCAGAGTGCTACCGTCGGCTATTTCTAAGCTGTATCGATAACTAGTGCCCCTGCTGTTTGAAACGTTCAAAAGACTTGATGATTTCGGCTTCGGCTTCGGCGCGTCCAACCCAGTGAGCTCCCTCGACGGATTTTCCGGGTTCTAAATCCTTGTAAACTTCAAAGAAATGCTGGACTTCTAAACGGTGATACTCGGAGACGTCCTCAATTTCTGTACGCCACGCAGCCCGTTGGTCAGCAGACGGAACGCATAGAACCTTGTCGTCGCCGCCTTTTTCGTCGCGCATGCGGAACATGCCCAAAGCGCGGCAACGAATCACACACCCGGGAAAGGTCGGCTCCTCCAGAATCACCAAGGCGTCCAGTGGGTCGCCATCCTCACCCAAAGTGTCCTCAATAAACCCATAATCGTCCGGGTAGCGCGTGGCCGTGAACAGCATTCGATCTAAGCGAATACGCCCAGTTTCGTGGTCAACTTCGTACTTGTTCCGGTTCCCCTTGGGGATTTCGATGGTTACGTCGAACTCCAGCATTACTTTTCCTCCCTGTCGTTTAGTCACTGTTTGTCGTGCGCCAAGCTTCACCTAACCGCACCAGTGAACTAGTGTGTTATAGGTAGTTTCCAATCGCCTGAACCGCCAGTTACCCTGTCAATGTTAACAGCACGGAGGAAAAATGCGGAGCCTACCGCTCAAAGCAATTGTCAGCCTAGGGGCAATGCTGGTTGCAGCCTGCCTGGTTCTAGTGATCTGGTCGCCGTGGAACAATCAGGTGGTGGCGTTTTACTCTGTGGAGCCGCCAACTACCCAAGAATCGCAGACTGTTAGCGAACTGGGGGTCACTCAAGCAGACAGCGACACTCAGCTTACCCAAACGCAGGTAGAGCAGTTGTGGCAAACCGTGGAGGAAAGCGGGGACAGTGGAGGCTGGACGACGTGGGGGGTAGTGGTTGACACTACCACGGGTGAAACCTTATTGGATCAAGACGGTCAGACTGCTCATACGCCCGCCTCGATCACTAAATTGTTAACAGCGTTCACAGCATTGAAATGGCTGGATGTGGATTCAACCATGCAAACCGGCACGTCTTTGCGGGGAAATACCCTGTACTTGTGGGGTGAAGGCGACCTCTTGCTAGCTGAAGGAACAGGCGATGCAGAAGCAGTAAATGGCCGCGCCGGGTTAGCAGATTTAGCGGATGAAACCGTGGCCCAACTGCAGGATCTAGGTATCAGCGAGGTGGCGGTAAAATACCAGGATTCCTTGTTCTCTGGTGACACAAAGTTGGAGACTTGGACAGAACAGGAGATCGATAACTACGTGGGGCAAGTGGGACCTTATGCGATCAATGCGGGACAGGTCTCTGCCGATGTATGGCAATTTTCGAGTGATTCAGCTGGAGATGTTGCCGACGTGTTCGTTCAATATCTAGAAGAACAGGGAATTACCGTTACCTCAGTACAAACTGGCACGGCAGCCAGTGCGCCGGAAGAAGAAACTTCGACAGAGGAAGACACGGACTCCGATGCCGATTCCGACACGGAGTCGGACACCGAGAACTCCAGTAACACACCCGTGATTCTAGCCAGCGTGTCTTCAGCGACTTTGCGCGAACAAATAAACTATTTCTTGGTCAACTCTGACAACACTTTGGCTGAACAATATTGTCATCTGTCGGCCGCAATGGCCGGGGCCGAAACCACTTTTCAAGGTGCTACCCAAAATGTGATTGACACGGTTAGCGCCGCTGGCGTGAATACCGACGAATTAATGTTGGAGGATTGCTCTGGCCTCTCGGAAAATAATGCGATTACGGGACAAACTTTCATCGACCTATTCCAATTGATTCAAAGCGATTCCAGCACGGAAAATAACAGCAGCTCGGGTGAGCGATCCAACCAAAGCGTGGTAGCAGATCTGGTGAGACTGTTGCCCCGAGGTGGAGTGGATGGAACTTTAGAAGAACGTTTCACCACGGGTGTTACCCTGGCCAATGTGCAGGCCAAAACCGGATCTTTAGGAGTATGCTCCACTCTGGCCGGGGTGGTGACTACCGAATCTGGCCACGTGCTGTTATTCGCGGTCGGAACCGATGAAGTGGCTAACGACGCCGCTTATTGGACGCGCAGCTACCTGGACGATTTTATCGCGGAGTTAGCTGAATTGTGAGCGTAGTCGTGGGAGCCTCCCCGCCCTTTGCGGTGCGTCCTGTGTCTTTAGCCGTGCGCCAACACCTGCAAGAATCCAAGTCTGATGCCATAGTCTTGGCAGTTTCCGGGGGAGCAGATTCCTTGGCTCTAGCGGTGTGTGCGTTGGATCAGGCAAAGCGGCTAAATCTTCCGGTGCGGGCAATCACGGTGGATCACGGCATGCGGGAGGACTCGGCTCTTGAAGCTGCCCACGTTTGCCAATTTTTGCGCTCTATTGGCGCGAACGCTCTAGTTCTGACTGCAGATGAGCGGCTGCCAAATAAAACCAAAGAGCGAGTCCGGGGTAGTTTGGAGGCGAAAGCCAGAAGTTTGCGCTACGGCTTGCTCGGACAAGCCGCCACCGATTTCGCCCGAGAATTAGCTAGCGCCTGGGATGTGCCTGCAAATGGTAGAGAGAGGCGAGTCGAAATTTTGACTGGACACACGCAAAATGATCAAGCAGAAACAGTGCTGCTCAGTTTGGCGCGGGGAGCTTCCCTCCTAGGGTTGACAGGAATGCGCAGGCAAGCGTCCTTGCCCACAGGATTTGTGCCTGATCCTTCGCTGGCAAAAGTTTTGATTGGCCGCCCGTTGCTGGGGATTTCGCGTGAACAAACTGAAGCATGTTGTCAGGCGCTAAATTTGCAGCCTGTCCTAGATCCGTCGAATTACTTGGATGGTCCGTGGCAGACTGCAGCTGGAGAGCCTTTGCCGCGAGTAGCCATCAGGGAGAGAATATTGCCGGAGTTGTCCAAGGCTGTAGGCCAAAATGTGGTGCCAGCTCTAGCGAAGCTGGCCGACCGCTTGTTTTTGGACGAACAGGCTCTAAGCCGAGTGGCTGAGCGAGAATTCTTGCACCTGAGTAATTCGTTGTCACCAATAGCAACTCCAAATGAATCAAATCCGGCAGCCGAGGCAGCCCCAATCTTGGCTAGATTGCCGGTAACAGAATATGCGCGTTTAGAGCCAGCGATTAGGCTTCGCGTGCTGCAGCGGTTTTTGGAAACAGCAGGTTTAAAATCGGGAAAAGTACACGGCTCCCAATTGCAAGCTATTGATGCTTTGGCTTGTAAGTGGCATGGCCAAGGCCCCGTGTCTTTACCAGGAAATTTTCTAATAAGGCGCAGTAAAATTTCAGACAATATTTCCGTATTGAATATTCAAGCTATTCCTAACCCGAGAAAGCTTGAGCAGAATCCTGAAGACTCGTAAAACCTTCGCTGCAAACCTGCTAGTGCAATTTATCGCAATTATTACCAAAAGCGATTTCGCAAGATGCGAATAATGTCGACAGAAGGAGGTTTTTGCGCCACTCTAAATGGTGCCGGTTTAGCTTGGTTTGAGTTATGGGACAGTTGTCGGACTAGAAATTTGAGATGCGAGACAATTTTGTGGTTGACTACAATCCGGGTCGTTCTGTCATACTTGCCCACGTGAGTCCAATTCGCGCAGACAAACCAGTAGGCTCGTTGAGTTCTTGCATAATGAACTTGTGGTTCGTTTATCGCATGATGAGACTGCGGGTAGCACTTCGACAAAGAGGTGTTGTCATGGCGACTGTGACTACGTGAGACTACGCAACCACGTAACAGAGCAAACAGACAAATACGGCAATAATTCCTAGAATGCTTGACTGTCGGAGGGAATCCGACACGAGAAAGGCAAAACGGATGGCGGAAACTCCAAAGGACACGAAAAAGGGTACAAAAGGTCTCAAGTCGGCGGTGTGGCCGTATATTGTAGTTCCTTTGGTTGTGCTGATTTTGGCAGGCTGGCTGGTCTGGCAGATGATGCAGCCCAGCAGCGTCACAACCTCTGAGGGGCTAGAGATTTTGAATACTCAAGCCATCGAAGAGATCTCAATTAATGACGGCACCCAGCAAGTGACCTTGATTTTGGAGGAGTCCTACACCCACGAATCCACTGGCCCTCTGGATCAGACCCAGAATCTGGGCACGACTATCACGTTTACTTATGGTTATGCTCAGTCTGAGGCAGTCATTCGGGCAGCCCAAAATGCTGAAGCCACCTATGGGTACAACGTTTCCTACCCCCAGCAAAGTGTTTTTAGCTCAATGCTCCAGATACTGTTACCCACGTTGATTATCGTGGGTGCGTTCTGGTGGTTGATGTCTCGTGCTGGTGGCGGGCGCATGATGGGAGCGTTTAGCGCCTCGAAAGCCAAAGAAGTTTCCGGCGAAAACTCGAATGTGACTTTTGCAGATGTGGCAGGTGCCGATGAGGCAGTAGAAGAGCTAAAAGAGGTCGTCGAATTTTTAGTATCACCCGCGCGATTTGCCAATGTGGGAGCCAAGATTCCGCGCGGCGTCTTGCTCTATGGCAGTCCAGGGACAGGAAAAACTTTGTTGGCCAAAGCGGTGGCTGGCGAAGCAAAAGTGCCGTTCTTTTCAATTTCTGGTTCTGAGTTTATGGAGCTGTACGTGGGTGTGGGTGCTTCCCGGGTACGTGACCTCTTTGAAAAAGCCAGGAAAGCGGCTCCGGCAATTATTTTCGTGGATGAAATAGATGCAGTTGGCCGAAATCGTGGTTCAGGTATTGGGGGCGGCAACGACGAGCGCGAACAGACTTTGAACCAAATGCTAGTCGAGCTAGATGGTTTCGACGAGCGTACGAATATCATCATGATTGCTGCGACTAACCGTCCCGACATTTTAGATCCGGCTTTGCTGCGTCCGGGACGGTTTGATCGCCAGATTGCGGTTGAGGCCCCTGATTTGAAGGGCCGCGAAGCAATCCTCAAAGTGCATGCTAATGGCAAGCCTTTGACGCAGGATGTGAATTTGCGTGACGTGGCCAAGCGTACCCCCGGGTTCACCGGTGCCGACCTGGCGAATGTGCTCAATGAGGCTGCTTTATTAACTGCGCGCAGTCACGCCGATTTGATCGACAACCGGGCGATCGACGAGGCCATAGACCGAGTTATCGCGGGACCGCAAAAGCGTACGCGGGTGATGAATGAGCACGATCAGAAGGTCACAGCCTACCACGAGGGTGGTCACGCTTTGTGTGCTGCCGCTTTGCGCTACACGGATCCGGTCACCAAAGTGACGATTCTGCCCCGTGGTCGGGCTTTGGGTTACACAATGGTCATGCCCACAGAGGATCGTTATTCGAAGACCCGCAACCAGTTGTTGGACGACTTGGTGTATGCCATGGGTGGGAGAGTAGCTGAGGAATTGGTGTTTCGCGATCCATCTACTGGAGCGTCAAATGACATCGAAAAGGCAACTAAGACAGCTAGGGCTATGGTGACTGACTACGGCATGTCTGCGGTGATTGGTAACGTGAAGTTATCCAACGAAAGTACAGATCCATTTGGACATGGCCGGGGAGCTAGTGGAGGTTCTGCGGGCTTTTCCGAGCAGGTGTGTGCCAAAATTGACGAAGAGGTGCGCCTGTTGATGGATACAGCCACGCGGGAAGCTTGGGAAATCTTGACGCGCAACCGTAACGTGCTCGATCGGTTGGCTTTGCGGTTGCTGGAAGAGGAAACTTTGAACGAGGCGGCTTTGGCTGAAATTTTTGCGGATGTGCAAAAGCAGCCTGAGCGCGAAATCTGGGCTTACGGCATTGAGTCCGCTGTGCCTGGAACAAAGTTTGGCGACCCAGTGAGCAAGCCCCAAAATGGGAAACCAGCTGAGACAACCGACTGATACTAATTAGGGAACAGAGGGAAACCAGTGACCGGGGAATCCCAAGGTGGCTTACATTCATTTGATGCACCAGGCGTGGAGAGGGCAACTGTCGACCTGATTCGGGCAGTTGGCGAGGAGCCCACTCGTGAGGGGCTAGTCGACACGCCTAGGCGCGCAGCTAAAGCGTGGAGTGAGATGCTGCGAGGAATGCGAGAAAACCCGATACAGCATTTGGAAACCACGTTTCGCGTTGACAGCGACGAATTGGTATTAGTAAAGGATATCCAATTCTATTCCATGTGTGAACACCACTTGCTTCCATTCTTTGGGCGAGCGCACGTTGCTTATTTGCCACGCGACGGCAAGATCACTGGTTTGTCGAAGCTAGCTCGGTGCGTTGACGGGTATGCTCGGCGATTGCAAATCCAGGAGCGACTCACAGCCCAGGTGGCTGACGCGCTAGAAGCGGCACTAAATCCCATAGGAGTGGCTGTCATCATGGAAGTTACCCATATGTGCATGGCAGTGCGGGGAGTTTCGCAAAGCGATTCGACTACGATCACTTCCATATTTCGCGGGGAGTTGCGCAACGAATCTAGGTGTCAAGAATTGATGAGTTTAATTGGAAAGATGTCGCGCTGACCAGGTGGATGGGTTGAGTGATGCTGAATTTTCTGCAGCGCCGCTGGGTACGCGCTTGCAGGTTCCTGTTTCGCCTACCTTGGTGATGGGGATTTTGAACGTCACCCCGGACTCGTTTTCAGACGGAGGACAGTGGGTTGACCCAGGATTGGCGTTAGTGCACGCGCAGAAAATGGTGGCCGAGGGTGCTGACATAATCGACATTGGAGGCGAGTCTACTCGCCCAGGAGCCGTGCTTATACCTTGGGAGCAAGAGTGGGAGCGGGTGCGACCAATATTGCCGGACTTAGTCGAATTAGGTGTGCCGATCTCGATTGACACCTTCCATTCGCAAACCGCTCGGCGAGCCTTAGATGTTGGTGTAGAAATTGTCAACGACATTTCTGGGGGACTAGCAGATCCGCAAATGGCCGCTACTGTTGCTGCTTACCCGCGGGCTACCTATATTTGTCAGCATTATCGGGGGATGCCTTCTGCCGAGAGTCTAAATTGTGATTACAATGATTTGCTCGCCGATTTACTGGCAGAGACTCTCCAACAAATTCGCATAGCTGAAGTAGCTGGGATCGACCCAAAAAATATTGTGTTCGACCCAGGACTAGGGTTTTCGTTGACTAGCGAGCAGTGCTGGCAGATTGTGGAACAGTTGGCTCAATTGCGCGAACGAGTCGCCGCCTTCGGATATCGCCTATTGATTGGAGCTTCTCGCAAACGGTTCATTAAAGAAAGGTTTGGTTCTACTCACGAAGCCCTGGATAGAGGTACACTGAGGGTTACTAGTGCGGCTGTGCGTGCCGGAGTGTGGGCTATTCGCGTGCACGAGGTGGCAGCCTCAGCCAGTTGCATTCAGGAAACTTTCAGATATAGCTAATACCCTGATTCGGCATCACGATGCAGGACGCGGCTTGGGCAAGTCGAGTATGCTGTAGGGTCGGTGCTGCATGTTACATGGCAGGAGGGCTGATGAATCGGACAGGAACCGACAAAATCCAGCTGGTTGGCCTAACTGCACAGGCGAGCCATGGTGTTTATGATTTCGAGCGCACGGGTAAACAAACTTTTATCGTTGACGTTACGGCTTTTTTGGATACTCGGCGGGCGGGTTTATCCGATCGGCTGGAAGATACTTTGAATTACGGTCAGTTGGCTGGGGAGACAATCCAGATTCTAACTGGGCCATCGGTGTCTTTGTTAGAGACTTTGGCCGAGATGATTGCAGAGCAAGCACTGACGCACGAAATTGTCCAAAGCGTTGAGGTAACGGTGCACAAACCTCAAGCTCCGATTCAATACCAATTCCAGGATGTGTCCGTGACGGTTTATCGGACGCGACAAGATGTGGGACAAAGCGTAGCGGAGGCTGCTTGGTCGTCCGAGGGAGTGGGCGCGGCGGCGATGAGTTTGCAGTCATCGCACTCGACGGCAGCTAATCTCTCGAGAATGCCAAGTAACTCCAAGGGGATGGTGCCTGCAGTTAGAACTGGCGCTCATCCAGCCCAGCGAGTGGTTCTAGGTTTGGGCGGTAACCTGGGGCGCGATCAGCGCGCGAATCAGCGAAATTTGACTGACGCAGTGCAAAAACTGATTGAAATTGAGGGTTTTGAAATCCGGGAAGTGTCGCCGCTAGTACAGACCTTGCCGGTTTTGGCACCGGAACAAGAAGCCCAGGGCGACTATTACAATGCGGTGATAATTGGTGAGACCACCTTGGAGCCAGAAGAGTTACTCAGAAGGACTCAGGCAGTAGAAGACTCGTTTGGCCGGGATCGCTCCCAGCACTGGGGTCCGCGTCCAGTCGACATTGATTTGGTGGATGTTGATAACCAGGAGTGTCGGACCGAGAGTTTGACTTTGCCGCATCCTTTGGCGTATCAGCGTGCTTTTGTGCTCTTTCCGTGGTCTTTGATTGCTCCAAACGATACTTTGAATGGGCAGCCGATTACAGAATGGCTAAAAATCGCGCCTGACCGCGATGGGGTGGTGAATGTCTGGGACAATTGGCTGATTGAGCCGGAGCTTTTTGTACCCGAAACGGGACAGATGCCTGAGCATGTAGATGGTGCAGATTACTCTGAGGTAGCTGCGTCCGCTACTTGGGGTAGTTCTGCTGGCAGCACCGGCGCAAGGGTGGCTTCTCCGGAACAATTTGAGGCAGACAATCCGCCTAATAGTGTTCCCAGTGTTTCCGCGCCTCCTAATGCCATTCCTCGACAGCGACCCCGATTACAGCGCGATGTGGCGGTACGGCCAACGCCTGCAGGCCAGGTGTCGATTAGTGACACCGGCGGTGAATTCTTTGCGGCAATGGATTCCTTTGAAGACAATATTGTCTCTGGACTTGCTGGAACCGCAAGTGGTGCAAATACAGCTTTTGGTGGAACTGGCGGACAACCGGTGGGGCAGTCCGAGTTATCTGGACAATTTTCGCGAAACTCGGGGGCGTCTGCTGAGAGAAAAGCAAGTAGAAATGCTGTCTTTGTCTCCGATAATTGGCCGGAATATCAGGCGAACGGCGGGTACGAAACGGGTGGATACTCGGGTAACTCTGCAGGTAACTCGCCAAGCAACCCCAGGGGAGGAAGTGCTCGTAGTGCTGAGCGCAGGAGCATTCGCCAGATGAGCAATTCGCCCAAGACTGAGACCCATTCTGAGGGGAGCGGTCAGTGGGCTAACCTATCTGCGTCTGCTCAAAATACGGAAGATAGCCAAACAGATACTTCCAGGGTGTACAAGGCGCCGCCTTTTGGATCAATTTTTGGACCTCAGGTCGACTAGGCATGAAAAAGCTGTCAATCCCGCAGTTGTTTTTGTGGGCGGTTTTGGCGGCTGCAGGTGCAGCTCTGGGTCAGGCAGTGCTGGTTGCTTCAGGCAATTCACCGCTGTTGATTACGCCGTGGATGGCTCTGGTATTTTTGGCTTTTGCCCTCTACCTGCTGGTCGCGGGACTCCAGGTGCGCAAATATAAGCGCGGTGAACAAAATAAGTTGAGTGCGTTGGGGGCAGCTCGCGTGGCCATTTTGGCGCGCGTATGTGCTTCACTGGGATCAGTGTTTTTTGGCTTGCTCGCTGGCTTGATGGTAGTGGGTTTGACGCGTTTGTGGGCACCGGCCATGGCTAGCGCTGCTCTGGGGGCAGGTATTGCTGCAGTGGGGGCTATCGTTTTGACGGTGGTTGCGCTGATTGTGGAGCGCTGGTGTTTGGATAAGGGAGATTCAGACGAATCCAAGCAATCTCAAAACTCGAAAGTATCTAAATCGGGTAAGTCAGTAGCTGGCACGGCTGTACGAAGAAAGAAAGGATTTTGATGCCCCAGGAAAAGCGGCGTTTAAAACGGCGTTTACCGCGCAAAATTTTACTTCGGCGCCTAATTTCTTCGGTAATTTTGCTGGCGATTTTAGCCTTGGTGGTATTGGTTGTGCTGGCAGGAAAAACTATGTTTGGTCTGTTTAGCTCGCAGAATTCGGTCCAGTCGGCGAGTGAAGCAGATACCGAGCAATCCGTGGAGATCCCAAATTGTACTGCTGCCGATTTGGACGTGACTTTGGAGGCGGATTCGGTAGTCTTATCGTCGGGTAGTTCGGTTGAAATCACGGTCACTGTGGAGAACCAAGGAGAAGAGGCTTGTTGGATGAGCACCTCCAGTTTACAAGTGGTGGTGTTGACAGAGGCGGATACGAGCAGCCAGACCGCAGACTCGACCAATTTGCTGAGCAGTCAAGAAGAGATCATCTGGCCGGGCACGGAATGCGTCGGCGATTGGGAGCGACCTTTATTGTTGAGTTCTGGTACTCCTTGGAGCAACGGGATCACTTGGGATGGCAAAGTCTACGATGAATGTGAAGTTTCCCAAGTTAGCACGGCGGGAACTCAAAGCGACGAAGTGGCATCGGCTGGAACCTATATTGTGTCGGCCTACTTTGCCGATAAGCAAGTTGGCCAGCAACTCACCTTAGTTGTCCAGTAAGCACTTATGAGTAAGATGACCACACACGAGTACATGTGAGCACCCGATGATTGTCAAATCAAATCGCACTCCGCGCCGACCTGCACGCCTATTCCCCCAAGTGGCAGAGAATGTGGTGGGGGAGAGCGATCCTGCTGAGCAGTCGGAGTTCGCGCACGCAACTGCTTGGGCACTTTTGGGAGTGGTGAATGGACGGTTCGACCGCGAAACTATTTGCCGAATCCAAGAGACTTGTCGCTTAGATGGCCTAGATTTAGTGGCAGAGACTTGGTCTAAGTCTCCAGCTTTCACTTTGCCGGGCAGTTTGTGGCGTCTGTACTTGCTGCGTCAGTGGCAGCAAATAAACCCAACTTTAGTGGAGCAGCGCTACTTAGATGGAGTGGAAGTTTTACAAGCAGATGCAGAATTTGTCGATCCCTATTCTCTTGAAGCCGAGTTGGCTCAAAATCCGCCGTCGTTAACAGAAATTTTGCGGCAAATTGACTTCGTGTTCAACGGGTATGCCGATAGGGAATTTTTAGAATCAGTGCTACGGGGCAGCGCCAAATTGCTCAGGGTGCTAGCAGCAGGGGTAGGACATAGCGCTGCCTGGATCACTAGAGTGGATGATCCACTGGCATTTCCCGTGACTCTGCGTGCTCGTTCCTTACTGGTTACTGCAGATGAATTAGCTGAATCAGCTAGGAGAGCACGGGCAAAAATCTGGGAGTAGCAAAATCCTGCTTCTAGACATTTGGAAACGGACCTATGGCATTGGTTTGGCCGTTTTGCACAGATAAAATAAAAGTGGGTGCAAACACAATTGGTCTAACCCGTACAGTTGGCCGCACAAATGAACCTACTTTGAATGACTTGACTTGAAACAAGCTGGAGGGGTGCAATGGCTGCCGAATCCACGCCGGTGCCAGAACTGGAGAAAATCAGTGAAATAAGTGGAATAGATGACGGAAAGTCGTGGCAGGCGGCGCGTCCAGAAGAACTTTTTGTGACAGAAGAAATTGACGATCTCGGTGCCGACTTTTTGCCGATTGGCAAGATTCCAGTGGATACTTCCTTGCCTTTGGGATTGGATGAGCCACTACCAAAAGGAAGATTCACAAATCGGGAATTATCGTGGATGGACTTCAATGAGCGAGTGTTGGAACAATCCATGGATGCAGGTTTGCCATTATTAGAGAGATTGTGGTTTTCCAATATTTTCAGCTCAAATTTGGATGAGTTCTACATGGTGAGAGTTTCTGGTCTAAAACGAAAAATTCGGGCGGGAAAAACTAAAGTTGGCTCATCGGGATTAGCTCCCACAGAGGTTTTGCAATTTATTCACGAACGCACCCACGAATTGATTAAACGGCAAGCGCAAGATTTTAGTGAAAACTTGCGGCCTGCTTTGGAAAAAGCTGGAATTTACTTGTTGGACTGGGAACAGTTGAGCGACTTAGAAAAAGAACGGATGGCTCAGTATTTTC
>CBCPNB010000071.1:0-9362 GCA_965120455.1 uncultured Actinomycetaceae bacterium | reverse complement strand
TGGAAACTGACTCACCACACGCACCCAGGTAGGGTAGCCACGGCATGGCTACGCCAGCTTCAACCGAAACCCGCGCTTTCACCGCAGCAGGTAACACGGATTCGCGATAGTCCTCATCTTGCTCGGCAAACCATTCCATGCAGGGCACGGACACCACACGAGCCCCAATATTTTGGGCAGCCAAAACCTGGCGCGCCTCCACGGCCAGCCGCACCTCCGAACCAGACGCCAGCAAAATTACGTCCGGCACGCCTTCGCTATCCGCCAAAACGTAAGCACCATAGCCCACATTGTCAGCTCCAGCTAGCCCAGAACTATCACTTCGCTCAAAGACCGGCAGATTTTGCCGACTCAACACCAACGCTGCGGGAGCTTTGCGCAACAGCACCTGCTTCCAAGCCTGCGCAGTCTCATTCGCATCCGCCGGACGCACCACCGACAACCCCGGGATCGCCCGGTAAGCCGCCAAATGCTCCACCGGTTGGTGAGTCGGCCCATCCTCACCCACCCCAATCGAATCGTGCGTCCACACATAAGTAACCGGCAATTGCATGAGCGCCGCCAAACGGACCGCCCCGCGCATGTAGTCGGCAAACACAAAAAAAGTGCCACCGTACACTCTAGTCAACTCGTTGCAGGCAATCCCATTCATAATCGCACCCATCGCGTGTTCACGCACCCCAAAATGCAGATTTCGCCCAAACTCGTGCCCCTGAAAAGCCTTCGAACAACGCTCTTTTGGCAAAAAGGAAGGCTCTTTCTTCATGAGCGTATTATTTGAGCCAGCCAAATCAGCCGAACCACCCCACAGTTCGGGCATAACTGGAGCAATTGCGTTGATAACCTGACCAGAAGCCGCGCGCGTAGCCAACTCAGTGCCCGGCTCAAAAATTGGCAGCACCTCATCCAACTCGACAGGCAATTGACCAGCCTGCAAGCGCTCCAACAACGCTTTATCTTGCGGATTAGCTGCACCCCACTGGTTAAAAGCCTCCTGCCACTGCGAGCGCGCCTCCTGGCCACGCCGCCACGCATTTTGACGCGTGTGTTCAACCACCTCTGGAGCCACCTCAAACATTTTTTCCGGATCGAAGCCCAGCACTTCCTTTAATCCAGCCAGAGCTTTAGCCCCCAATTTGGCGCCGTGAATCTCCCCAGTGTTCTGTTTACCAGGAGTAGGCCAACCAATAATCGTTCGCAAAGCAATAATCGAAGGCCGATCCTGGGTAGTTTTTGCAGCCTCGACGGCCTCATGCAAGGCCTGCACATCCTCCACGTAACTGCCATCAGCCGAGAGCCAACTCACCCGCTGCGTGTGCCACCCATAGGCGTCAAAACGGGCTAAAACATCTTCACTGAACGCAATCTTGGTGTCGTCTTCAATCGAAATATGGTTGTCGTCGTAAAGCAAAATCAAGTTACCCAAATTCTGGGTACCCGCCAAAGAACAAGCTTCCGCAGCCACACCCTCTTCTAAACAGCCATCCCCAGCAATCACGTAAACCTGGTAGTCAAAAACTGACTCACCAAGTGGAGTATCGGGATCAAATAAGCCGTGTTCGCGTCGAGAAGCCATCGCCATGCCCACCGCTGCCGCCAAGCCAGAACCCAACGGGCCAGTAGTGACCTCAATCCCGGGAGTATGTTCGCGTTCTGGATGTCCCGGAGTCAAAGAGCCTTTCTTCCGAAAACACTGGATATTCTCTAACTCCAGGCCTGCGCCCGCTAAATAAAGCTGTGCGTATTGCAACATTGAGGCATGCCCCGCAGAAAGCACAAACCGATCCCGTCCCAACCACTTTGCATCACTCGGATCGAAACGCAAATGACGTTGATACAATAAATACGCGGCAGCGGCCAGCGAAATCGGGGTGCCAGGGTGTCCCGAGCCCGCGTTTTCAACTGCGTCGGCAGCTAAAACTTTGGCAGTTCTAACGGCCTGGTCGTCTAATTCATCCCATTGTAAACTCATCGGGTAAGTCTCCTAGTTTTCGATTTAGCGAAAAACTCCCTCTTAGTATAGAAGTGGATTGACGACTAGCTGCTATCGATGGGCGAAGTGACAGCGAACATGGAACAGTGAAATGGGAAATTATGTTTTGAATGCTTTGAAAGGACGCGCCGGTGGATAGGGAGGCTAGCCTAGCGAATTTAGTGGAGTGGTTTTTAGATGATTTGCTGGTAGTCAGAGGCGCGTCGCAAAATACTTTGTCGAATTATCGGCGAGATTTAGGCGGGTACGTCAAGTTTTTACAAACTCAACAAATTGTTTCTCCCGCTGGGATCACTCCGGCAGTGGTCGAATTGTGGGTGCAGTCTTTGACTGCCTCTGGGGCAGCTCCTGCTTCGGTGGCGCGCCATTTGTCGGCGGTGCGTTCCTTCCATAAGTGGATGGTAAAGAACGGGTATTCTGTTGATAATCCAGTATTAAAAGTGCGGCCTCCTAAACAGGGACTACGGTTGCCAAAAGCCCTCTCGGTGACTGAAGTCAGACGGATTTTAGATGTGACTGCGGCCCTGAAAGATCCAGTTTCTTTGCGCGATCTGGCTTTGTTAGAAGTTCTCTATGGAACGGGGGCGCGCATCAGTGAAGCCATCAACTTGGCAATCGACGATTTAGATTTGAACCAGGAACTGCCGGTGCTGCGCCTTTTTGGGAAAGGACGCAAAGAGCGGATAGTTCCCGTAGGCAAATATGCGAGTCAAGCTGTGCAAGCATACTTGGTTCGAGCCAGACCAGTCTTGGCGGCCAAATACAAAGGGGGAGTGAATTATCGGGGTGGTCCCTCCGGGTTCGTGTTTTTGAATAAGCGCGGCAATCCTTTGTCTCGTCAAAGCGCGTACGAGATTTTAGTTTTGCGAGCTGAACAAGCTGGAATTGACAAAAAAGTCTCTCCCCACACCCTGCGCCACTCTTTTGCTACGCACTTGTTGGAAGGGGGAGCGTCGATCAGGGAAGTGCAAGAAATGTTGGGGCACTCATCCGTGGCGACCACGCAAATCTACACAAAACTGACTGCTCAGACCTTGAGACAGGTATACATGTCGACTCATCCTCGAGCTCATTCAAGTTGATCCGCGAGACTACAGGTATAGTTTTACTACATGTTCTAGACTAGGTGAGTGATGATACTCGATAACCAGAAGGATTCGGTGGAGAATTTGGAAATGGAATTTCCAAAGCCAGCGCCACTGTCTGTGCATGGTCCAGCGCGAGTGATTGCTGTATGTAATCAAAAAGGAGGCGTTGGAAAAACGACGACGTCAATTAATTTGGGTGCCGCTTTGGCTGAATTGGGACGTCGAGTATTAATTGTTGATTTTGATCCACAAGGTGCTTCTACTGCAGGTTTGGGAATTAATGCGTTGGAGTTAGAAAGCACTGTTTACACTTTGTTAACTTGCCCGGGCGGCGATGTGAAAAAGACGATCAGGTCATCCGCTTTCCCAAATTTAGATGTTTTGCCCGCTAATATTGATCTTTCTGCCGCTGAAGTGCAGTTAGTCAACGAGGTAGCGCGAGAATCGGTGTTAGCCAGGACTTTGCGCCCGGTAATGGACTACTACGACGTGATTTTAGTTGATTGTCAGCCATCTTTGGGATTATTGACAGTGAATGCTTTGACGGCAGCTCACGGAGTGATAGTGCCCGTGGCGGCGGAATTTTTTGCTCTACGCGGGGTAGCTCTGTTGGTGGAAACTATTGAAACTGTGCGTGACCGAATCAATCCACGTTTGAAAATAGATGGGATTGTGCCCACGATGGTAGATACCCGCACTCTACATTCCAAAGAAGCATTAGAGCGTTTACATGAGGTTTTCGGTGACTCAGTGTACAAAACTACAATTCGTCGAGCCGTGAAATTTCCAGATGCTTCGGTCTCAACCGAGCCGATTCTATCTTATGCGCCATCCCACCCAGGAGCAGAAGCCTATCGCCGCTTAGCGCGCGAAGTGGTAGCTCGCGGCGACGCTCCGTGATAAGCGGATGAGGATAAATAGATGAGCTTCGCGTTGGACTAGGTGAGATTTAAGTGAGGACTATCAAGGGAATACTTCGAATACTCCTTGGCTCCTTGGCGTGAACTCTAGATAGGCGCAATGGATAAGTGAGATAGGATAGTTCTAGTTTTGTTTGGCTAGAAAAATAGTGGATTGTGACAGATAATTCGTTGCCTGTGGCTGCGCCTAGTGCACCCGAAGTCGATGGGGCTCTCAACACTTTGACAGAGACTGAAAATAGTGTTCCAACTAGTGTTGATGATAGCTACCACAACTTGGCGGATAGTTCTGCTGCTACTAACTCGGATACTCCAGGTGGTTCAGCTACTGGCCGACAGCAGAATCAGCCTCATTTTGGCCCTGCAACACTGGAGTCTTTCCAAGTGAGCCTAGAGGTATTCGAGGGGCCATTTGATTTATTGCTGCAGCTGATTTCGCGCCGCCAACTAGACATCACCCAAGTTGCTTTAGCGGAAGTAACAGATGAGTTCATCAAATACATGTCTGCTGATCCACAATTGGCCAGCGCCACCGATTTTTTAGTGGTGGCAGCAACCCTGTTAGATATGAAAGCGGCAGCGCTACTTCCTCGCGAACAGGTGGGTGAGCAGGAACCGGACGATTTTTCAGCTCGCGACTTGCTATTCCAAAGACTACTCCAGTACCGGGCTTTTAAAGAAGCAACGGCTGCGATTCGGCACCGATTGGGTCAATTCGCTGGTTCGCTAGCTAGAGAAGTGCCTTTAGAACCGCATTTTGCCGCGATTTTACCGGAGTTGACCTGGACTTTAACTGCAGAGAGTTTAGCTACTTTGGCGGCCACAGCCCTAGCTCCTAAACCGCGCCCAGATGAGGCTCGCCATATCACGACTTTTGAGGCTTCAGTCTCAGCTGAATTGAGCGTGCTAATTCAAAAACTACAACACAACCACCGGCAAACTTTCCACGACCTGGTTGCGGATGCCCCGAACCAAGCGGTCTTAGTAGCCAGGTTCTTAGGCTTGTTGGAGCTTTTTAGGCGCGGATTGGTCAGTTTCAAACAAGACAATCCCTTGGATACTCTCTACATTGACTACAAAAAATTGGATGATTCTCAAGAAAGCACAGCAACGAAGACGTTTACCTTAGACTAACTTACCTCCTCCGAATCGTCCTTGAAGTCGCAGACTGACGCGGATGGAAATTCTCTGGATAGTTTAAATATGCTCCCACAAATGTTTATAGTTAATGGCAACTAATGCCTAAAATTGAAAGTAACATGGGTTATTGCTGGAGAAATGCTGATAATGATGGATGGGTTATTGCAGCTAACATCAATTTTGCTTCCTTGGGAAGCGATTAATGAAAATAATGTCAGCTCCGCTAAAAATAGCGGCTAGCACAGCAAAAGCAATCGCGCTCTTGCCTTCAAGAGAGCTAAAAGTAGTTGCAAGCCAACCAGAAGCCAAACAGGAAACAAGGAGAGGATCATGTCTGGGGAAACACTATGGGATGGAGACTTCGACCAAATTGATGCGGACGCGGAGAAAAACTTTTCCCAAGCAGTCCCAGACAACGAGTTAGCTGGCGTGCTCGAAGCCATCCTCATGGTGACACCTGAACCAGTACCCACATACGAGCTCGCCCGGGTCACTGAACACGACGAAGACACCGTCACCCAAGAGCTGAAAGCCTTGCAACAAGAATATGTAGACAACGCCAAAGGGTTCGAATTGCGCGAAGTAGCCGGAGGATGGCGAATCTTTTCCCGCTCTGAATACGCTCCCTGGGTCGGCAGATTTGTCCTTCACGCGGAAAACACTAAACTCACCCAAGCCGCGCTAGAAACGCTGGCGATTATCGCTTACCGGCAGCCAATTACTCGCGCTAAGATTGCTGAGATTCGCGGAGTGGGGGTGGATTCGGTGATGCGTACCTTGTTAGCTCGCGAATTGATTGAGGAGTCTGGTACCACAATTACAGGGGCACGTTTGTATCGCACTACACCGTTGTTTCTTGAGAAAATGGGTTTCAACTCGTTGGATGAATTATTGCCGTTAGCCCCATTTTTGCCTCCACGGGAGGCAATTGATGAAATCACGGTTGAGTTGGAGGAAAAGAGTGAGCGCTGATTCGCATCGCGAAGGTGGAGTGCGGCTGCAAAAAGTTATTTCCCAGGCTGGAATTGCCTCGCGTCGTACTGCTGAGACCATGATTCTGCAGGGAAGAATCATGGTCGATGGGCAAGTGGTGCGCAAATTGGGTACGAGAATCGATCCTGACATGCAGGTGATTCACGTGGATGGTGAACGCGTTTTCATCGACCAAGCCAAACACGTCGTGTTGGCGCTTAACAAGCCGGTGGGCGTAGTGTCAACGATGCATGACCCAGAGGGACGCGAGTGTTTGGCGGATTTATTGGGTGATTACCCGGTGCGCTTGTATCACGTGGGGCGCTTGGATATTGATACCTCTGGTTTATTGTTGCTGACCAATGACGGCGAGTTGTCCAATCGTTTGACTCATCCGCGGTATCGGGTGCAAAAAACTTATGTGGCTCGCGTCCACGGCGAGGTCAAACTAGGACTGCGCAAAGTTTTGTTGCGCGGTGTCGAACTAGACGATGGACCAGTGAAGGTAGATAAATTTAAAATCAAGGAAACTTTCGGAGATATCACCACTGTGGAGATTACGGTGCACGAGGGGAGGAACCGGTTAGTTAGAAGGTTGATGGAAGATGTTGGCTACCCGGTGCGAGAATTGGTGCGCGTTAGTTTTGGGCCAATCCGCTTGGACAGGCTCCAGCCGGGAGTAACTCGCCGCGTCAAGGGTGATGATTTGACGGCGCTGTACAAATGCGTTGGACTGTAGATGGGCGAAATGGCAAATATAGGACTTGAATGTGTTGATGGCAACTAGAGGGCCGGTGCTAGTCATTGGCACCGGGCTGATTGGGACTTCAATTGCGTTAGGGTTGCACGGGGCTGAGGTGCCGGTGTATTTGTCTGATGCTTCACCAACTTCTTTGGCTTTGGCTGTCGATATGGGGGCGGGAGCAAATTTAGCGGATTGCCCAGATAGCGGGAAAATTCGTTTAGTGATTGTGGCCGCTCCACCGGATGTGGCTGGGGAGTGTGTGTCCAGAGCCTTGCGCGATTTTCCAGGTGCAGTGGTCACTGATGTGGCTTCTGTGAAGGAGTCCGTGTTGGATGTGCTCCAGCAGGCGGTGAATACGGATGAGGACTTGACTTTGGCAAATTATGTGGGTTCGCATCCGATGGCAGGCAGAGCTGTTTCAGGGGCTGGAGCAGCTCAGAGCGATTTGTTTGTGGGGCGACCGTGGGTGATTGTTCCGTCGACTGCTTCTAGCGCTGAAGCGATTTTGGTGGTGCGTAACTTGGCGGTTGATTTGGGGGCAGTCCCATTGGAGCTATCCCCTGATCAACACGATCGCTCGGTAGCTTTGGTTAGTCATGTGCCGCAGTTGATTTCTTCTTTATTGGCGGCGCGCTTGGAACAGGCCACGGAGGACGACTTGTCTTTGGTGGGGCAGGGACTGCGTGACACTACGCGGATTGCGGCTTCCGATCCGAGGTTGTGGACGGCGATTATTGCCGCTAACGCCAAGCCAATTAAACAGATTTTGGTTGATTTTCAACAAGATTTACAGACTCTGATTGAGCGAATTGACCAAAATGGCGCTGTCGGGGCGGTTCACAATGTGATAGCGGCGGGAAATCGTGGTGTCGGGCGGATTCCGGGCAAGCATGGGGGTTCGCGCAGCCAGTGGGCAACTTTAGAGGTTTTAGTGCCGGATGAACCAGGGGAGTTGGGACGTTTGTTCAGCGAGCTGGGGGATTTAGGGATCAATGTGGAGGACTTGCAGTTGGAGCATTCACCTGGCCAGCCGGTTGGACTAGCGCGTCTAGCTTTGAATCCACAAGTTTTAGAGCGGGCAGCTCGGGGACTGGAATCGCGGGATTGGCGGATTGTCACAGTGGGAGAACACTAGTATGCGTATATGAACCGTATAGAGGGCTTTTTGTGGGGGTTTTTCGCGGGATTGCCAGGCTCTGGTATCAGGCAGAGTGAAGTTTGGGCTGAGTCAGGTTGTTAAGGTTCGGGTATGCAAAAGCTTGGAAATGAACTGGTAACTGGTTATAGGCCAGGTTTGTTGATTGCGATTGATGGTCCTGCGGGTTCTGGTAAGTCTACGGTTGCGAAACGATTGGCCGTGGAATTGGGGATTGGGCTGCTGGACACGGGAGCAATGTATCGGGCGCTGACCTGGGAGTGTCTCCGCCGGGGGGTGCTTCCTGTTTCAGCCCCTGTTTCGGAGCAGATTGATGGTGGGGAGCAGGTTTCTAGCGATTTGGCAGAACGAATTGCTGAGATTGCGCGTTGTTTTCCGTTGCGCCTGGAATCTGATCCACAAAATCCACAAGTTTTTGTGGGTGACATTGAGGCAACGGCTAAGATTCGATCGGCGCGTGTAACTGAAAACGTGTCGACGGTTTCTGGTTTGTTGCCGGTGCGCGAATGCATGGTGGATTTACAGCGGAAACAGATGTTGCAGGCGCGTCAAAACGGTTCGGGGATGGTGGCTGAGGGGCGAGATATTACAACTGTGGTGTGTCCAGAGGCCGATGTGAAAGTGTTGTTGCAGGCTTCGGCTGAGGCGCGTTTACGTCGGCGCGTCTTGGAAATTTATGGTGATACTTCTCCAGAACATCTACAGGCAGAAAAAGAGCGTGTGTATGAGCGCGATGCAAAAGATAGTCGAGTGACGAGTTTTTTGACTCCAGCTGAGGGAGTGACTCTGATCGATTCTTCAAATTTATCAATTGAGCAAGTAGTGGAGGCGGTCAAAGAACTTATTCCCGTGGAGTTTAATTGTTAGAGAGGATGAAAAGATTGCTGTTATTGGCGAATCTGGAGTAAGAAGAGAGAATTTATATAAGAAGAAAACTGAAGTCTATTGTGGGATCCTGGCAGGAGATAGGTTAACTGCTCTTTCTATTAGGTATGCTCTAACTTGTATAGGAAATCTAGGAGTATCGCATGGCGTGTTTATATTGATTGATAAATGTTTTCAGTGTTTTCTTAGTGAATAATTTCTATCTGTTTTGTCTGCTAATTGTTTATGCGATAGTTAGTGTGATTCAGTTGAGGAAATATAGAAAATACTAGCATGGTAAGCGGGGTAACAACTCGTCGAGTGTTACTCGTCACGAGTTGTGTTTCTGGTTTGAGGAATATGCCAGAACTGGGTAGACTCTGAGAAGTTGTACGGGCTGTGGCGCAGCTTGGTAGCGCACTTGACTGGGGGTCAAGGGGTCGCAGGTTCAAATCCTGTCAGCCCGACTAAAGGCAGAAGATTG
>CBCPNB010000070.1:0-13902 GCA_965120455.1 uncultured Actinomycetaceae bacterium | reverse complement strand
GAGACACGATTCGAATAATGCGCAACTTGGAATCCAAAATGCTCGTAGATCGGCACATTTTCGGCACGGTTAGTCTCCAAGCGAATCGGCACACCAGTTTTATCGGACTCATCCAAAACCGGTTGTAACAATTGACGCACCACGCCCTGTCCGCGAGCAGACTCATCCACCGCTAAAATAAACAAATACCAAAAATCAGGGTCGTGAGTTTCTGCTGGCATTTTGCCCCACCCGACATTTGCTTTGACCAGGCGATAAGTTGCTTTCCAGCCCAAGTAAAGCGGCCACAGAAAAGCTCCCAACGATACCGCATCTCTCCAAGTGAGTGTCGAGCTGCCTGGCTTCAACCATAAAGCCGCTCCTTTGCCAGGAATTTCGTGGATTAGTCCACGTCGGCGCACCAAAGCGACAATCTTTTCGTAAAACCACAAAGATTTTCGATATAATCTTGCCTCATCTGGAATCACAAAACGATTCAGCGGATCATCAATAAAAGCCTCAGCTAACAAAGTCGGCAAATCCTTCACCCAGATAGCCTGACACGCAACATTGCTGAGGCGCAACCTTTCCAGTATGCCACATTTCGACACATAAACTCTTCGACAGGTGGCATTCCAACGTGTTTCGCAGGACAGTATTTCTAATACGCAAGCCTTTTGCTGCACAACATCTAGATACGTCAGCTCCCTGATCGGCAATATCGCGACGAGTAACTCCCACAATGAGCAAATCTTTTTGCCATATTGCGAAAATAAATCGACAACAAAACAAGGACGAATCAGCAAATAGGAACAAATTGGGTCTTGTTCGCTGACACACTGACACAAGCCCAGCAAACAAGACCCAACACCATATTTAGTTAATACCTAGCTTCTATTCACCGGATTTCAGTATCGAATACTACCTCCTAGATTAGAGTAATCGTCAACCGAGAATCGAGAAATTACTTGGAGCAACCCGCAGTCTGCGGAATTAGCAAACCATCAAAGTAGGCGGCCACCTCATCTGGTGCATTCAAGGGGAAAACTCCAGCCACGTAGTGATCGGGACGAACCACGACAACACAGCCATCGCGGCTAACTTCGCGCCAATCAAAAATATCCGCCTCGTAGTCGCGGCGCTCCTCGCGCACCAAGTTCTTCCCAAAAACCAGCTCCCAGTCGCGAGTTCGGCACTTACCAGTTATCGGACGGAATACAGTGGGAACATCAGTGATCTCGAAATCATTGACATTCTGCTGGTAAATGGCTTTCACGTCGAAACGTTCCACAAAATCCTGTCCCTCAGCCACATATTTGCGTAGCGGAGAAGCCGGATCGTCTTCCAACCACTTAGCGAACTTAGCCATCTTCGAGTTCTGATCCGCAGGATCTGCTTGGTCGGCAAAAACATAAATCCGGTAGCGTCCATCAGCCTCATGCAGATGCCCCAAATGCATTGGCCGCGCATCACATTTGCGCACCGCTACCGCACTCTTGAAACGCTTGCCGATAGGGTAGCCCTTCGCCAAATCCTGGTGCTTGCTCGAAGCAGTCAACATAGACTCGCGATACTGCGTGCGCATACCGGAAGGAAACTCCCAAGTATCCACGTAAAAGCGCTCGATTTCCGTGGGGTCGTCGAACTCGTCTGCGCCCTTGGCCATCAGCGAAGACCACTGCGAGTCGAAGTCAATCAAAGCTTGACCCGCCTCGCGGCGCTCCCCATCGTAAGTAGCTAACAAAGACTCAGGAGCCCAGCCAGACAACACGTAACCCAGCTTCCAAGCCAAATTCCAGCCGTCTTGCATAGACACGTTCATGCCTTGGCCAGCTTTAGCAGAATGCGTGTGGCAAGCATCCCCAGCGGTAAACACGCGCGGCGTGGAATCGTCATCCACGTTGTCGTATTTGTCAGTAATGCGGTGTCCCACCTCATAGACGGAGAACCAAGGTAGATCCCTAACCTCTATCGTGTACGGATACAAAATTTCGTTAGCGCGACGCACCACTTCTTCCGGTGGAGTACTACGAACCGCGTTTGGACCATCTGGTACTTCACCTAAGTCAACGTAAATACGCGTCAAATAGCCGCCCTCGCGGGGAATCCACAGAATCGACCCGGCCTTTGAGTCAATGACAGCCTTGGTGCGAAAATCCGGGAAATCAGTCTCCACCACAGCATCTAACACACCCCAAGCGTGCATCGCCTGCTTGCCTGCTAGCTTGCGGCCAATTGAGGCCCGCACCTGAGAGTGTGCTCCATCAGCTCCAAGCACATACTTGGCGTTGATAACCGACTCAGTGCCGTCAGCCAGATTGCGCACCCGCACCTCAACTGGGTAGTCACGCCCCTCGTGTACCGTGAGATCCAAAAACTCGAGACCATATTCAGGCTGCATCCGCGTGGGAGAATTCTTCATAAACTGAATGAAGTAGTCGGCCACGCGCGCCTGGTTCACGGTAATGTGCGGAAACTCAGACAAACCAATGGCGTCATCTTCAGTAACTGCTGCACGCTCAATTTTTTGCGGCTCGGTGGCACTAGGCTTCCAAAACGCTGTTTGCATGATCCGGAAACACTCTTCTACCAGGTCGGCGGCAAAACCGAAAGCTTGGAAAGTCTCTATAGAGCGAACAGCCACCCCATCGGCGTGTCCCAGTTCAAGACGTCCCGTGCGTTTTTCAATGATGCGCGTAGTCACAGCAGGGAACATAGACAGCTGGGCGGCAGTAATGATCCCGGCCGGACCAGTCCCCACGATCAGGACGTCAACATTATCCGCAGGCGGATTATCAAGTGAGCGCCCCGGTGCGGCATCTTTGACACGAGGATCCGCACTCACATAACCGTTGTGATGAAATTCCATCGGTTTCTCCTAATAACTGGCCAGGACTTTTGGAAAACCAACTAAAACCGCTGGCTAAACTAGCTGCACTAGGCAGGCCAATTTAGTCTTTGTCAAGAGAAGTTGGTTTTTGCCAAATGTAGAGGCCTTTACGTTGATTTTTGTCGTTGTCGATTGAAAGATCGATGCCCCTGCGATTGCGCAAAGACAAAGTGGCCAGTAAGCCGATGAGGGCAAATACGGCCAAATAGATCGAAATCGAGGTGGTACTACCAGTGATTTCGAGAATCCATTGAGCGATCATGGGTGAGAATGCTCCACCCAAGAGTGCGCCCAAAGCATAGGAAATTGAAACGCCCGAGAAACGCACCGAAGCTGGGAACAATTCACCGTAGAACGCCGCCTGGGGGCCATAAGTGAATCCAGTTCCAATAGTTAATAGGGCTAGGCCCAAAAATAGCATCGGCACGTTGGCTGCGTTGATGATCGGGAAGAGCGTACATACGGTGATGGCTTGCACCACAAAGCCAATCGCATACGTGGAGCGAGCGCCAATCTTATCCGTTACCGCCCCAGCTAGGACGGAGAAGAAACCCCAGCAAAGGCCTGCTGCCGACACAGTCCACAACACCGTGTTGGTATTCATCTCCAGAGTACTTGAAGCATAGCTTTGTACAAAGCCACCGGTAGTCATGTAACCGGCAGAGGAGTTGCCGGCAAAAACTAGAGCCGACAAAATCACCAAGGGGAAGAAGTAGCGGAAAAGCCGGGCCACCGGTGCTTTAGTTTGTTCTTCGCGTTCCTTGATTTCAGAGAACACGGGGGATTCGTCCACGGCGCGACGCACCCAGTAGCCGATGAACACCAGCACACAGCTGATTAGGAAAGGAATCCTCCAGCCCCAAGCCAGCCACTGCTCGTCGCTCAAAACAGTTTGCATGAAAGCCAACATAGCGTTGGATAGGACTAACCCCAAAGGCACGCCTAACTGGGGCATAGAGCCGTAGAAACCGCGCTTGTTGGCTGGAGCGTGTTCGATAGCCATCATGGCTGCGCCACCCCATTCACCACCGGCACTGAGCCCTTGCATGATCCGCAAGAAAATCAGCAAGCAGGGAGCCAGCAAACCGACGCTGCTGTAGGTTGGCAAGCAACCAATTAGCGTGGTGGCTGCGCCCATCATGATCAGGGTGATAACCAGGAGGGGTTTGCGGCCAATCTTGTCACCTAAGTGTCCGGCTAAGAATCCACCGATAGGGCGGAAAACAAAGGAAATTCCGACCGTGAAAAAGGAAACGATTTGGGCAAACTCTTCGCCAGCGGGCGAAAAGAATAGCTCTTGGAAAATAACTGCGGCAGCAGAGGCGTACAAGAAGAAGTCATACCACTCGACCGTGGTCCCGACCACGGTGGCGGCAGCTACTCTTTTCATATTCACTTGTGCGTGAGCTGTGTTCTTAGACATAGCTCTCTCCGTTCCTGTTATGTATCTAGTTGGAGCCCAGATTCTTACTTATTTGCGAGCAGAGGAAGTTTTCTTGGGTTTATCTGCTGCAAAGTAAGCGTCTGCGGCAATGGGTTTTTGCCAGATGTAGAGACCCTGACGTTGTTTTTCATCGTTTTCGATGGACAGATTCAACCTCTTGCGATCGCGCAACAGGATAGTGGCAAGAAGTGCCAGTAGGGTACAAGCAATCAAATAGATGGTGATTGCAGTAGTCGAACCAGTAGCTTGTAGCAATGCTTCGGCAACCAGGGGCGAGAACGCCCCACCCAACAGTGCGCCTAGAGCGTAGGCGATGGAAACGCCCGAGAAACGCACCGAAGCTGGAAAAAGTTCGGCATACCAAGAGGCCAAAGGCCCGTAGGTAAAGCCAAGACCTAGAGTTAAAAATACCAAACCAGTGAGCAGTCCAACACCGGTGGCTGTATTTACCAGTGGGAAGAGCACAACTAAGGCAATTCCTTGGACGATGTAGCCAAAAATGTAAGCTCCGCGCCTGCCCATCCTGTCGGAGGCCCAGCCAGCTAGAACGGCGAAAATACCCCAAGTAATGCCAGCGACTGAGACAATCCACAGCACTAGTGAAGTGTTCATCTCCAGGGTATTGGTAGCGTAACTTTGAATGAATCCACCAGTGGTCATGTATCCGGCTGCGTTCATTCCCGCAAACACTAGAGCGGATAGGATCACCAGTGGGAAGAAGTAGCGGAAAAGTTGTACAATGGGGAGCTTAGTTTTCTTTTCGCGTTCTTCAATTTCAACAAAGACGGGGGATTCATCCACTGAACGACGCACCCAGTAACCTACGCCAATGAGCACTACGCTGAGCATGAAGGGGACTCTCCATCCCCAAGCTAGGAAGGCATCTCCTGGGGCGATAGTTTGCATTAGTGCCAGGACAGCATTGGAGAGAACGAGTCCCAGAGGAACACCTAATTGGGGCATGGCACCGTAAAAGCCGCGTTTTTCCACAGGAGCGTGTTCAACTGCCATCATGGCTGCGCCACCCCATTCACCGCCAGCACTCAGACCTTGGAGAATCCGTAGAGTAATCAACATGATCGGGGCGAGCACACCAATACTGTAATAAGTTGGCAAACAGCCGATTAAAAAGGTAGAGATCCCCATCATCACCAAAGTGAGAACCAGGAGGGGTTTACGACCAAGTTTGTCGCCGAGATGCCCGGCGACGAATCCGCCGATAGGGCGGAAGACAAACGAGATACCGGTGCTGAAGAAGGCGATGATGCGCGCCATTTCAGCTCCAGCTGGAGTAAAGAAAAGTTCGTTGAAGACCACTCCAGCCGCGGTGGCGTATAAGAAGAAGTCATACCACTCGACCGTGGTGCCAACCATAGTGGCGGCAGCTACACGGCTCATATTTATTGGCTTGGCTGGTTTTGAAGTCGTGTTCACAATTGGCTCATTTCCATTGTTTTTGTGGGATTTGAGTTAGGTAGTACAGGCTGCTTGGGGTTTACGCAGGGATAAAGTAAACCAAGCTACAGGCTAATTTCGTTATGGGTTTCGCCAGAAAAAGTAACCGCCGACGCTGGTGGTCACGCTAGCTTGCATTGCAATAGCGCAAAGACCGGGTAGGAATCGCGCGAGATCGCCTTGGAATCGGTTATCGGGTTAGATTAGAGAAAAAGTTTACGCCACAAGTTCCGGAGCTAACATCCTCCAAAGCTCCTCTTAGAAATTGTCAAGAGAAGGTGAACTATTTGTGACAACTTCTAAGAGGAGCAAATCTAGGAGAACGTTGAAACTAGGTGAAAGCTAATTTGTGTTTACTAACTTGTGTTGACGACACAAATCTGACTTTCATCCTGATTTTCTTAGGGCTCCTTACAGGCTTAGGCCGTACTTGGTTTCGCCACGGTAGGTGCCTTTTTCATCTCCCTTACGAGTGTAAGAGAATCCATCAGCACCAATGGTGACGTCCAACTCGGAGGCTTCTTCGCGCTTGACCAACGGCATGGGGTTTCCATCCAAGTCCAATACGGTGGAGGCGTTGGTGTACCAGGATGGCACCACTGGGTTACCCCACCAGTCACGACGCTGGTTGTCGTGCACATCCCAACGAATGGTCGGGTTGTCGGGGTCGCCGGTGTAGTAGTCCTGGGTGTAGATCTCCACGCGGTTTCCATCTGGATCCAGGATGTACAAGTAGAACGCGTTCGACACCCCGTGGCGTCCCGGGCCACGCTCGATCCGGTCGGACATACGCAAAGCGCCCATCTTGTCACAGATGTATAAGATGTTGTGCTTTTCGTGAGTCGCGAAAGCAAAGTGGTGCATCCGTGGACCATCCCCACCGGTCATAGCGGTGTCGTGCACCGTGGGTTTGCGGGCAAACCAGGCACCGTACTCGGTACCGTTTTCGTCGGCAATCACCTCAGTGGCACGGAAGCCCAAGTCGCGGTGGAATTGTGAACCAACTGGCACGGAAGGAGTCACCTGGTTGAAGTGATCCAAAGCCACCAGGGCGCCGGCACCGTGCTGGTCGTAGTCCCAGATCAAACGGTGCTGGTGTTCGGTCTCAAAGAAGTACTCAACTGGGAAGCCCAGTGGGTCGAGAGCACGAACTGAATCGCCGATGCCGCGAACAAAGCCGTCTTTCTTGCGGCGCACGTCGCAGCCAAGCTCCTTGTAGTAGGCCTCGGCCTTGTCCACGTCCTCGTTCGAGCGGACGCGGTAGGAGAAACAGGCAATCCCTGGGTTTGGCCCCTTGCGCAGAACCAGGTTGTGGTGAATGAACTCTTCGAAGGAGCGCAAATAAATTGCGTTGTCATCTTCGTAAGTTACAACCAGGCCCAGCAAATCCACGTAGAATTTACGCGATTCTGCTAGATCTGACACCACAATTTCCATGTAGGCCACACGGAGAATATCTGGCGCTGGCACGGATGGACGTGGAATAAATTCAGTCATCAGTTGCTCCTCTTCGAGTAACAGTATTTATGTGCTTCTTTGCACCCGGTGGGTTGAGGGAGAAACCGCCCTCAACCGGGTTTGGACTCAGCTGTGGGTTAGCCGCCGAAACCGCTACCTTTGGCTTCGTCCAATGTGATGTGAATGGCCTGCTGGTCGGTGTAGACATCCAGCGAGCGGTAGCCGCCTTCGTGTCCTAACCCTGAGGCTTTTACCCCACCGAAGGGCATGCGCAGGTCACGCACGTTGTGGCTGTTGAGCCACACCATGCCGGCTTCAATTCGTTGGGCGAAACGATGTGCTCGCTTGAGGTCGTTTGTCCACACGTAAGAGGCCAGGCCATATTCTGTGTCATTGGCTAGTTGCAGGGCTTCCTCTTCGGTGTCAAAGGGGGTGATTGCTACAACTGGGCCAAAGATTTCCTCGCGGAAAATCCGAGCATTGGGCTTTACGTCGATAAAAGCAGTGGGCCGTAAGAAGGAACCGCCTTTCCACTCTTCTGGCAGATCTTCTGGCACATTTCCACCTGTAAGTAAGGTGGCTTCCTGCTTGCCGATTTCGACGTAGCTCATAACTTTTGCGTAATGTTCAGGGTGAACTAGAGCACCCACATCTGAAGACTCGTCATAGGGGTTGCCCACTACCATACTTTCACAGCGAGCCTTGTACATTTCGCAGAACTTTTCATAAATGGGACGCTGAACCAAAATGCGCGAACCAGCGGTGCAGCGTTCACCGTTCAAAGACATGACTGAAAAGACGGTGGAGCGTACGGCAGTTTCTAAATCAGCGTCCGCAAACACGACGGCAGGGGATTTGCCGCCTAATTCCATAGACATCCCCTTGAGGGTGGCGGCGCAGTTCGCGTAAATGGTGCGTCCGGTTCCGGCTTCACCAGTGAAGGAAATAACGCGAACATCAGGGTGTTTCACCAAGGCATCGCCAGTGGTTTCACCCAGCCCGTTGACCAGGTTGAATACGCCATCTGGCATACCGGCGTCTTTGAAGATTTGCCCCCACAAAGTGGCTGATAGGGGAGTGAATTCAGCTGGCTTCAACACCACGGTACAGCCAGAGGCCAAAGCAGGAGCTAGTTTCCAAGATTCCTGCATAAAAGGAGTGTTCCAAGGAGTAATCAGACCCGCTACTCCTTTGGGTTTGCGATAAACGTAGTTCATTTGCGAGCCAGGAACAGCATAGGAGTGCGAGCCACCCGCAACGATTAGGTCAGCGAAGAAACGGAAGTTTTCCGCACTTCTAGCTGCTTGGCCGCGAGCTTGCTTTAGCACCAGACCGGTGTCAAATACCTCGGCTTCAACTAACTGATCGCCGCGCTCGACAATCAAGTCGGCCACGCGATACAAAATCTTGGCGCGCTCGCGGTTTTTTAGGCGCGGCCAAGGACCGTTGTCGAAAGCTTCCTTGGCTGCGGCAACAGCGGCGTCCACGTCCTCCTTTAAGCCCCAGGCGCACTTGGTGTAGGGCTTGCCGGTAACCGGGTCTATTACGTCGAAAGTTTTGCCGGACTTAGATGGCACGTACTGGCCGTTGATGTAGTGCAAAATTTCTGCAGGGATATTTTCCGGGATGTGGTGCTCTGTTGAGTTCATCTTCCTTACTCTTCTGCTCTAGAGTTTGTGGTTTGTTACTTACTCGTCCGTCAAAGGAGCTCGACCAGCCGAAATCAGGGTTTTATTCAAAGTCCGCATTCGATGTAAGCGAACCGAGTTTTCAATCATTTGACTGGGCATTCTAGCTTCAATGAGGGCCAAAATGCAAGAGTGTTCTTTCACGGAGCCATGCGCTCGGTTAGGAGCTGAAGTAAAAGAGGATTGACGAGATGATCTTAGTCTGTCCCAATTTTGTTCCAACGACTGCAGCAGCGAAGCATTAGGACAGCGCCGATAGAGTACCCGGTGGAACTCCTCATTCGTGTTAGTAAACTTGAGAGCATCAAAGCTATCCAACATGGAAGCCATTCTCAAGTGGTGAATCCGTGCTTCCTCTAGATCATCCAATGTCAGATGGGGAGCTGAAAGAGCCGTCGCCGCCGCCTCGAGTAGACTTACTGTCTGCATTGCATCTACGTAAGCTGACAAATCAACTTCAATCACGCGCGCACCCACGTTAGTTTCGTAGGTGATCAACCCGTCAGCCTCCAGCCTGCGAAAAGCCTCGCGAACCGGCAGAGCAGAACACGAAAACCGTTTGGCAAAGTCGCCAATTACCAGGCGCTCACCGGGAGCCACATTGCCGTCAGTGATCTCTTGCCGGACACTTTGATAAACCAGCTCCGCCTTCGAGATCTTCTCCGCCTGTTTCGTGCTCACTGTACCTTCGCATTCCCTTTCCGATTCTTTTCGCCACACGCCCTTGTGCGATGAAATCACAGCTGGTTGATAGTATTTCAACGGCGTTTAGTATCCGTGACTTTCCCAAGAAAGTCCGAATACCACATCAACTGTAAATCGTATACGAAAAGTGTAAAGCGTGTTTTGAGTCATGTCAACTAGTTTTCACAAACTTTTTGTGCGATATGCGCAAAAATCAGGTATAGAGGGAAAAATTATGGAAAGAAAAGTGTAGTCCAGGTTGCAGGCTACTCTAAAGATTTGATACGAAATGCAAATTAGCTTCCTCTAGATATACAAAATACGGCGGATTTCCTGCTTTGGTTAGAGAAGTCAACAAGGGCGGCTTCCCTTGGGCGTAGAAAGGATAACACCACCCACGAGAAGCCGCCACGCCAGAAAATTCTGGCTAGTCCAAGAGTATTCGCTGATTAAAGCGGTACTGCCTAGTTAGTGGGTAAACACAAGTATTGAGTTTCAGTGAATTCTTCAATGCCTTCGTGGGAGCCCTCGCGACCTAAACCAGATTGCTTCATGCCCCCAAAGGGAGCAGCTGCGTCTGAGATGACTCCACTATTCCAACCACACATCCCAAATTCCAAGCGAGCAGCCACCCGTTGATAGCGCACAAAAGACTCAGTGCACACGTAAGAAGCCAGACCATAGATAGTGGCATTGGCCATTGCAATCGCTTCGTCCTCAGTTTTAAACGTGTAGACTGCCGCAATTGGTCCAAAAATCTCGTGGTCGATTAGTTCGTCTTCCTGGCGAATACCCGAAATCACGGTCGGAGCAAAAAAATGGCCAGGACGATCCAAACGCTCGCCCCCCAACTCCACCGTACCGCCGTGAGCTTTAGCTAACTCGACGAAGCGCTCCATCTCACCAACAGCTTTACCAGAAATCACCGGCCCAACCGTAGTACCCTCATCCAAACCATGCCCAACTTGAAGGTGGCTCATTTTCTCCACCAATTTTTGGGTGAAAGCTTTAGCTACACTTTCTTCCACCAAAAAACGGTTCGCAGCAGTACAGGCCTCACCCGTATTGCGCATCTTGGCATCCAAAGCCTGCTCAGCAGCTAAATCTAAATCCGCGTCCGCAAAAACAATAAAGGGAGCATTCCCGCCCAACTCCATGGAAGAATGTACTACGGTGTCAGCCGCCTGCTTCAACAGAGTGCGTCCAACCGGAGTGGAGCCAGTGAAAGAAATTTTGCGCAAACGACCATCTTCTAGCAAAGTCGTAGAAATTTCCGCAGAACGACTAGAGGTGACAATATTCCCCACACCTTTAGGCAACCCAGCCTCTACCAAAATCTTCATAAACGCCAGTGAAGTCAAAGGAGTTTGAGAAGCTGGCTTCAAAATGAAAGTACAACCAGCTGCCAAAGCGGGAGCAATTTTGCGGGCAGACATCGCGAAAGGAAAATTCCACGGCACCAACAACAAAGAGGGACCAATCGGACGGTGAACTGCAATAATTTGGCGATTGCCAGCCGCACCGGGAGTGATCGTGCCATGCTGATGATTCACCAATTCTGCAAACCACAACAAGTAGCTAGCCCCATAAGCTACTTCACCGCGAGCCTCACTAAGAGGCTTGCCCATTTCCAAACTGATAACAGTTGCCAATTCCTCTTGGCGCTCCATCGTCAACTGGTAGACACGGTGCAACAAATTAGCACGCACACTAGGTGCAGAAGCCCCCCACTGTGGTTGTGCTTCCACGCAGGCATCCAAAGCCCGAATCGCATCCTGAGCATCTCCATCGGCAACCGCAGCAATTACTTGCTCAGTGGCTGGATCAAAGACCTCAAAAACCGCCTCTTCTTTAGCTTTCTGGCTTTCACCGTTGATGTACATGTCGCAGGGCACTTGGGCAACTACACTTTGCCAATCGAGTTTTTCCACTGTGATTTCCCTTTACTTCTCCAAAGCTCTTTGCTGTTTCCCAGACTGATTTCTTAAGGCTGAATCGGTACAGATTGCAGTTTCGCCAAAGTTCTGGCCTGAGCCGCCAATTTTTCGGTTCCACTGGTCAGGAGAGTGACGTCGGCACTAGTCAAAATAAAATCAGCTCCAGCTCGAACGTAGTCGGCCGCCTGCTCGGGATTAAAAGCGTTCACACCTACTGGCTTTCCAGCTTGAGCCGCCAAAGAAAACACGTGTTTGACTGCAGCCACCACCTCCGGGTGGCTTTGTTGTCCCAGCAGACCCATAGTTGCCGCTAAATCTGAGGGGCCAACAAAGATCGCATCTACCCCTGGGGTAGCCAAAATGGCAGCCGCATTTTCCACTGCGGTAGTCGACTCAATTTGTACTACCAAAGAAATTCCCGCACGCGCATTCAATAAATAATCTTTATTACGACCCCACCGCCCAGATCTAGCCAAGGCGGAACCAACTCCGCGAATACCCTCTGGCGGATAAGCCACAGCCTGAGCCACCTGCGCGGCTTGCTCCGCTGTATCCACCATTGGCACCAGCAAATTGATGGCACCTAAATCCAGGTATTGTTTGATTAGTACCGGACTGGCTTCAGGCACCCTGACCATGGCCTCCACCGGGTAAGCAGCACAAGCTTGTAGCTGCGTTTGAATCCGATACAAATCGTTGGGACCGTGCTCGCCGTCGATTAGTACCCAGTCCAAGCCAGAGCTAGCACAAATTTCCGCTACCACAGGCGAACCAGAAGCAATCCACATTCCCACTTTCAGTGGGTCACTCTTTACTCGAAATGACACGTCACACACCCCAATTCGCCATAGTCGGCAAATACAGCTTGTCCTTTAGAAATCCACGCTGGCCGCGTAAATGATCCAGCCAATACAATTTCCCCAGGTTTTAGCGATTCTCCAAATTGACAGATTCGGTTCGCTAGCCAGTGGATCCCATTGGCGGGATGCCCTAAAACCCCGGCACCAAGACCAGTCTCGATTACCTCATTGTCCACGTAAAGAGCCGCCCCCACTCGAGGCAAATCAATTTGATCGGGTGCTACCGGAGTGCCGCCAATGACCATGGCTCCCATGGCCGCATTGTCACTGATAGTGTCAACAATCGTGCGCCCTTTCATTTCGATTCTAGAGTCCAAAATCTCTAGAGCCGGAACCACATATTCGGTAGCGCGCAAAACGTCAAAAATGTTTACTCCCGGGCCGCGCAATTCATCTTTGAGCACGAACGCCAACTCCACTTCGATGCGCGGATGCGTGTAGCGCTCCCAGGGTACTGACAAACCAGATTCGAAGATCATGTCTTCAAAAATCACGCCATAATCCGGTTCCGTAATCCCAGTAGCATCTTGCATGGCTTTGGAAGTCAAACCAATTTTGTGACCCCTAACCACGCCACCGGCAGCCTCTTTTCGCTGCCTCCACAAAGATTGCACTTTGTAGGAGTCCTCCACTTCCATTTTTGGATAGCGAGCGGTCAGCAGGGGGACAGGTTGGCGGTTTTGGTCGGCTAAAACTAGTTCGTCAGCGATAGCTGCGATAGTTGCATCATCCAGCATGGTTATCTCTTTCGACTTGCTCTCAGAAAATCGATCTACACACTATTTTTTGTTCTCAGCTTGGGCAATACTATTTGTTGTCTGAGCGGTTTGAGCTTGGAAATCAGCGTAGCGCGCCTTCCATTCCTCATTCATGGGAAAAATCTCTTTGATGGGTGCGCCTTTGGCAACCTCATCTAGAATGAAGGCCTCCCTGGCTTCTGTCGCAGCTCCCTCAATCGCCACTTCCTCGGCTAAATCAGCGGGAATTACGATAATGCCGTCGGCATCCGCTACAATCACATCTCCAACCTGCACGGTGGCGCCGCCGCAACTGACCGTGATGTCAGTGTCCCAGGGCACGTGGCGGCGTCCCAAAACTGCGGGATGGCCTCCAGAGTGAAAAACAGGCAGACCAACTTCAGTGACTGCTCCCAGATCGCGCACACCGCCATCGGTGATGATACCGACTGCACCGCGAACTTTTGCCCGCATCGCTAGAATGTCGCCCAACGTGCCTGAAGTAGTTTCACCACGAGCCTCCATCACCAAAATTTCCCCGGGGTTCAGGTCGTCGATGACGCGTTTTTGGGCGTTGAAGCCTCCACCAAATTTTTTGAATAGGTCTTCGCGCAAAGGAACGTAGCGTAAAGTGCGGGCGCGCCCTACAATTTGACCCGTTTGAGTGGGTTTTAGTCCCTCGATAGTTGAGTTAGTGATTCCGCGCTTGCGCAGCATTGTGTTCAAAGTGGCAGTGGAGATTTTTTCCAACTTGGCAAAAAGCTCGGCAT
>CBCPNB010000069.1:0-13999 GCA_965120455.1 uncultured Actinomycetaceae bacterium | reverse complement strand
TACCATAATGGTTATGGCCGATACGATGCCAAGCGAAGTGAACCCGCAGAACACGTAGAGCGCGTGGATAAGGGGGATTGGTCGGGGCGCCAGGAGCGGACAGAGCATGCTGGTCATGAGCGCGGTGAGCAGCGGACTTGGCGCAACCGCCAGGAGCGCAATGGTCGCCTTGATAGAGTGGAGCGCCCAGAGAGAAATGATCGCAACGATTATCGAGAGCGTTCAGACCGCTCTGAGCGTCAAGAGCGTGTGGAGCATGCTGGTCATGAGCGCGGTGAGCAGCGGACTTGGCGCAACCGTCGTGACCGGCAAAACCGTCCTCTTCGTGACAATGGTCCAGAAATTCGAGAAGATGATGTCCTCATCCCCATTGCTGGCATCCTCGATGTGCAGACAAATCACGCTTTTGTGCGCACTTCTGGTTATTTGCCAGGCAATTCCGATGTGTACGTGGCGCTATCGAATGTGCGTCGTTGGGGTCTGCGCGCCGGGGATGCGGTTTCGGGGCAAGTACGCCAACACCGGGAGGGTGAGCGCCGTCAACAAAAATACAATGCATTAGTCCGGGTGGACTCGGTCAACGGGATGACAGTGGAAGAGGCTCTCGAGCGCCGCGAGTTCAACAAGCTGATTCCGGAATATCCAAATCAACAGTTGCGCTTAGAAACCACTCCCAAGGCTTTGACTTCGCGAGTGATCGACTTGGTGGCTCCGGTTGGCAAAGGCCAAAGGGGATTGATCGTGGCTCCGCCAAAAGCTGGTAAAACTATGATCATCCAGCAAATTGCTAAAGCCATTGAAGTGAATAATCCAGAAGTTCACCTGATGGTGGTGTTGGTGGATGAACGGCCTGAAGAGGTTACCGACATGCGGGCGATTGTCAAGGGTGAGGTGATTGCTTCGACTTTTGATCGTCCAGCTAATGATCACACGATGGTGGCTGAATTAGCAATTGAGCGGGCTAAGCGCTTGGTGGAAATGGGACAAGACGTGGTGGTGTTGCTGGATTCGTTGACGCGTTTGTCGCGCGCCTACAATTTGGCGACTCCCGCTTCTGGGCGGATTTTATCTGGTGGTGTGGATGCGGCGGCCTTGTATCCGCCAAAAAAATTCTTTGGGGCAGCGCGCAATTTGCGTGAGGGCGGTTCCTTGACAATTATTGCTTCGGCTTTGGTAGAAACTGGCTCCAAGATGGATGAAGTGATTTTCGAGGAATTCAAGGGCACGGGCAACATGGAGCTGCGTTTGTCGCGCCAGTTAGCCGATCGACGGATTTTCCCAGCTATCGATGTGAATGCCTCGGGAACACGGAGAGAAGAATTGTTGCTGCGCCAAGAAGAGCTAGCCATCATGTGGCGGTTACGCCGTGTTTTGGGCACTTTGGATACGCAGCAGGCCATCGAGTTGGTATTGAATAAGCTAAAAGAAACTCAATCGAATGCAGAGTTTTTGTTGGCCATGCAAAAGACTACGCCAATGGATTAGTGGGATAGGAATAGTCTGAGCGTCAGGCAAAACGAGGTCTTGAGGGACATCTCACCAGTATTTGTGCTGGCGTCAAGGAGAAGACCGTGACAAAATCTTACTTTGGCTCCGGTTCACCGATGAGCTAGTTGTTTAGCCATTGGACCCGGATCTAGAGAATCCAAGGAGTATCGAATGAAACAGGGAATTCACCCTCCGTACGTTGTAACGACTGTGACCTGTACTTGTGGAAATAGTTTTGTGACCCGCTCCACCATTGAATCTGGTGAGATGAGGGTGGATGTGTGTTCTGAGTGCCATCCGTTTTACACTGGTAAGCAAAAGATTTTGGATTCTGGTGGCCGAGTGGCTCGTTTTGAGGCTCGCTACGGCAAGCGCAACGCGAAACAGAAATAGCTTGATTGCAGGGGGCGTCGGCTGCGAGTCGACGCCCTTTTGCGTACCCAAATTTGATCGGGTTTGTTTTATTTGAGTGGTTGGAAATTTTTAGAATCGAGTGATTGTGGCGTTATCCGAAGAATTACAGGTAGCTTTGGCACTAACTGAAGAATACCGCGAGCTGGAAAAACAGCTGGCTGATCCAACGTTGCACGAGGATCAGTCGCGTGCTCGCAAAGTGACGCGCCGATACGCTCAGCTGGGGCGAGTGGTTAAGGCAGCCGAAGTTTTACAGCGAATTGAAGATGATTTGGAAGCGGCCCAAGAACTGGCTGCTGAGGACGAGGCCTTTGCTGTCGAAGTAGAGTCACTGCAGAGTGCCCGCCAGGAGGCTCACGAAAAGCTGGTGCGGATTCTGGCACCGCGCGATCCTGACGACGCTTGCGATGCGATTCTAGAAATTAAAGCTGGCGAAGGAGGCGAGGAGTCTGCCTTATTTGCCGCCGATTTGGCGCGCATGTACATGCGCTATGCGGAAACCAAAGGCTGGTCGGTAGTTGAATTGTCGGCAACCCACACTGAGTTAGGTGGTTTTAAGGAAATTTCGCTGGCAATTCGGGCGAAGGGCAATCCTGCGCCCGAAGAGGGAGTGTGGGCACACTTGAAGTACGAGGGGGGAGTGCACCGGGTGCAGCGCGTGCCGGTGACTGAGTCACAGGGACGGGTGCATACTTCGGCGGCGGGAGTGTTTGTCATGCCAGAAATTGAGGAGGATGACACGATCGAAATCGATCCGAACGATTTGCGTATCGACGTGTATCGCTCTTCGGGTCCGGGCGGCCAAAGCGTGAATACGACCGATTCGGCGGTGCGGATCACGCACTTGCCCACGGGGATCGTGGTATCGATGCAAAATGAAAAGTCGCAGCTGCAAAATAAGGAGGCAGCGCTCAAGGTGCTGCACGCGCGTTTGTTGGCGGAAGCAAAGGCGCAACGCGAGGCGGAGGCTTCCGCACAGCGTTTGTCACAGGTGCGCACGGTCGATCGCTCTGAACGCATCCGTACCTATAATTTTCCAGAAAATAGGATCGCCGATCACCGGACGGGCTACAAATCTTATAACCTAGATCAAGTGTTGGAGGGAGCTTTAGAGCCGGTGATTCGCTCAGCTATCGAAAAGGACGAGGCAGCGCGTTTAGAGGCTGTTAGCGCGGGACATAGCTCCTGATGAAATCTAATCTGCAACGTTCTACTTGCCCGCAAGACGAACAAGATGAACCAGCTAAAGAGGTTAGCGCGGCGAAATTATTGTCCTGGGGTGAGTCTGAGCTAACTGCTCACGGGATGGCACCGATTGAAGCCAAGTGGTTGTTGCAGTGGGTACTGGAGGCTCCGTCTTTGCTGGCGGTGCCTCAAACGTTAGAGCCGGGCGTGGCTGAAAAATACCAGACGGCCATTAAACAGCGCTCAGCGCGAGTGCCCTTGCAGCACGTAATGGGCGAAATGTATTTTCGTTCCTTGAAATTGGTAGCAGGCCCAGGAGTGTTTTGTTGTCGCCCGGAAACTGAATTGATTCCCGATCTGGCAAAACCTTTTTTGCAAAAAACTTCAGGAGAAGTACTAATTGCTGACCTGTGTGCCGGTTCTGGAGCAATTGGTTTAGCGCTGGCCACGGAAAATCCCAATTGTTGGGTCTATTTGGTAGAAATCAGTGAGCAAGCGGTGCCTTATACTAGGCGCAACATTGTTTCTTGTGCGCCCCACTTTGCGCGTGGCTCGCGCGTGCAGTTAGTGCATGGTGATGCACTAACTGCCTTGCCTGAACTGGCGGGCAAAATCGATTTAGTGGTGTGCAATCCGCCCTACGTTAGGGCTCGACCTCTGCAGGTGGAGGCCTTGGCGGATCCAGATGTGGCGCTTTATGGTGGCGGAGAAGACGGCTTGGTGATACCTCGAGGTATGGCGAATCGCTCCTTTGAGTTGTTGAATGCTGGCGGGCTGTTCATCATGGAGTTGGCTGAAGAACAATGTGAGTTCATGCGCGAATTCATGCTCCAATTGGGGTTTGCTACGGCCAGGGTGGAAACCGATTTAACTGGCAGAAAACGTTTCGTGGTGGCTTCTAAAATGGAGCAGGTGGAGTGGGATATTGCTGGGAATACACATTTAGATTTGATCCGGCAAGAGGGGAAAGCTAGTTCGAAACTGTCATTTGAAGATACAAAAATATTTTCCAACGAACATTCCATTGAGTTGATAAATACTGTTGATAAAGTCAGTTTTTACTCCACTTACTTCTGTGAAAATATAAATATCTCTAATACTTACTCCACTGAATCGTTTTTGAAGTCTGCTGATTACACTAGTTTTGCTCTCAACCAAGATGATGATGTTTTGCCAACATGTAAAAATAGTTCTGTGAGTGCTCTTTCAAATAGTTCTAGTCCCCCCAGTGTTGTGCTGCGCTACGAGGACTTGTTGCACTCAGCTGATCAGATTCGCCACGCGATCCAAAGTGACCAACTAGTGGTTGTGCCAACGGATACTGTTTATGGAATTGGAGCGAATCCTTTCTCTGCTCTGGCTGTGAGTCGCTTGCTACGTGCAAAAGGGAGAGACGAATCGATGCCCCCCCCGGTTTTGGTTGCTAGCGCCAAAGAGGCACTCGCACTGGCAGACATTGGCCCAGACGACCCAAAGTTGGCACTGATAGAGAAAGCTATTCATTTTTGGCCAGGATCGGTAACGATAATTTTGCCCGCTAAACCGGGATTAGGCTGGGAGAGTGCTAAACACCGGGGCACTGTGGCGGTGCGGGTGCCAGATGAGCGGACTTGCCTGGCGATTTTAGAAATTACGGGTCCCTTGGCGGTGACTTCGGCGAATCTAACTGGAAAGCCTCCCGCCCAAAATGTGTCGGAAGCTAAACAATACTTTGGCTCCCAGGTGGCCATCTACTTTGATGGAGGGCAAACTAAAATCGGTGAATCGTCCACGATTGTGGATTTGACTCAGTCTGTTCCTGAACTTTTGCGTCCCGGTCCAGTTACTTTAGAGCAGCTTTTTGGTTCTGCCCTTGGGGGATCTACCTCGTGAAGGTCTATTTATTGCTGATGGTGGTGGCCATGGCGGTGACACTTTTGTGTACGCCAATGCTGCGGCGATTGGCTTTGACTTTTCGAATTCTAACTCCTCTGCGCGAACGCGACGTGCACGTGGTGCCCACTCCACGTCTAGGTGGAGTAGCGATAGCTACCGGATTTGAGGTTGCAGTTATTATTGGCTACGCAATTCCCTACTTGCGTCCTCTCTACGACGACTCGGTCATTTGGGCAGTTGCGGTTGGGGTAGTGGCCATTTGTTTGCTCGGCGTAATCGACGACATCTGGGACTTAGACTGGATGACCAAAATGGCTGGTCAGATCCTGATTACCGCAGTTATGGCCATGCAGGGAGTTCAACTGATCAGTTTTCCAATTTTTGGTGTCACCATTGGTTCTTCTCGACTTTCCTTGATCGTTTCAGTCATCTTAATGGTCGCCATCATCAACGCCGTCAACTTTGTAGATGGCTTAGATGGATTGGCAGCTGGCATCATTGCCATCGGTGGCTTAAGTTTTTTCTTCTACTCCTATATTCTGGCACGGCAATTTGGAGCTACTTCCTATGCCACGGTTGCTGCCGTAATCGTCATTGCACTGGCTGGTTGTTGTATCGGCTTTCTTTGGTACAACTTTCACCCGGCTTCAATTTTTATGGGCGATTCGGGGGCAATGGTTCTGGGACTAATCATGTCTTCAGCCGCCATCATTGTGACGGGTCAAATTAATCCGAGTCGGCTAACCGATAGTGTTTCCCTGGCTGGTTTTTTGCCAATTATTGTGCCAATTGCCGTGGTGTTGATTCCCACTTTGGACTTGGTGATTACCTCAACTTCACGCATGTTGCATGGTAAGAGCCCTTTTGCCGCTGATCGCACGCATTTGCACCACAGATTACTGGTGCGGGGGCACTCCCATCGCGGGGTGGTCATGATTATGTGGACTTGGACTGCTTATTTTTGCATTAGTGCACTGTCATTAATGTTGGTTCCCCTGTGGATGACGATTGTCTGGCTGATTATTGCTGGGATCGCGGTGGTGTGGATCAGTTGGGTGCAATTTCCGGGGAAGCGCGCTGCAGGTCCTGGTCCAGGAACACCAGATGGCAGTCGTTTAATTGATGATGGCATCCAGGTGATTTCCAGACCCCAAGGGGTAGAGGTCTTGGGGACAGAAGGTTTATTTGGCAAAGAGTCAGTAGAGGAAAATACCCCGGAGCCCCAGAAGAGCCTGGATGAGCCAGAGAATCCACCTGGGAGGTAAAACTCCACGGATGCAGATTGACTGTCGATTTTTTGAGTACTGTAACTGTGTTTTAGAGCAGGATTGTGCTCCAGAACAGGAGACTGCACTTTGATTGGAAGTGCTCCGATTAGAACTTCACTTTGACCAGAAAGGTGTCTTATGCTTGCACAGCGCCTAAAAATATTCACGAGAACAGTGGCTATTGTGTGCGCCATCATGTGTGTTGTCATTTTGGTGGCAGCTCTCCAAACTTCCCAGCAGTGGCAGACTACGGGATGGGCAATTGGCGCTAATGTCGCTGTGTCGGCTTGCACAGTTTTCACAACTAAGATGGCTGCTCCTACGTCAAGATCGGGGGTGACTAGCTATTGGATCTTTTTTGGTTACTTGTTGAAGATTGTCGTGTTATTTGTCGCTCTATCCTTGACTCCGGAGAGGGTTTTTGGAGGAATTGCAGCCATCGGCTCCATCCTGTTTATTTCTCTCACCCAGATAGTTTGCTTGTTTCCTCGCAAAAGAGATCCTTTGTTGGATCCGCCGTTGCCAACCTGAGGGGTCCTTCATCAAGTCCAGGCTGAGTGCAAATGATTTTGTTCATTTAAATTTGTGACGATGGGACCCAAACTTGCTAGAATGAGAGGGGCTACTGGGAGACACCTAGTCTTCCAGAGCGAGAATGCCGTGCTTGCGCTGTTTTTGGTGCATTAGTTTACAGGGGGTTATCCTGTCAACCGCGACTGTGGCTGTAGAGCCAAAGACGAAGAAGTCTCGTAGGCTACCACTTTGGTGGAGCGTTGTCGCTATTATCTTGGTGGCTATAGTGGCCGCCACTTTCGTACCGGTGATAGTGGATACCCTCCAAAATCCTGATACGGAAGTCCACCAGCCTGGGCTGTCCGACTTTTTTCCAGATGTCATATTCGGCGAGGGAACCTGGTTTGAGTTCAACCGTCTCACCTTGGCTCGTGTAATAGCAATGGTGGCTGTTATCGCGATTCTAGGGGGGGCGGCATTGACCGCCAAGCTACGTCCTACGCGGTTTCAGGTCTGCGTGGAATATGTGGTGGAGTTTGTGCGCCGCTCAATTGGCGTCGACGTGCTTGGTGAAGTCAAGGGACGCCGTTATGCCAAGTCGTTGGGATTTGTTTTCTTTGGTGTACTAGCGATGAACTTGACCGGGGTTGTCCCTGGTATCAATACTGCGGCCTCGTCGGTGGTAGCGGTACCGCTTATGTTTGCCCTCTACGTTTGGGTGCTCTATATCGCGTCGGGGATTAAGGCCAGGGGTTTGTGGCGGTATTTGAAAGAGCAGACGATGCCAGAGGGTGTGCCGTGGGTTCTGTATATCCTACTGACGCCGATTGAGTTCATCTCCAACTTCATTGTCCGCCCAGTTAGCTTGACCATCCGTCTGTTGGCCAACATGATGGCCGGTCACATGCTGTTGGCAATTACGTATTTTGGTACTCAGTCTTTGTTGTTGGCAGCACCGGGGTTGAAGGCACTAGCTGTGTTAACTTTTGCTGGATCGTTGGCTGTGACTTGTTTCGAGTTATTCGTCGCAGTTCTGCAGGCATATGTATTCACGATTTTGACAGCTATCTACATTAGTCTGTCTGTGGAGGCTCACTAGGTTTTGCTGGCAATGAGCACGGTGGTGCGAAAGGGCACCGAGTATTGTCTTCGCCTGTCACCATCGGGGTAACGGGCAACGAAAGTAAGGGATAAATATGACCGGATCTATTGCTATTATCGGTTACGGCCTGGCTGCCATTGGACCTGGTATTGGCATTGGGTATCTCGTTGGTAAAACTAATGAGGCCAGTGCTCGCCAGCCTGAAATCTCCGGTAATCTGCGTACTAACATGTTCATCGGTGCGGCATTGGTTGAGATTTTGGGTCTGCTCGGCTTCATCCTGTTCTTCTTCGCATGATGGATTCCGTAGTACTTGCTAGTGAGACGGAAGAGGTAAGCGGACTTTCTATACTCATTCCTCCACTTTACGAAGTATTTTGGGCCGCAGTAGTCCTCCTAATCTTGTGGATGATTTTAGGGCGATGGGCTCTGCCTGTCCTTTACAGCAAGATTGACGAACGTCAGGAACAGATTGACCAGGGTCTGGATGCAGCTGAGATAGCGAAGGCTAATGCAGCTGCAGCTGAACGTGAGGCTGCGGAAATTGTCCGCAAAGCCAACGAAGAAGCACGTAAAGTCCGCGAGGACGCGGCGGCGGACGCAGCGCGGATCGTGGCTGAAGCAACCGATAAAGCTCGGGCTGAGAGTGCTCGCCTGACTGAAATCACAAAGCGCCAGTTGGCTGCCGAAAAGGCAGCTCTGGAACAGGATCTGCGCAAGGATGTGGGCGAATTGGCTACGCAACTGGCAGAGCAGATTGTCGGCGAAGCCCTCAAGGATCCCGAGCTGGCCGCCCGGGTCACCGACCGGTTTATGGATCAACTTGAAGCTGAACTGCGACGCGAACCTGTGGGAGCGATCAAAAAATGAGTGCTGAACAGCAAGTCAACCGCAACGAAGCCCAAGCGGTACTCGAAACTGAAATGGTTTCTGGTGCTGATACAAATGCAATTGCCGAAGAGCTCTTCGGTGTGGCCGACCTGCTAGATTCCAACGAACGCGTTGCCAGGTCTTTGACTGATCCGTCGAGGTCGGCGGACGACAAAGTTCATTTAGCCAAGGAACTGTTGTCGCAGCGCGTTCAACTGGGCACGCTCAAAGTGATCGAAAAGCTGGTGTCTTTGCACTGGCGACAAACCGAGGTTTTGGTGCAGACCCTAGAACAATTGGCTATCCACGCGGTGTTGGAGGACGCGTTCCGTGCTGACCAGTTGTGGCAGGTGGAGCAGGAACTGCGTGTGGTCTACGACTTATTTAGAGAGTCGCGAGACTTGCGCAATGCGGTGGCCTCCAGCTACCTAGGGTCTAGCCAGCAAAGAGCTGAATTCATCAGCGGAATTTTGGATGGCAAAGTTTTGCCAGTGACCAAGCGCCTAGTTATGCGAGCAGTGCAGCGCACGCAAAGCGGCAGGGTTCTGTCTATCTTGATGGACTATGCTTACGAAGCTGTGCATTTGCGTGGTCAGTATTTGTACACGGTCTCTTCAGCTCAACCGCTCAGTGAGGTGCAGTTTGCTAGATTGCACGACCTTTTGCAAAAGAAGATGAATAAGCCGATCGTGTTGACGCAGAGAGTCGACCCGGATTTGATTGGCGGTTTTCGCGTGACGAGCGCCAATCACGTGGTTGAAGCGTCGGTACTTACGGATCTGCTTAGTCTTCGCCAAATGTTGAAAAACTGACTGAACTTTTGAAGCGCGCAGTAGTGCGGGCTCTGACAAATAGGATTAGGAAGAACTAATGACTGATCTGGGAATTCGCCCGGAAGAGATTAGGGCAGCCCTGGATTCTTTTATGGAATCCTTTGAGCCCTCAAAAGTGGCCACCGAAGAGGTCGGGCACGTGATTGAAGCTTCGGACGGGATTGCCCATGTAGAAGGCTTGCCGGGGGCAATGGCAAACGAGCTGCTGCGCTTCGAAGACGGCACCATGGGAATGGCCATGAACCTAGAACCCCGTGAAATCGGTGTCGTCGTTTTGGGAGACTTTTCTGGCATCGAAGAGGGACAGGAAGTCTACCGAACTGGTGAAGTTCTTTCAGTGCCAGTTGGCGATGGTTACCTTGGACGCGTAGTTGACCCAATGGGTAAGCCAATTGACGGTTTAGGTGAGATCCGCGATTTGCCAGAGCGGCGCGCCCTGGAACTACAGGCTCCTGGAGTGATGCAGCGCAAATCCGTGTTCGAGCCACTGGAAACTGGACTAAAAGCCATCGATTCGATGATTCCCATTGGTCGAGGTCAGCGCCAATTGATCATTGGAGATCGCCAGACCGGTAAAACCGCGATTGCTTTAGATGCCATCCGTAACCAACGCGAAAATTGGCTGACCGGGGATCCTAAAAAGCAAGTCCGTTGTATTTACGTGGCGATCGGTCAGAAAGCATCCACGATTCAGTCCGTGCGCAAACAACTGGAAGAGGCTGGAGCTCTGGAATACACCGCGATTGTGGCTGCCACTGCTGCTGATCCGGCTGGTTTCAAATATTTGGCTCCTTACACGGGATCGGCGATCGGCCAGCACTGGATGTATGGTGGCAAACACGTGCTGATCGTATTCGACGATCTTTCCAAGCAGGCTGATGCCTATCGGGCGGTGTCTTTGTTACTGCGTCGTCCGCCGGGACGGGAAGCTTACCCGGGGGATGTGTTCTACCTGCATTCGCGGTTGTTGGAGCGTTGCGCCAAACTTTCCGACGAGTTGGGCGGTGGCTCCATGACTGGTTTGCCAATTGTGGAAACCAAAGCGAATGATGTGTCGGCCTACATCCCCACTAACGTTATTTCGATTACCGACGGCCAGATTTTCTTGCAGTCAGACTTGTTCAACGCGAATCAGCGTCCGGCAGTTGACGTGGGTATCTCGGTTTCTCGTGTGGGTGGTGACGCCCAGATTAAAGCCATGAAAAAGGTGGCCGGTACTTTGAAGATTACTTTGGCTCAGTATCGTTCGATGGCCTCTTTCGCTATGTTTGCCTCCGACTTGGATGCAACGACTCGAATTCAGCTGACCCGAGGTGAGCGGATCATGGAGCTGTTGAAGCAAGCTGAAGCTTCTCCAATGCCTGTGCCCGACCAGGTGGTCTCGATTTGGGCGGCTACCAACGGCTACTTAGATGAGTTAGAAGTCTCCGTGGTGCACAATTACGAGGCGTCGCTGTTGGACTACGTAAAGTCGCACTCCAAAGTGATTGCTACCATCCAAGAAACAGGTCAGCTCAAGGACGACACTGAAGCTAAATTGAAGAAAGTCGTCGAGGAACACCACAAGCTGTTTGTGAGTGCCCAAGGTCGCACCGTGGAGGACACAGGTGAAGTTGAAGCAGAGCGCACTCAAGAAGAACTAGTGCGCGGAGCCCGCAAAGCTATCGACTCGGAGTAAAAGCGCCATGGCCGGATCACAAAGGATCTACAAGCAAAAGATCCGCGCGACAGAGACTCTCGAAAAAGTCTTCAACGCGATGGAAATGATTGCCGCCTCCCGCGTGGGGGCAGCTCGGCGCCGTGCCACTGAGGCCGACCCCTACACGCGAGCAATCACGCAAGCTCTGCAAGCTCTCTCGGCGCACACCAATTTCAACCATCCGTTGACTACCGAGCGAACTGACACAAAGCGGGTGGCTGTGTTGGCGATTGCTTCAGATCGAGGTATGGCTGGTGCCTATTCATCTACGATTTTGCGGGAAACGGATAAATTACTGCAAGAGTTGCGCAAAGACGGCAAAGAGCCAGTCTTATACGTGGTGGGACGCAGAGCCACTGGTTACTGCAAATTTCGCGGCATCCCGGTTGAGCACGCTTGGGAAGGTAACTCGGATAATCCTTCCACTGAAGTGATGTACGAAATTGGCGACTTATTGTTAAACAAGTTCTTGGATCCAGATCCACAAACTGGGGTGAGTGAATTGCACCTGGTGTTCACCCGCTTTGTGTCTATGCTGCGCCAAGTGCCTGAAGTTCGCCAGATGCTGCCACTGACAGTGGTAAATGTGCCGGTAGATTTAGGCGGGACGGTAGAGTCAACGTCTGGTTCCTTTGGACTGTATCCAGAATACGAATTCATTCCCAGCGCAGAAGAAGTCTTGGCCAGGTTGTTGCCCATGTACGTGTCGAATCGGATTGCGGCGGCCATGATGGAGGCGGCTGCTTCTGAGTTGGCTTCTCGCCAACGAGCGATGCGTACGGCTTCCGAGAATGCGCGGGATCTCATCACGAACTATACCCGCTTGGCGAATCAGGCTCGTCAAGCAGAAATTACGCAAGAAATCACCGAGATCGTGTCGGGTGCCGATGCACTGACAGGGAAACGCTAGACACGGATGGAGAAGTTAGAAGCTATGGGTAATGCTGATCTAAGAGCAGCTGAAGGGCGGGTAGCCCGTGTAGTTGGTCCAGTTGTTGACGTGGAGTTCCCTCCGGATGCTATCCCGGCGTTATACAACGCGCTAAAAGTTGATATTGCTGAACAAAACGGCTCTGTCACCACGATCACTTTAGAGGTGGCTCAGGATTTGGGTGATAATCTGGTCAGGGCTATTTCATTGAAGCCAACTGACGGCCTGGTGCGTGGGGCAAAAGTGACAGATACAGGAGCACCCATCCAGGTGCCAGTTGGCGACGTCACCAAAGGGCACGTGTTTAACGTGACCGGTGATTGCCTGAATTTGGCTAAAGGCGAGAAACTAGAAATCAAAGAACGCTGGCCCATTCACCGAGATCCTCCGCCATTTGACCAAATTGAGGGACAAACACGCATGTTCCAAACCGGGATCAAAGTCATCGACTTGCTGACCCCATATGTGTTGGGTGGAAAGATCGGTTTGTTCGGTGGTGCTGGGGTGGGTAAAACCGTGTTGATTCAAGAAATGATTCAACGCGTCGCCCAGGATCACGGTGGTGTGTCCGTGTTTGCAGGTGTGGGGGAGCGTACCCGTGAGGGTAACGACCTGATTCACGAAATGGAAGATGCTGGCGTCTTTGACAAGACGGCCTTGGTATTTGGACAAATGGATGAGCCGCCGGGGACGCGTTTGCGCGTGGCTTTGTCGGCTTTGACTATGGCCGAATACTTCCGTGACGTGCAAAACCAGGATGTGTTGTTGTTTATCGACAATATTTTCCGTTTCACTCAGGCAGGTTCGGAGGTCTCGACGCTGTTGGGTCGTATGCCTTCGGCTGTGGGTTACCAGCCGAACTTGGCTGACGAAATGGGTGTACTACAGGAGCGAATTACCTCAGCTGGTGGCCACTCGATTACCTCCATGCAGGCCATTTACGTGCCGGCTGACGACTACACTGACCCTGCTCCAGCGACGACGTTCGCGCACTTGGATGCCACGACTGAGTTGTCCCGTGAAATTGCTTCGCGTGGTTTGTATCCAGCAGTTGACCCCTTGGCTTCGACTTCTCGTCTGCTGGATCCAAAATACGTGGGTAGGGAACACTATGAAGTAGCGACCCGCGTCAAGCAGATTTTGCAAAAGAACAAGGAACTGCAAGACATTATTGCTATTTTGGGTGTCGATGAATTGTCGGAAGAGGACAAGATTACGGTAGCGCGAGCTCGCCGGATGGAACAGTTCTTGTCTCAGAACACTTACATGGCTGAAAAATTCACGGGTGTACCCGGTTCCACAGTGCCATTGGATGAAACAATTGAAGCATTCCGCAGAATTGCTGACGGCGTTTACGACCACATTCCTGAACAGGCGTTCTTCAACATTGGTGGAATCGATGACCTAGAGCGTCGTTGGAACGAGATGCAAAACCAGTAGGGGCTGGAAATGTCTAGTGCAGTTTTACGTGTTCAGGTGGTTTCCAAAACCAGGTCACTGTGGGATGGAGAGGCTAGACAGGTTTCGATTCCGGCAGTCGACGGCTCGCTGGGTATCTTGCCTGGACGCCAACCTTTGCTATCCGTTTTGAACCCTGGAGTCGTCAAAATTGAGGATACTCAAGGTGAGTTGCACGAATTGGAAATCGAACCTGGCTTTGCTTTCGTGGATTCCAACCTGGTGACCTTAGTAACCGGGAAGTAAATAGTGGTAGCTAGGGGAAAAGCGGAATTATGTGGGTTTGCTTGGTGTGAATCTGCGATTCGTGACCTCTATAGCTGGACTGCCTATGGGGGCTCTCCTACAGATAGTGCAGGAGTC
>CBCPNB010000068.1:0-16504 GCA_965120455.1 uncultured Actinomycetaceae bacterium | reverse complement strand
TCCATGCAACTCCCACACCACTGTATCGTGAGCTACCATTTCCAGCAATGTTCTACCCATCTGGCAGACACACGCGACGCCAATACCGCCATGTAGTCTGCCGATGACTACTAGCAGCGGCCAGGTGAATGAGCATCTAAATATCCGCATCCCAGACAGAAGCCCCGATCTATCCCCTGGAGACTTCGCTTTGCCAGCTGCTATTTGCTCAGTGCAATCCACCGCTCCAACAGTGCTTTGACTCGCCCATCGCGGATCGCACGTTCGGCGAGTGTAAAGGCTCGACCAAATTTTTCAGCTAGTGTGCTCCTAGTACCCAAGTCAATTGTCTCAACCACCGGTTCAGCACTGATCAATCCTGCAGCCGCATTCAAACAGGCCACCGTGGTCATAGCCCGACTCTCCCCAGAGGCCATCTGCCAAATCAATTTCGCATTGTAACTAGGATCCCCGCCTTGTAACTCGCTTAGCTGTACGGAAGGCAATCCCAGTTCTGAGCAAAAATCGATTTCCGAGCATTCCACCTGGCCGTCTTTTACCCACCAGATTGTAGCGGGTTCGACATTAGTCAGTTCGTCCAAACCGTAGTCATTGCCACGAAACACTAGCGCCGAATTGGAACGTTGGGCAAATACTCCAGCCACTAGAGGCGCTGAGCTAGATTGGGACACCCCAACCGTCATTGCCTGAACTCGTGCTGGATTCGACAGCGGTCCCAACAGGTTGAAAACTGTTCGAAAGGACAATTCGCGACGAACTGGAGCGGCATATTTCATCGACGGGTGGAACTTATTAGCAAATAGAAACGCCATGCCGGTCTCGCGAAAGATTTGTTCGATTCGCTCAGTGCTCAAATCAATTTTCACACCCAAAGCCTCTAGGGCATCCGCTGCCCCGCAAGCCGAGGTGGCAGAGCGATTGCCGTGCTTGACCACGGGAACGCCGCAAGCGGCGGCAATTATGGCCGCCATCGACGAAAAATTCGCAGTTCCAGCCTGATCTCCGCCCGTACCCACAATGTCCAAGGCAGCAGTCGGCAAATCAATTTTTACCGCGTGGTCTCGCATTGAATCAGCCAAAGCCTGGAGTTCACTCACCGTTACTCCCCGGGCTTGCAGCAAAGACAAATAAGACGCTAACCGGATTTCCCCTAGCTGGTCGGTCATAACTCGATCCATCAGCTGGTAGGTGTCGTCGTAAGACAAAACCTTACCGGCCACCATCTTGGGACCGATTTCTTGCCACATTTGCATATTTTTAGAGTTCCCGAGCCAAAACGGCGGCAATCTTTTCTTGCAGGTCAATTGGATCGTAAGGAGCTTGGACGGTAGCTGACCCTTTCGCCCAACTGGCCAACCATTCATCTTGAGGCCTGGCGACCAAAAATACGAAATTAGGCTGATAGTCTAACTCAGCCTGGATCTGGCGGGCAACCGACATACCCCCATTCTTAGGCGTCTCAGCGTCCAAGATCACGACTTCGGGCTGGACTTCCTCGACTAACCGCAAAACTGCCGGAGGAGTTGCAGCCTGCAACCAGTTGATGGTGGGTAATCCTTTGGCAGCACGCAGTCCAACACCTTCGATCACGGCTTGGCGTACAGAGGCATCATCGCTGTAAACCAATAAGTTCAACTCATCTGGCATGAGCATCCGCTTTCTACTTGCTAAAATTTTTGCAGCAGGGTAAGCAACCCCGCACCTGTAGTTTACGCAACCAAGTAAGCAAGTAGGCAAACTATCCTAGTTTAGCTCTAGGGCTTTTACCTAAACTCGCTTCCTGCACAATTTCCCGACTGATAAGCAGTAGGCAAACCATTGACAGCCCACCTAAACTCACCCCCCACCGGTGACACCCTAACTTCCGTCTGAATCATAAGCAGCTACCAAGTCAAATACTGTTACCTGCATCTCTCCACTTGTAGTGTTCCGACTCACAGACAGAATCCTCGTTCCCACCTTGGAACCCAAAAACAAAGTTCCACTAGCGGAGCTGACTACCGCCCCAGTCTCCCACGACGTAGAAGCACTAGATGTCTCACCCCAAGGAACAGTCACATAGTGGTAAACAATCTGGTCAGTATCGGCAATTGTCGCCCCATTTCCCTCTGCCAGGATAATCACTTGCTCTGAGGTAGGAGCCGTTGCCCCCTCTTCGAAACCAATTACCGGTTGCTCTCCTAGCGAACCATCGATAATCATCCCCGAAGGCAAGGCGTTGCCTGTGGCCGTGGCATTTTCCAGCTCTGTGGTGTCAACCGCACTGGAACCTAAAATCTCCACCACGAACACCAAAGTAGAGCCAGCTGGAATACCGTCGAGTTCTTGTTCCCCGTACCCATACTCTGCTGGCACAATCAACTCAACGCGATCGCCGACACTTTGTCCAGCTAAACCATATTTCCAACCCTCAATGACACTGTTCAAGCTGAAAGTAGACGAGCCTCTATCGTAAGAACTATCGAAGAGCGTGCCATCAGACCACAGCCAACCCGCATAGTTCACGGTCACTATGTCGTCCAGACCAACGACATCCCCATCGCCTTCATCCAGAAGCTTGACAGTAATATTCTCCGGTGGATCCGCAGAAACCGTTGTCATCTCGGGCAGTGAACCAGCTTCACCCGTGATTTCTGGCAACTCACCGCTAGGGTCACGATCCACAGTCGGGGTATCGGTGGTACCGGATTGAGCTTGGCTGCTACTGGATTGAACAGTTTCCCCACTATTTCCAGAACAACCAGACAACGCCAAAGACACTCCCATCACCAACACAGCGACGGGAATCACTTTTTCCTTTAGATTCACGAGCTCGTCAACCTCCAAGTTCCTGCCATCTTAGGCCACACCTAAGCATCAGGTAACCCAGGTGACTGGTGCCAAACAGTGCGACCCCGACCAAAGTGTGCTCTCGGTAATTAGCACACCCCGATCCTACCCGTAGGCCCCAGATTCATGAAATCAGTGGAACGACTCCCCGCACGAACACGTATTGCGTGCATTGGGATTGTCAATGGTAAAGCCCATCCGCTCGATAGTGTCCGAAAAGTCAATGGTGGCACCATCCAAATATGGTGCGCTCATGCGATCAACCACTAGATCTACTCCATCAAAGTTGACTACCGCGTCGCCATCTAACAGGCGGTCGTCAAAATACAACTGGTAAATCAAACCAGAGCAACCACCGGGCTGAACCCCAATGCGCAGACGCAAATCGTCGCGCCCTTCTTGTTCCAACAAACTTTTTACTTTTTGAGCAGCCTGGCCAGTTAACGTCACTCCGTGGGCAGTCGTTGAAATTGTTGTCTCAGACATCTCTCTCCTCACCTGAAGGAAGTACTACCCACCATTATGACCCCATCTAGAGTCATTTGGGCGAGCAGGTCTCCATATACTTTCAGTTATATACTCAGCACGAAATATACTACGCTGATCGAAACTACCCCGGTCAGTGCGGAAGCTAGCAAATTTTTCGTCCACAGCGCAACCACTAAAACTATTGCTGCTGCCACCAAGGGTAGGACGCCTGCCAGTATTCCCTCGTCAAACATATCTGCTGAAAATAGGTCGTTAGCCACCAAGGCCGCAAAAGCGGCTGGAGGAATCAAACTCAAGGCTCGTTGATTTTTTGGAGATAGCTCTCGACCTTTGAGTACAAACAGCGGCACTACTCGAAAAACTAGTATGGGCAGAGCACACCCTAGTAATACCAATAAAAAAATTTGCCAAGTCATTGTAGCGCTCACCCCCTGGATTCCCTTTCTACACCGCAACTAACTTCCAAGTTCCTTCGTCCTTTATCGACGAGTAAACCGACTATTACCCCACAAATTGCCCCCAATAAAATAGCTGGACCGCTGAGTCCAATTGCTTTCAAAATACACACTGTTAGTGCAGAGACCCCACTTACTATCAAAGTGACTCGATCAAATTTTTGGGTAGCTAACAAGCAGATAAAAATCGAAGTCATAGCGAAAGAGGCAATCACTTGTGGGATAGACATGGCTTCACCGATAACTACCCCAATAATATTTGATATAACCCACGAAAAGACGCTAAATAAATTTACCCAAACAGCCTGACTAACCGGATAGCCGCCTTTTTTAAAACGGCTCACATTAACGCCAAAAGTCTCGTCGGTTACTGTAGCTGCGAACAGAAAGGACTGCCACTTTTTAGAACTGCGACAATACTGTGAGAGTGCAGCACTGTACAACACTTGGCGACTATTGACAAACCCGATAGACGCTATAGCTGACGCCAAAGGAGTCCCAGCTAACCACAAATTAGGCAACATAAATTGTCCAGCTCCAGAATAAAAAATCAGACTAAAAAGAAAAACTTGCCAAACATTCATGCCAATTTGTTGCTGCATGATTCCAGCCGCCATGCCAATCGCAACGTATCCAGCCATTACCGGCAATGCCGTCTGCAGAGAAACCAGCAAAACTGGGCGATCATTGCTCCCAATGCTGCGGTCGTTGCGCTGCTCTGCTTTCACTGCTTTAGAGTCGTTTCTTTGTCCCATCTTGCCTAATTCACCCATCATTTACACATCCGTTTTACCCAACTATCTAGAATGCGCTTTTTGTTTCCGGTCGGCTTAAGGCCTGGTTCCCCAAGTTTGGCCCAGTCTGCGCCCTAAATCAAATAATCCTTTTCCTGTCCGCAATTTTGATGCGCCGTTGAGATAAAAACCAGCCAGCTCGTGCCTACTCATAGTGATTTCTAAAGTAGCCGCCACGACTGGAATCGACCATTGTAAAGCCGCAAACGTGATAGCTCTAATAGTTGAATCCAATAAACTTCCCACATCCAAATAAGGTTCTGCCACAACCACTAAATCAAAGTGCGAAATTTGCTCGCCTAGTCTCGTCACTTCTCCCAAGACTTCGCTGGTATCGCACAGAGTTACCCCGAGCGCCGCCAACAAAGCTCCCAGTCCTCCCCCAGCTCCGCCGCCCTTGATAAATCGCGGATCCGTTGCCCGAACATCCACAGCTGCAAAATCTGTTGGAAAAGTAAAAGTATTAGTCGGCCTAACTTTCGCGTATTCTGCCAAAGCTTTGCCCCACTGTTCAGCAGCCCAGAAGGGATCTACCTCTGGTGAAACCTCGTTTTCTATTGCAATAGCTCGAAAACCGTCGAGTGAGCGCGCTTGCAGCAAAGGGTTCACCATCACAATTGAATCCAAGCCCAACAATCGGCGCTGCGTATCTGCCAAATAGTAAAGCGGTAAACCCACTAAGCTTTCATGCACTGCGGCTAAAGCATCAAAAACTTTGGCTCTCGGAGAATCCCAGGACAGTGAATAATCCGCGCTAATCGTTCTAACGAAACCTAATCCCAAGTCGGGCTGCCAATTCAAACCGCCATTTAGCAACACCAACCGGGGCATCGGACAGTCCTGAGTCATCTTTTCCAACAATTCCCGCGCTATTCCCGCTGAAGTAGATTCGCGTCTACCTTGAGAAAAAGCCCAGATAGAACTGTCTGTGACACTATCTTGGAAAGCAGTGCCGCCACCGAAAGGTTGAACTTCCACTGCTGCTTTAGGACAGACGGCTGCAAATCCCTCGGCTAGTTCATGCAGTGCCTGGTTCGTGGACAGCAAAGGTACACCAGTTGGCGGCTGTGCTCCCGCCAACGGGTTTGGTCCTGAAAAATCCCAATTTCCCGTGAATAACACGCGCAACTCGCCCGGAGCAGAGTCTGGTCGGGGGACTGGAAAATTCAAGTGGGTAGGTACTGCCACTGCAAGAGTTGGCTTGCGCTAGCTCTTAGCTAAGCTAGCCAAAAACAGAGCTTCAGCCAAAGTAGCGTTTTCCAGCACTTTCAGGGACACTGACTCATTTTCTGAGTGGGCATTTGAAGCCGCATCCTCAATTCCTGTTATTAGCACCGCAGCTTGCGGGAACTCTTGTTTGAAGTCCGCGATAAAAGGAATTGAACCGCCCTGGCCAATGTTGACGGACTGACTCCCCCAAGCCAGTGACAGGGCTTCGTGCATGGTTTCTACCAGTGGATCATTGGTATCGACTGTAAAGCCTGCACCGTATTCCGCTACCTTTGTGTAAACCTCGGCTCCAAAAGGCGTTTGACACTCCACGTAGGCAGCTAAGTTTTCGGCGGCCTCACACGGATCTTGTTGTGGAGCTAGCCGCAAAGATAAGCGGAATTTGCACTCTGGGGCAATCGCATTGGCCGCATCCACCACCGGAGTCACGTCCATGCCGATGACTGAAATCGCAGGTTTTGACCACAGACGCGTCGTGAGGCTGTCCGTTCCTTGTAACTCCAACCCGGGGACAGCTCCTACCGCCCGGAGAAACTCGTTTTCCTCCCACTCAACTGTTTGTGTCGGGCCAGGTTCTAGTCCGGGTACTGCTACATCCCCGTTTTCGTCGTGTAGAGTCGAAATCAAGTGCGCTGCCGCAGTTACCGCATCCACAACCGGGCCGCCGAAAGCGCCAGAGTGAACTGAATGATTTGACACTTTTACTTTCACATCCAGGTTAACTAGGCCACGCAAAGTTGCGGTAATAGCGGGGATCTCTTCGGTCCATACGGAAGAATCCGCCACAATAATCACGTCAGCTGCCAAGACTTCGTGGTTTTCGCGAATAAAATTGGTAAAGGTAGGTGAACCGATCTCCTCTTCGCCCTCGATGAAAACCACGACGTTTACACCCAGGTCGTCGCCTAACGCCCGCAGAGCGCCGACGTGCGACATGATGCCCGCGCCATCGTCGGCCGAGCCACGCCCAAATAAACGCCCATTGCGTTCAGTTGCCACCAAGGGATCTGTCATCCACCGATCTTCGTTCCCAACTGGCTGCACATCGTGATGAGCATAAAGCAACACTGTTGGTTTACCGGGAAAATTGCGTTTTTGAGCCAAAACCGCTGGATGACCGGTTTCTTTATGCTGATTGGTGGAAGTTCGCAACGAAACCTGAAAACCCAGCTCTTTGAATTTTTCAGCCACAAAGTTTGCAGATTCGCGGATTTCTGCGGCTTTCTTTGAATCTGAACTGACCGACTCAATAGCAACCAAGTCAGTTAGATCTTGCACCAATTGCGGCATTTCAGCCGCTACCCGCTCACGCAAGGAAACAACTTGCGTTTCGGAGATTTTGCTGTTGCTCATTGTTTCACAATACTGGCATATATCGGAAAGAGCTAGCCCGACTCTTAGCAATTTTGTCACTCATTTCGATTGTTATGTAAACGAGTTTTGCATATCCTTTGCAGGTGGCAATTTTTAAGCAAAAGCAGGAAGTCCAAGTAGAGGAAACTCCCCCAATTGGTAAAGGACGGGCGACCCGTACCCGCAAAGAGGCTGAAGCGAGCAAACGCCGTCCCTTGATTCCAAAGGACCGCAAAGCAGCAAAGCAAGAATCTAGACGCCTGCAGCGTGAACGCGAGCGCGAATACTATGCGAGACAGCGCGAAGCCATGCGCACGGGGGATGAACGCTACTTGCCCGTCCGCGACAAAGGACGAGTGCGTCGTTTTATGCGCGATTACGTTGATTCGCGCTATAAGTTGTCTGAATTTATTTTGTTCACTATGCTTTTGTGCCTAGTCCTTATGTTAGGATTTTCACTTTTCCCGGCATCTGCTAGTATCACTAATCTGGTGATCTCGATAGTCACCTACGCCTTTTATGCACTGCTGATTTTGGCAGTTTTGGAATCCATCGTGACCTGGCGTCAGGTCAAACGGAAGGCTTTAACCCGCTGGTCTGATGCGGACTTGGGGCGAGGAGCTTGGTTTTACTTATTCAGTAGGATGCTCACTTTTCGCAAGATGCGCTCTCCCTCGCCTTTGGTGAAACGAGGAGAATATCCGGACAAGCCGCACCGAAATAAAACTAAGAAAACGGAAGCGTAGCAGTTTTCCATTGGATGACACAACTCCTCATCGGACAGTACAGTTCTAGTATCTTGCTAGGTTTTTCTTGCGTGCCAGTAGAGGCCGCCAGGCGACTCTTTGCGCCCATCTGTTTGGCGCTACAATGAAGCATATGAGTGAAAACAAATTTCGTCCTAACTTATCTGTATCAAACCCGACCATTGACTCTCAGTTGCGTCACCACTCTGTGCGTTCCTACAGCAATAAACCAGTTGACCAGGATCTGTTAGATGCGGTAATTGCAGCGGCCCAAGCTCCATCAACTTGGCAAAATGGCAACAATTGGTCTTTGATTGTTGTCAAAGACTATGACACGCGCAAGGCTTTGATGGATTTGACGGGACGCAACCCATTCATGGTGGAAGCGCCGATTTTCTTGGTGTGGGTAGCCGATATGAGTCGTTCGGCGGCAGCAGCTCAGGCTTTCAATGAGCCATTTGTTGGCCCTGACTTCTTGGATACTCTTTTAGTGCCCACGGTTGATGCGGCTTTAGCGGCGCAAAATGCGGCAGTAGCCGCCGAATCTTTGGGTTTAGGCATCTGCTTTGTGGGCGGTATCCGCAGTGAAACTGAAGCAGTTTGCAAATTGTTGAACTTGCCCCACTATGCTTTCCCGGTCACCGGAATGTCGTTAGGGTGGCCATCTGCTGAGGACCAGGCAACCACTAAGCCTAGAATGCCGCGTTCTGGCCAGGTATTTGTGGATCGCTACGATGAGCAGGCAGCTTTGGCAGCTATCTCTGAAATGGATGAAAATACGCGCGCATACTGGCGTGACCAAGGCATGGGCGAGGCAACTTGGTCGGATCGGGCGGCTCATTCATGGAATTCACCGGATCCACTAGGTGGCCGCGTCAACATGAAAGAAGCAGTCCAAAAGCAAGGATATGCCCTGAAGTAGATACATCCAGGCGTAGTTAGGAGTTGCAGATTATGGATGATGCAATTTGGCGTGCTCTAACTACTTGTATTTGTGGTGTTGCCGTCATCTTGACCGGATTCACGTTATTCGACTTGGGCTCTGGTAGTTCGTCAACCGCGCTGTGGATTTCAGTTGTTGCTTGGCCAGTGATAGCAATTATCAGTGGTTGGATTCTAGTGAAAAGTCCACGAGGACGCAATCTGAGTGCAGAAGAAGACGCTGACTGAAATATCCGTGGAAGACGGTAAGTTGCACAAGTAGTTAGCGCCAGAGCGCAAAGGACAACGAGTCGCTAGCACAGGGCAGCCCTAGCGGCTGCTCTTAGCGCAGCCTCGAATTTAGTTTTAGGGTCTGCCGGAGTCATCGGTGGTTCTTTGCCTATATGGTCTGTTTTGGGTGCATGGTCGGCTTCAGGTACGTGGCCTCCCCTAATCTTGAGTGTGTGGTCAGAAACTATGAGTAGACTCAAAGCTTGTTTGTTGGCTTGCACTGCTGAGGTAAATAGGGCAGCCGACTCTAGGTCTACCCCTAAAATTCCTGGCGGCAAATCTGCACATTTGGATGATGTTTCTTCCACTTTTGACGCTGCTGTAGTTTGTGTGTCCAAACTAGTGTTAGCTGTCTCGGCTAGCTCCTTTCCCGATATTGTCCTACTGGTTGTTATCCGCAAAGAGTGATAGAGGTTAGCGCTAGAAACAACCATCCCTACATGCAAACGATCTGTGGCACTGGCCGCACTGATGACAGCCTGGAGTGGCTCCAGTGAGGCGGTGGGCGCATAGATGACTCCGGGATTGGGCTTTCTCAAATGAGGATTTGAGGTTGCGCCTGGATTCAGAGCAGGATTTGCCGTGCCAATGGTTGAATTTATACTCTCACCCAAATTTACACATGTATTTGTAGCTGGATCTATCCGCACTCCCGTAGTCAAAATAGTGTCGCCGATTCCTACATGTTCGACAGTGCCGATACAAGTTGCTACATAAATAATTCGCTCGACGCCATGTACTGTAAAGAGTTCCACAAATAGTTCGTTTGCACAATTCCCTATTGTCGATTTTTCTGACTCGGACTTTACATCTTCCAGCTCCACAATGGATAGCCATTTCTCTTCTATTTGTCCAGTAAAGCCTTTTATTCCACCAACAGTTTTCACTTCCTTGTAATCACTAAAAAGTTGTTCAACCGCACATCCTACCCATTGTGAATTTTCCAATACCAATACAGAGTTAGCAAAATCACTTATTTTTGCCTTGCTCTGTACAGATGTCATTTTGCATCCTTTCGCTTTCACTGATGTGTCCTCTGGATCCTACACACTATCTAGTCTCTAAATTCTCTCCAGACGATTTAGCCTTAATCTACTTAGTGGGAAAGCCTACTGTATTTGTACTTTGGGGGCTTGTGTCAAGATGCAGCTTATTCCACTACGCTGATTGTATGCCCCGGGATAACGATTTTACTGCCGTGAGTTCGCTGCCGCCAAAGTTACGGATGGTGGTTTTTGACTTGGATGACACTTTAGCTCCTTCTAAGTCTGCTCTGCCAGATGAAATGGTGGTGGCGCTTCGAAATTTGTTACAAGTTTGCGAAGTTTGCGTAATTTCTGGTGGAGCATTTTCTCAATTCGATAAACAAGTTTTGCAGCGTCTAGACTTTTGTGAATCTGAAGTTTGGCTAGCCCAGCGCCTACATTTGATGCCTACTTGTGGCACCCGCTATTATCGCTTTGACGGCGATGGCTGGAAACAAATTTATGCTTTGGATTTATCGGCTGATCAAAAACGAAAAGTTCTAGCTGTTCTAGAGTGTACTGCCAAGGAGCTGGGGCTGTGGAGTGAGCATTCGTGGGGAGAAATCATTGAGGATCGTGGCTCGCAGATAACTTTTTCGGCACTAGGCCAGCAAGCGCCTTTAGCTGCGAAACGTGCTTGGGATCCTGATGGTGCAAAGAAACGCGATTTAGCGGCTTTGGTTTCTGGGCGTCTACCGGATCTAGAAGTTCGAGGCGGGGGTTCGACTTCGATTGACGTGACTCGCCCAGGGGTTGACAAGGCTTTTGGGATGAAAAAATTGGCCGAGCAAACCGGGATTGCTCGCACCGACACAATATTTGTTGGGGATCGCCTGGATCCAGACGGAAACGATTATCCTGTGTCAGTAGCTGGCTGGCCGACAATCGCAGTTTCTAACTGGATGGAAACTATTAGTGTCATTGACCACCTAATCGCGATTGCCGACCTCTAACTTGACGCCAGTAGATCAATTAGTTCAGACTGCAATTCGACCGTACATATCGGCAGGACGGAAAATTGCCACTATGGCTTCAATGAAGGCAATGAAACCTGGAATAAATGTCCAACAGAAAAGCAAATAAAGTATTCCCATACCTGCTTTACCTGCATAGAATTTATGTATTCCTAGACCGCCTAGAAAAAGAGCAAGCAATATGTAAGCAATTTTTGACACCCGCTTTTGCATTAAACCATCCAGATTAATATTCACTTGCGGTGGTATTTGATGCGGATTATGTGCGTTATATGCGGCGTTTTGTGGTAGTTGATAATGCGGCATTTCCGGATGAGGTTGCTGACTCATTCATTTCTCCATTTCTGTCTTCGGAATATATCCACAATTTAAGCATCTACTTCCGGAGAAGCTGCTTCGATTTCTTCTAGTGTAGCTAAACTATCCAATCTGCGGTTGACGGTGCGGCCCCTAGACCCCACTTCGTTGACAGTTCTTTGTGCTGTTTGTAGCTGGCGATCTAGTTTTTCCCAGGTGTCAATGTAGCTGCTGAAGTCCTTCTTTACTTGTGCTAGCACACCCCAGACTTCCACAGAGCGTTTTTCGATGGCCAATGTCTTAAACCCAATTTGTAGGGCGTTTAGCATTACTGCCAGTGTGGTGGGGCCAGCGACAACTACTTTGTCTTTTTCTTGGATTTCTGCAACTAATCCGGGGATTCTGATGACTTCAGCGAAAAGCCCTTCAGTTGGCAAATACATGATGGCAAAATCAGTGCTATATGGTGGCACAATGTACTTGTTGATTTCTTTAGCCTGTGTTTGCACAGTTTTTTTCAACTCTTTTTGCGCATTTTCAATTGCGGTGATGTCACCGGCGTCCTGAGCATTTAGTAGTTGTTCGTAGGGTTCTTGCGGAAATTTCGAGTCGATGGGCAATAAAACATTCTTATCCTCTGTTTTTCCTGGTAGTTTAATTGCGAATTCGACTCTGGCTCTGGATTCAGGATCAATTTGACTATTTTCTTGGTATTGACTAGGTGTCAAAATGTCGCTTATTTGACTTTTTAGGAAGGTTTCTCCGACAATTCCTCGGTTTTTCACGTTGGAGAGGACACGCTTTAAACTGCCAACGTCTCCAGCCAGAGAATGCATCTCTCCTAGGCCTTTTTGGACCTCTTCGAGGCGTTTAGAAACTCGCTCGAAAGATTCACCGATCCGTTTTTCTAAAGTATCTTGTAGTTTTTCGTCGACAGTGCCCCGGATTTGTTCCAAGCTTTTTGCGGTATCTTCGCGGATTTGGGTCATTGAGGCTCGGTTATCGCTGCGTAGTTTTTCCATTTCGTCGGATAAAGATTTTTGCATATTTGCTTGGTTTTGGGCGTTGGCCTGCAATAAGTCCATTAGCTGTTTGGTCACAGCATCCAAGCGGCTATCGGTTGTTTGTTGCAATTGCGCCATCTGGGTGGCATTGGTTTGACGTAGGGCATCGACGCCGCCTTTTAGCTGGACAACATCGTTTTGGACTAGTCTGGCTTGAGCATCGAGTACCGGTTGTAAGTGCTGCTGCAAGTATGCGGCTTGAGCCAGGTTTTGCGCTTGGAGTTCTTGGTCTGATGGTTTTTGTTGTTTTTGTTGCATTAGTAGGGAAACTATTACTAGCACCAACACTGCCCCTAGTAGCACTAAAATTACGCCACTCACTCTATTCTCCTGCTCCAGACTCCGGGATTAGTTTCCTGTTTGGTTCTTGGTAAATCGCCGTCATGATGCTAGTGACAATTCTAGCTGAACCAGGGTTTTAGTGATGTTTCGCCGTTTCCCTGGTAGCGAAAGGATCTGTGGTCAAGTGTTTGCCACGCGATATCTTGTCTCAAAACAGTTGATAATGGAGGGAGCTGCAAATGAAAGCAGTCGCAGTTGTTGCAAACCCATATACCGATAGTTTGACCCATGCACTGGCTCAATCATTTCTAGCTGGTTTAGCTGAAAAGGGAGCTGAAACTGAAGTAATCGATCTGTATGCGGATGGTTTTCGCCCTGAGTTCACGTTGGCTGATCGCGCCCACTATTCGTCTTTGGAGCAGATGCCTGCTGACGTGGTGAGATACCAGGAGAAACTGGAACAAGCAGATGTGATTGCTTTGGTGTTTCCAATTTATTGGTATTCCATGCCGGCGATGATGAAGGGATTCATGGATCGGGTGATTTGTCGCCAGTTTGGGTACATGGTTGATGGTACGCCCGGCAAATTAAAGGGCAAAACTGTGCGGTTAATCTGTACAACCGGAGCTGATCAGAATTGGTCTGAGGATAATCGCGTTCGCTCCTCTTTAGAGCAGCAGTTGTTGGCGAATACATGGCGGACTTTCTTGTCGGCCCCTGACACTGATTTGCTCATGTATTTTGATGCAGCTTTGGGCGACGATAGTTCTGCCGCACGCGAAAAGTGGACGGCTCAGTTAAATGAGCTCAAGGAAATTGGTGCTGCTTGCGCGAAATAGGTGCTATTGTTAGCGGGCCAAGGCGCTGATTAGTAGACTGCGAACTACATTAAGGCGATTCGGGTGCAGTGGCGGCTACTGGATGCTGCACCCGAATTTTTTGTCTTCAATTAGGTTTGTTGATTTTATTGGCGGATTTGTCCATCTCCGTACACTAGCCATTTGGTAGTTGTGAGTTCGGCTAAACCCATTGGTCCGCGCGCATGCATTTTTTGAGTAGAGATGCCTATTTCTGCGCCTAATCCGAATTGTCCGCCATCGGTAAACCTGGTCGATGCGTTAACATTTAGGACTGCTGCATCAATTTCTTGGGTGAATCTGTTAGCGGCTTGGAGTGATTTAGTGCAGATAGCTTCAGTATGTCCAGTCGAATAGCGGCGAATGTGTTCGATAGCTTGGTCGAGAGAATCGACTATTTTTACCGCCATTTCATAGGCTAAATATTCGTCGGTCCAATCGGATTCACCGGCAGGTTTGGCCACAATTTTTGGGTCCGTAGCAGACAGTTTTTTGGCGATTGACAAAGTTTTTTCGCAGCCATGAATGGTGACATTTTTTTCTGCGAGAGCGGTTAGAACTTGGGGCATGAATTCATCTGCAATTTCTTGGTGCACGAGCAAAGTTTCAGCCGCATTGCACACGGAGACACGGTGAGTTTTCGAGTTGATGACGATTTCTAACGCTTGTTTTTGATCTACTTCAGCATCTACATATACGTGACAGTTGCCGACGCCAGTTTCGATGGCGGGTACTTTGGCTTCTTCGACTACAGTACGAATCAAACCGGCTCCTCCCCGGGGAACCAGAACGTCAACTAATCCGCGAGCTTGCATGAGTGCCACTGCCCCCTCCCGACCGTATTGGTCGATCGATTGGGCTGCTTTGGCAGGGAGTCCAACCATTTCTAGTGCGGCGGAGAGCACTTTGACAATTTGTTGGTTTGTCTCTAGGGCGGCGCTGCCTCCACGCAAAATCACCGCATTGCCGCTTTTTAAACCCAATCCAATTGCATCTACTGTCACATTTGGACGAGCTTCGTAAATCATGCCGACCACGCCCATGGGGACGCGGATTTGGCGCAATTGCAGGCCGTTAACCAAAGTGGAACCGCGCACTACTTCGCCGACCGGGTCAGGAAGGGCAGCTAATTCCCGTAGAGCATCCGCAATTCCAGCTATCCTGGTTTCATCTAGCGCCAAGCGATCCAGCAGTCCCGTGCTTAAACCATTTTCGCGCCCTCTGTCCAGGTCTTGTTTATTCGCTGCAATAATGGAATCCTGGTTTTCTGCTAGAGCTTCCGCCAGTTTTAGCAAGGCTTGGTCTTTTAGCGAACGAGGAGCATTGGCCAGTACTCTCGCAGCTAAGCGCGCTTCTTTAGCAACTTCGCGAACAGCAGCTTCGATTTGGAGGATACGATCTTCACTCATGGCGATAGCCTAGCATTCGTTGGTGAAATTCGTAACTTAGTCTATATTCTGTATTTTGTTCTATGTTCTTATTTGCATTTAACATTCTATATTTAGTACGCAGCGTAATTTTAGGAGAAGCTAACGCTTAGAACGTAGAGAACGCAACCAGACAGTATGACGAATAGGATATATCTCTGCTACTGCACAAGTAGCCTTAGATAGTTAGTCTATTAAGAACAGTAATTCTAACAACCATAAAAGAGCTCTAGCTATCAAAGAAACAAAGGTAACTATAAGAAATAAATAATATAGTACATACTTATATCCCTTGGCAAAGATTCTTTGTGGATGAAAAATATTTTGTAATATCACGTTTCTCAAGTCATAGAGTTGAGTAAGCTCACGAATAATATTGAATCCATCTGTAAAAAGTAGCGGATATAAATTTAACACACATAAAACGAGATTGATTATATAAGAGGTACGTAGCACTTCGTAAATATAAGCACTATTCTCTACAATAACCATACCTAGCGCACAGATACATGCTATGCAAAAGTTAACTAGCACTCCACCGAAATAATATAGTATTCTGCTATAGTATTTGCACTTATAGATATCTCTATTACTTATATAGAGAATTGGGATAAATCTATATTGCAGTTTCCATCCAAACACTAGTCTCTTACATTTAAGTATATAAGCTATGGAAACATGCCCTAACTCATGTAGAACTAATGACATCAACAGTACACTTAAAGGTACACTCATTTGCCACAGTCCTACGCACACCAAAACCATACACACGATAAATAATGCCATATTTAACTTGCTTATCTGAAAGTGCATATCAAATAATGAAGTCTTCAATATAGATTTCTTGACTCCACTATCGTTAGAATTATTGGAATTGGAATAACCAGAAGAGTTAGTAAACTTAGTTTCTATACATAGATTGTTTAAATCTATAACAGTTTTAGGAATCAAATGATACGTTTCATTAGCAGTGTGTAGACAATAAAACTTTGGACTGAAATCTGTAACCGTGACACTACTACTGACAATAGCATGAACACTATTACTTTTCATTGACACTCGCAAGAAACTCATTCACCGAGATGAAGAAATTATTATATTGAAATCTGCACATAGTTTCACTACTTTTGGTAATATCGCCGTTTTCTACATAGTTAGCTCCAATACAGCCACTGCACATATCCTTTATTTGGCAACTTTGACAATATACGTTCCTGACTTTTGTATTATTAGTAATTTCATCAATTAGACCATAGTTATGGACTCCTTTATCTATGCTCCCTAATAGATAGTCTGGATTATTTATAAACATGAAACAAGGATAGATATCTCCGTTGATATCAATAGTAAGTTCGTCTAACCCAGCTCCACAATAACCAATATTACATTCTTTTGCTTTGATGAAGCTATAAGTATTAGATAAAGCATTATTAGCTAATCTACGTAATTTAGCAGAATGAATCATATTTT
>CBCPNB010000067.1:0-3953 GCA_965120455.1 uncultured Actinomycetaceae bacterium | reverse complement strand
ATATAGTTTTCCACGATTTCTACGCCTGCTTGACGCAGCGATTCAACTACTGGTCTACCGGCTGCTGCAAACGTATTTTCGTCAGCTGCCACAATGGCTTTTTTGCCTGGAAATTCTTGTTTGAAGAGCTCACCGGTTCGTTCTAAAACATTTTCACCGAATAAAATTGAGCGAGTCTCGTTGGCATTTTTCAGTGCCTGCTTAATTAGTTGCGAACTTATTCTTGAACTCATCTGTGAACTCATTCCTTGTTTCCTCTTCCAATATAGCTTTTAGTTTGTGCCTTATTTTGCACCATAACTATTCGTTGTGGATTGTCCACCCTAGTTCATCCCAAATCTCTTGGGGAAGCAGATGGTCGAGACGTTCCAAAATGTAGGTAGGCTGTTCTGTCTCGGGCAGAGCTTCTACGTCAGGAATTTGTGATTCCCCGGTTAGGGGCATTGCTGAATCAGTTCCGGTATCTACCGCCATCTTAATGTCGGTGCTGAGCCTGTCACCAACCATGATCACATTTTTTAAGTCAATCGCTTCATTTCCTAAAGCCGCTGTCAACATATTGGGGTTGGGTTTGCCGATAACTTCTTGACATTTACAGCCAGTACAAGCTTCAATGGCGGCGACAATGGCCGCACAATCTGGTTCACCTCGACCCTGGGACAGTGGACAATATCTGTCGGGATTGGTGGCGATGAGAATTGCTCGCCGGTGATACCAGAGCGCATCGAAGGCAATTTGGAGTTTGCGGTAGTCGAAGGTTCTATCGTAGGAAGCAATTACGATGTCGATTTCACGGGGATTGTCACTGATGCGAATCTGAGCCGTTTGGATTGCTTCTATCAGTGGTGCTTCAGCAATTGGAAATACGGTTGCATGCGGATGATGGAGCTTTAACCAGCGAACGGTGGTGACAACAGTGTTAGCAATCTCTGTAACTGGGGTTGCTAGTCCCAATCGCTCTAATTTTTGGGCGTATTGTTGGGGATTTTTAGTGGGGTTGTTGGAGAGGAATCTGACAGTGACTTGTCTGCGCCGCAATTCTTCGATTAGGCGTTTAGCACCGGGCAAAAATTCGTCTCCTAAATAAATGGTGCCATCCATGTCGAACACGTACGCATCGTAGAGACGCGTAGCCCAACTGGTTTCAATTTTTTTGCCTGATGACGCTGCCATTCATAATCCTCGAGTTTGTTTTGTCTAGTGATTCTAGACTGTACTACAGCAAATTTGCTAAATGCTGAATTGTTTCTGCTTAGGACAGTGGAAGCAAACAGACCCACACTAGGGTATTGCTAATCCAAATGATTGCAGCAGGCGGATCGATGTGGGTGTTGCCCTGGTAGTAAAAGATTTTGGCCATTAGCTCGCCCCCAAAAGCACCAATTACGCCAAAAACTACACCTGCTAGCAGGGCAATGAACCCATTGTTGGTGGCTAGGAAGAATTGGACAGCAGCCAGGGCAGCTGGAGCAGTCATGTGGTGTGTAACCGGCAGTGGTCGTCCCAGGGAAACAAAGATGAGGCACAGTGCAGAAAGAGCGAAGGGCACGTTTTGGACGTTAGCTTGGACAACTTCGTACTGTTCAGCAGTCAAGTTGGGGTTGACAAATTGCAAGAGCATGATAGCTAGGCCTGCGCCCATTAAACCGGTGAGAATTCCCCAGGTTACCAGTTGGGATGGTTTTTCTTGGTACTCTAGCCAGCGTTTGGTTCCTTGTGGTTTGGTGGGAACAGCGAAAACTCCACTCGAACCAAAGACGATACGAACAATGATGCCGACAATCAACACGGTCAAGGCAACTGCGTCCGTATGAGATCCGAACCAGGGAATTAGCACAATGAGCCGGTGGATGAGGTAACCAACGACACCGAAGATAGCCCCCACCCAAATGACGTCAGCACGCCCGGTACTAGCTAAAGGAGTATTTAGATCTTTGCAATTCCCGTCGAGTAGTCCTTTTTTGCCCGCGCAAGCGGCGGCAGCAGTGGCGGCAGCAAAAGCGATGTGGGGGCCAAGGACTGGACCAAAGGAGACATAGTCCAATATGCCAGCATTCCCGGTGGTAGCTAATACTGCGTAGCCGAAGATAATGCTGACACCGACGAGTCCAAATGCCAAGTTGGCACCGAGCAGGGCGGCAAATGCTCCACCAGCTAGTGCGCAAATTAGCCAGAGCAAATCTATTTCGCCTAAAAATGTGACAGCTTGGTCTGCAGCAAGAACTTCCACGTATCTCTCTCATAGGTAGAGGCATCAATTTATAAATCGATGCGAGACAAGACGACTAGCAAATGTCACGCTACCTTACTAGAACTCACCTAGAAAACTTACCCGCCCCTATGTTGACAACAGTCTGCCTACATGTTAACAGTCACGTGCACGACTAGCTACCCACGCAATCGTGCGCTCCGTTTGACGCAAATTTTGACGACGCAGTCAAAACAACGATGCACTACTCAATGGATTTCCAGGCTTATTGTTCTTGTCCAGAGGTGACGCAGGATTGGTGGTCATAGGCTTCTAGAGCTGCAATTTTGGGTCCTGAGGGAGTAGTGGGATCAAATTCGTATTCGAGCCATTCTTTGGCTAGACGGCGAGCTAGCTCCAAGCCGATGACTCGTTGTCCAAAGGTGAGCACTTGGGCGTTGTTGGACTTGACTAGTCGTTCTACTGAAAACGAGTCGTGCGCCACGCTGGCGCGGATACCGGGAACTTTGTTGGCGGCGATGGCTACTCCCATGCCGGTTCCGCACACGAATAGGCCTCGATCTGCTTTACCGGCAGCAATGATTTGGGCGGCTTTGACGGCTACGTGTGGATAGTCAACGTCTTCGCTAGCTTGCACCCCCACATCGATTACTTCGTCGACGCGGGCATCGGCCCCTAAGTCTTGTTTTAGCACATCTTTGTATTGCACTCCAGCTGAATCTGCTGCTACCACAATTCTTAGTCCCACATTTGTCCTTTCTTTTCGGGCGTGTTTTACCAGTGCTATGTTGTCTGATTTCTGTGTTTTCCGTTATTTACTGCGCTCTCCTGTTATTGGCTGTTGTTGTCTACGTATCTTCTTAGGATATTTTTTGGCAACGATGAAGGGACAAAATTTGTTGACGAACATAGAAATGGGGATCAGCAATAGGAACACTATTATTCCTGTCCAGAGGGAATTGTTGTCAGTGAATCTTTCTGTGTGTTCCCAGTTTTCTAGGAATCTCAGCACAGCGATGTGGAAGCCGAAAAAGGTGAGAGAGTTTTTGCCGGCGTAGTCAAATAACCAGATTTTGGGTAGTTTCATGAAGAGCATGGCGAATCCTAGGCTGAGTCCCAGGGCGGCTATAAGTGCGAAAGCGATTGTCTTGTAGGAGTTGGCAAACATGGAGATTCGGCCGTTTTCGGCGGCTATCCACGTGCCGATGGCTAAAACCACGATGGCGATAGCTATAAATTTTCCTTTTAGGAATGAGGAATTTGACTGATTCGCTGGATTACTTGGAATTGCAGGGATGATTGATTTACTGGATTGGATTGATTTAGGGGAGTTGGAGAAAATCTGTTCAAAGCGCTGTAGATTCTGGCCGAATGTCCAACCAATCCACAGAAAAACGGTTGCCATTGGCACTGTGGTCCAACACCAAATGGTTGATACACTGTAGAAGGTACTCAGGAACCAAGCGAGTACGAAACAGGCAATGATGCTTGCCTCTAGATTTAGTTTTCCTTTGGAGTCGAGGCGGATCAGGATCCAAAATAGCACTGAGGCGAGGAATAGGCAGGGCAGGAACCAGAGGGCTCCTGAGGTCATAGCACCGATTTTTTGGTTTGCGGTCACGAAGCCAAGCAGCATGTCTGCGGGAGTTGCAGTTGAGTCGTCTAGGATTTTCCGGTTTATGTACCAAAAGGGAATGTTCACAATGAAGAGTAGCGCGTAGGGGATGAGGAGTTTTTTGGACTT
>CBCPNB010000066.1:0-6173 GCA_965120455.1 uncultured Actinomycetaceae bacterium | reverse complement strand
AAAAAACTTGATCCTAGCGGACGTACTTCTGCGATTTTTGACTCTATTCCCGCCCAATTATCTGCTCAAAGGAATCAATTTCGGATTTCTACTGCTACGGGCAAGCGCTCTACTAGCAAAGATGAGGAACGTTTATTTGAGCTGATTGATTCAAAAACGGTACTTCCGTTCTGGAATACCACTCATCTTGATATTGCTTTAGGACTAACCAAAAATATTGACTCGTATAAACTCTATCTTGTCGATACTGGATTGTTTATAACCATGATTTTTAATAGCGAAGATCGAGTAGATAACGATATTTATACCAAATTACTCGGAGATAATTTTAGGGCAAATCTGTATTATCTTTATGAGAATGTCATTGCCCAAATTATTGCTAGTAGCGGCAAAAATCTCTACTACCACGGTTGGAGGCCAAAAGGTAAAAGCCATTCTTACGAAGTTGATTTTCTGCTAACTGACAAAACCAGAGTGGCGGCGGTTGAAGTCAAGTCTTCTAACGTCAATAACCACAAGCTGATCGACGAATTCGCCGCCAGGTATTCTCAACTCATTTCTCGGCGTATCCTCTCACAAAAAGATATCTCCAAACGAGAAATGCTTGAATTACAGCCTCTATACTTAGCTCTAGTCATTATTGATAGAATTGGTCGCAAAAAGAATTAGTCAGTAGCGAGTTCAAATTCGGCTTCAATTTCGACTGTGGCATTTAGCGGTAAAACGGGGACACCAACTGCGGAGCGAGCATGAGGAGTGCCAAAGACCTCTTGAAAAAATTCCGAAGCCCCATTGACGATTCCCGGCTGACCGTAAAAATCATCCGTCGAAGATACAAAGCCCACGACTTTGATGACCCGCACCAGTTTGTCGACGCTGCCAGCTGCCGCTGCTGCCGCTGCCAAAGCATTTAATGCGGCCTGGCGAGCAGCCTCTTTGGCTTTCTCTAAATTGATGCCCTCAGCCCCACAAGCCCCAGTGCTTACTAGTTCCCCATTTTTTAGTGGGAGCTGACCAGAAGTGCGCACCACTCCCCGATCGATCACTGCCGGAGTATAAGCGGCAACAGGGGTAGGCACTTCCGGCAAGCTAACTCCCAATTTGGCCAAAGTTGAACTGATATTCGTCTGCGTACTCATAAAACTCCTCAAAGGTTCCAATTAGGATTGCTTCTTGTTCAATGTTCTTATAGCTTTCAAAAACATACGTCCACCGATGAATACCAAAAAGATGGCGAATAAAATGTTGGCTACTAGCGGTGGCAATAAATTGGCTAGCCAGGTACCCACAGTGGTAGTGAAGCAGGCGGGAATTCCCACGATCAAAGCGGCACGAATATCCACGTGCTGATGTCTAAAATTCTTCCACGTGCCAAATACTGAAGTTGGCAGCATCATCAGCAAAGAGGTGCCTTTTGCTACCAGATCGGAGACTCCAAATAGCAGCATTAAGGTAGGGACTACAATTGCTCCCCCGCCGATGCCGAGCAGTCCAGAGAGCACGCCGACTACTACACCTAAAATCACTAAAAATATGCTTCGCCACACATCTATAGTCAAGGTGGCGTCGCGCGAGGGAACCACTAAAAAGAGGCTGACAATTGCCACGATCATGAAAAGCGAAAAAATGATTTGTAGGTGTGGAACCGGTAATTTATCTAGCAGCCACGTGCCGATGGCTGTACCGAAAATTGAACCAGCTGCAATGAAAATTGCTCCCCATAAGGAGACATTTCCTTGCGCGGCGTAAGAGGCTACGCCCACTAGAGATAAGGGGATGATGGTGGCTAATGAGGTGCCTGACGCCAATTTTTGGTCAAATCCGACAATCATCGTCAGAGCCGGGACGATAATCAGTCCCCCGCCGATTCCAAACATGCCTGAAAACAAGCCAGTGACCAGACCAACCAAAACTAGCAGTCCCCATTGGCGGCTGGAATTGACGGTCGTGCTCATTGTCTAACTCTCCCACAGCCTGGAAAATCTGGCAAATAGTTTGAAAATTTGTAGTAGATGAACTGAAATGGGCTGGAGTTGCTCACAACCAGGTACGACTTGTTGTTGTCATTAAGAGAGCAGTTAAGAAGAATGAACTCTGAAAATTTACAGCAAACTGACAGCCTATTTGTGACCAAAAGCAGGTGAGGTTCCCTGTCCTTTCGTGGAAATTCCGGTAAAGTTGTGGACTGAATTCGTGTACACAGTATTTATCTAATGGTTATCTACTGGAGACGAATTGAACGCATTCCCTCCTGTCACGGAAGGTCCGTGACCGTTTAGACCACAGGAGGTGGGATAAATAGTGCGTCCTTATGAACTGATGATCATCCTTGATCCCTCGGTAGATGAGAGGTCTGTGGGTCAATCAATCGAAAAATTGTTGCGCAACGTGGTTGGTGATACCGGCACGGTTGAAAAAGTCGATGTTTGGGGTAAGCGCCGTTTGGCCTATGAAATCCTCAAACAAAGTGAGGGCATCTACGTGGTGGTGGACATGAATGTCACGCCCGAAGTAGCCCAGGAAATCAACCGTCAATTGACGTTAAACGAGTCCGTGTTGCGCACCAAGGTGCTGCGCCGCGACGTCGACTAAGCCTGCTGATAGCCGAAAGTTGTAACTGCGATGGCAAATGATGTGAACTTGACTGTAGTTGGGAATTTGACTGCGGATCCAGTTTTACGATTTACCCAGTCGGGGGTGGCGGTAGTTGATTTTACGGTTGCCCAGACGCCGCGGATTTTCGATCGTCAAAGTGGTGAGTGGCGGGAGCAAGATACCTTGTTTTTCCGTTGCTCGGCTTGGCGAGATATGGCTGAAAACATTGCAGATTCGTTGACCAAGGGCACGCGCGTGGTGGTGACCGGCAGGCTGCAAGTCCGCTCTTACCAGACACGCGACACGGGAGAGACTCGCCAGTCCATGGAAATCCAGGTGGATGAAGTGGGGCCAGCTTTGCGTTATGCCAAGGCTCAGGTTACGCGCAACGAGCGGCGGGGCTCGTACGGTGGCGCTCAAAATGGTGGCTATCAAAGTGGTGGTTCTGCCGGTTACGGTCAGGGCAACTACGGTATGTCCGCCGGCGGTACTTCTGGCGATCCGTGGGGTCAGGCTCCCCAGGGTGGATCGTCCTTCGATGACGAGCCACCATTCTAGGGGTTTGCCTCAAACACGTTGCCTCGTTGTTGCATCTGTTTGAATTGTTTTGGAATCCGGGACGCCACTTCTGGTTTAGTCTGCACTCTGTAGTTGGTTCGTTCTACCATTTGGGTTAGTTCCCCGGATATTTGCTTGACTCATAGTTATTAGCTATAGGCCAATAGTTAATAGCTGTAGCTGTTGAATTTCAAGGAGAAGAAAATGGCGAAGCCACAACTTCGCAAGCCGATCAAGAAGAAAGCAAATCCGCTGCGTTCGGCTCATGTGGAGAAGATTGATTACAAAGACACGGCTCTGTTGCGCAAATTCATTAGTGATCGGGGCAAGATTCGCGCCCGCCGTGTCACCGGCGTGTCTGTTCAGGAACAGCGTCGCATTGCTAAAGCGGTGAAAAACGCTCGCGAAATGGCTTTACTGCCCTACTCGTCTTCTGGGCGCTAAGCGGTAAGGAGCTGAGAAAATGGCTACAACCAAACTTGTTTTAAACCGAGACATTGAGAATCTAGGTCGCGCTGGAGACGTAGTTGAAGTTCGAGCTGGATATGCACGCAATTACCTGTTGCCACGCGGTTTTGCCGCTAAATGGACCAAGGGTACTCAGCGCCACATTGACCAGGTGTTGGAGGCCAAGCGCCGTCACGACATTCAATCAATTGAGGATGCTGTAGCACTGCGCGAGCGCGTCCAGGAAGGCCAGGCTCTGGAAGTTTCCGGTCGTGCAGGCAGGAACGGTCGCCTATTTGGGGCGGTGACAGCCAAACACGTGGCTGAAGCTTTCACCCGGGTTTATGGTGTGAAGCTAGATTCTCGCAAAGTGGAATTGAGTGGAACCATCAAGGCTCTGGGAGAATACCCGGTGGCGATCAAATTGCATCCAGAGGTAGTGGCGCGTACTACCGTACGGGTAGTTGGAGCAAACTAATTTGGTTTGTAATCAGTTGACTGGGTTGGCTGTAAACCTAGCTTGACTGACAATTGACTGGTAGTGCCACTGGCGCTAATAGCGATTAGAACGAGATTGGGCGGGGCTTTAGTGGTTGCGCCCAATCTTCTTGTTCGGGCCAATATTGTTTCTGGCTTGATATCCCTGTTTAGTCCAGTATTCCTATTCAGGCCAATATTTGTGGCTAGCAGCGGTTTTCTTCGAATAAAAGTAGCCGAATAAATATCCTTAAAACGGCGGCTCGCTTTGATGTTGGTGAGCCATATTGACAAACCTGGTGAACCTGCCCTGGAAGTAGACAGGAATCGTCCGAGTCTCACCATTTCGATGTTTAGCAACGATGATGTCGGCCTCACCGACGCGATCGTTTTCGTCGTAGTATTCGGGGCGATGCAGGAGCATGATCACGTCAGCATCCTGCTCCAGTGACCCGGACTCGCGTAAATCCGCCATCATCGGGCGTTTATCTGTGCGCTGTTCAGGACCGCGATTTAGCTGGGCTACAGCCACTACCGGGACTTCTAATTCTTTAGCGAGCAATTTTAGTCCACGTGAATACTCGGAGACCTCTTGCTGACGGGATTCAAAGGTTCTGGCCGAGGTCAGCAATTGCAGGTAGTCCAACACGATTAGACTTAGTCCATATTGTTGTTTGACTCGACGAGCCTTGGCTCGAATGTCGCGCATAGTCAAATTTGGTGAGTCGTCGATTACCAAGGGTTTTTCGGCGACTTGTCCCAGTTTTTCTACTAGTTTTCCCCAGTCGCTTTGTTCGAGTCCTTTGTTTTGGCGGATTTTTGACAGCGGGATTTCGGCTTCAGCTGAGAGCATGCGCATGGCGATTTCGTTGCGCGACATTTCTAAACTGAAAATCAACGACGGTAAATTGTGTTTTAGTGAGGCAGTCCGACAAAAATCTAAAGCTAGCGTAGATTTTCCCATGGCTGGACGGGCGGCAACGATGATCATTTGCCCTGGATGTAGACCCTGGGTGAGGGAGTCTAAGTCGTGAAATCCCGTAGGAACACCGGACAAACCGTTTCGATTTTGGATCTCGTCGATTTCATCCAGCAACTCGTTGGAGAATTCTTTGATGGTAGCATAATCACTACTTTGGCGATCCTTAGAGATCGCCATCACTTCGGCTTCGGCGTCATCGACTAGGGTATCAGCCTCACCTATTTGGGAAAACCCCAATTGCATCAAGCGTTGTCCAGCGTCAATCAAGCGGCGCTTCACCGCGCAATCGCGCACGCTCTTTGCATAGTAGTCGGCATTGGTAGTAGTGATCACCGTGCTAGTCAAATGGTGTAGGTAGGCTATGTCTCCAGCTCTTTCTAAATCACCTTGATTGCGTAAGGTGGCGGCCACTGTAATTGCATCAGCGGGCTGACCTTTGTCGGCCAAAGTCATAATGGCTTCATGGATGATGCCGTGACGAGGCATGTAATAGTCGCTAGCTCGCAGCATTTCCTGCACTAGGGTGATTGCGTGTTTATCCAGCAGCATTGCTCCCAAAACGGCTTGTTCTGCGTCTTCATCACGTGGAGGAACTCGGGCATCAAAGGTGTCTGTGGTCATTTGTCTTTTGTCTATTCCGTATTTTCTGGTTTGCGTTCTGTTCCGATTCAAGTTTGGATGGTTATTGGTTGCCTGCTTGTTGATCAGAATTTTAGTTTAGCTTTGTGTACGTATACAGTTACTTACGTCAAGTAGTCGAAGTTTTCCACAGTTGTGGAAAAAACCTGTGGAAAAGTCGAGGTTTTTTTGTTGAAAACTTGTGGATAAAATTGACAATCCACAGGTGTGGAAACTCAAAATGGCGCTATTCTTTTCATAATAGTTTCCACAGTTGTGGAAAACTCTAATCTGTGGAAAACCCTGTGGATAAATGTTGAAAGTGAAAAATGTGCGAAATGTTGCACATCAACCTAGAAAATAGTCGAAATTGAACAAACGTGCAGTAGGTGAGATAGCGGTGGAGACTCCAGAAAGCAAACCTGATGAAGCTAGTAAACCAGTGGCCGCCACTCCCACACCTACCCCAACCGCAACTATTGACTTTTCTGCGAAA
>CBCPNB010000065.1:0-28962 GCA_965120455.1 uncultured Actinomycetaceae bacterium | reverse complement strand
CCTAGGCGCAAAGGAGTTCCACCTGGCAACCCCAGGACGCGTCCAGTTTCAGCCCCACTGATACAAGCCAAATGATGGGTACAGGTCAAAGAAAGTCGAACCGAGGAGTCACCTGAGTTGGCCGGTGTTCTCGAAATCGACGTTACGGAATCCAATTGTGTCTTGGTGGACTTGCCAAGGAGCTCAGTTTTCAAATCAAAATATCCAAGTGCCGATCCCTGGCTGCCGCTTGTGCGCGCGTTTTCACCCCAAAGTCGTCTGTCAGTTCTCGCTTTGACTCCGTGGCCAAAGCGGGAAAAAGACTGGCGATACTGGTTGTCTTGGAACACAAAGCCAGTCAACCAAAATCTAGGGAAGGAGAAAATCCAAGTTGTCAAACTTGTGGAAAACTCCCTGAATACGGAGCTGTGGAAAACTTTGCACTTGGAATTGTCACACGGACAGTAAATTTGCCTAGATCCGACTACCTAACTCCACCCTCAGACAAACAGATAAGACAGTAGGATAGGGGACATGCCAACCACAAGCGCTTCCGACGTGGAAATCCCGGATCCAGACGGATTCGTAGCTCCAGCTACTCCGTCCACCTCACCTACTTCGCTCACTCTATCTGCTCTGTCCGACCGTCACGCTGTTTTAGTGCAACAAATTGAGCAGGCGCGCATAGACTACTACCAAAATGAAGCTCCGCAACTAACTGATGCAGAATACGACGCGCTTTACCGGGAACTAGAAGAACTCGAAGGAGACTACCCCAATTTGGTGAACGCTAACTCGCCGACCCAAACCGTGGGCAGTCAAGTGAGCGAAGAATTCCAAAAAGTCACCCATTTACAGCCCCTACTGAGTTTGGATGACGTATTTAACTACGGAGAGTTAGCGAGTTGGCAAACGCGGATCGCTAACGCGTGGCCAGATGAAAACGTGCAGTTGACAGCGGAATACAAAATCGATGGTCTGTCGCTAGATTTGATTTATGAAAAGGGGATTCTCCAACGGGCAGCCACCAGAGGGGATGGACGAGTCGGTGAAGACGTCACCCGCAATGCTTTGACAATTGCGACAATTCCCCGCACGTTGACTGGCGAAAGTATCCCCACTTTGCTGGAAGTGCGCGGCGAAGTTTTTTTCATGTTGACCGATTTTGAGCATTTCAATGCCGAACAAGCCAAAGCTGGCAAAAAAACTTTCGTGAATCCCCGCAACGCAGCCTCAGGCTCGTTGCGGCAAAAAAATCCACAAGAAACCGCATCGCGTCCGTTGACTTTTCGAGCACACGGCGTTGGAGCAGTGCAGGCAGACTTTGCTTTGCCTGATTCTTTGAGTACCTGGTACGAACAGCTTGCCAAATGGGGAATCCCAGTCTTTCCTATCCGCACTCTGCCAAATGCAGGCAACGCAGCAGAACAGGTATGCCGAGAAGTTGCGCTTGAACGCAACCAATTGCAGTGGGAAATCGATGGCGTCGTCTTCAAAGTGGATAGCCTTGCTAAGCAAACGCAAATGGGGTTTACTTCTCGGGCACCAAGATGGGCAGTGGCCTACAAGTTTCCTCCGGAAGAGGTTCCAACTCGTTTGTTAGACATTCGCGTTCAAGTGGGGCGGACTGGGCGAGTCACACCGTATGCGGTACTAGAAAAGCGCTTAGTCGCAGGCTCAATGGTTTCGCGTGCCACCTTGCACAATGCCTTTGAAGTGAAACGAAAAGGCGTGTTGATCGGCGACATGGTGTTAGTGCGAAAAGCCGGGGATGTAATTCCCGAAGTAGTGAAGCCCATTTTGGCGGGCAGAAATGGCACCGAACGCGAATTTATTATGCCCACGCATTGTCCTTCGTGTGGAGCTGAACTGGCTTACGAGAAAGAGGACAACGCGGATTTGCGGTGTTTGAACAGGGAAAACTGTCCAGCCCAACTAACTGAACGCATCATTTACATTGGTTCTAGAAAAGTCTTGGATGTGCGCGGATTGGGGGAGAGAGTCGCTAAAGCATTGAGCCAACCAGATGAGCCCAGTCGAGATGAAGCCATCTTGGGGCTTGCTGGTGGTGAGAAAGTCAGAGTTGGCGATCAAATCTTGCAGCTGGAAAACGCTCAATCGTTGCCTCACGCTGAACGCTATCGTCAGGCGGAAGCCTTGTTGCCGCCTCGGCAAAAACCAATCTTGACTTCAGAGGCTGATTTATTCGATTTGACTCCCGATGATTTGCGGGAAGTATACATTTGGCGCAAACTAGACCACGCTGAACACGGTGTATTGTGGCGGCAAATGCCGTTTTTTTGGAAACAAGACCTCAGTGAACCAACCAAAGGTACGTTGGAGCTTTTCCAGAACTTGGAGAAAGCAAAAACCCAGTCTTTTGGCCGGATCCTAGCAGCTTTGTCGATTCGTAACGTCGGGCCAGTAACAGCAACGGACGTGGCCAACGTATACCATTCGATCGAGGAGTTAGCTGCCGCCTCCAGCGAAGATCTATGTCAAGTTCCCGGTATCTCGGCAGCGATTGCCGAATCAATTTGTGATTGGTTCGCTCAACCTTGGCATCAACACATTGTCGAAAAATGGCAGCTGGCGGGCGTAAAAATGTTCGATGACGCCCCCCAGGAAGAAACAGGCAACGAAGTTGCTAAAACGCTAACGGGTCAGACCATTTTAGTGACTGGCACTATGCCTGGATTCGACCGAGAGGAAGCTAAAGCTGCCGTGACTGCGCGGGGCGGCAAAGCAGTCTCCAGTATCTCGGGAAAAACTACCCTAGTGGTGGCAGGATCGGGGGCAGGAAGCAAAAAATTGATCCGAGCGGAAGAACTAGGCGTTCCCATTATCGCTGGCGACCTATTTCCAGTATTGCTGGAACAAGGATTGGCGGCGGTACTGACGGACGAAGCTTAAAACTTTGTGGCTGGTAAAACTGGAGTATCTGCTGGAGCTAAGTAGAGTATCTAGCTGCTACAAATCCAGTTTCATATCTCCCTCTTTGACCCAGCCCACTAGGCGCAATCCTCGGTCAAAAATCCACGACAATACTGCAGGCAGTAAGAAACACAACAAAACTAGGCCAATCCAGTCCAGAGGGACAATTGCTTCCTTTAGGCCGGCGGAAATATCGCTTAGCCAACCGTCGACCACTCCAATTGGTCCTACTAAACCACAAGTTCCCATTCCGCTAGAAACGGGCTCTCCATTCATTTCCAACTGAAATACACAAGTAGCTAGCGGACCAGTAATCGCAGAAGCCAAAGTGGGGGCGATCCAAATCCGGGGATTCTTAATGATGTTGGGCACTTGCAGCATGGAGGTACCCAGTCCTTGTGCTACTAAGCCACCCCAACGGTTTTCCCGAAAACTAATGACCGCAAAACCTACCATTTGGGCACAGCAACCAGCGACAGCGGCTCCGCCAGCCAAGCCAGTCAATCCTAGAGCCGCACAAATTGCTGCACTAGAAATAGGCAAAGTCAAAGCGATACCAACTAGCACGGAGACAAATACTCCCATGAGAAAAGGCTGCATGTCGGTTGCCAACATGATTAGTTTTCCTACTGCCGCTGCTGCCGCACCGATGGGAGGAGCCAACACATAGGCTAACAGGCAGCCAGACAAAATAGTCACTATGGGGGTCACTAAGATATCAATTGGGGTTTTCTTGCTGACTAATTTGCCCAACTCGGCAGCAATAATTGCCAGTACTAGCACTGCCAAGGGGCCACCTTCGCCCCCCAAGGTGTTGGAAGCAATCCCTACTGTTGCTAGGGAAAACAACACTAGTGGTGGAGCCTTTAGCGCGTAACCAATGGCAACCGCCATGGCCGGTCCAGCCATTTCTTTGGCGAAACCACCGATTTCCTCTAACAGGCTAATCCCTAATTGTGTGCCCAAAGTAGAAACGATAGTACCGATAAGCAAGGAGGCGAATAAGCCTTGAGCCATTGCACTCATGGCGTCGATAAAATACAGATTCAGGTAGGACTTGACTTTACTCCAGAGGACATTTTCTGGTTTGGAGTTGGCGACTGTGACTGGTTGTGTATTATTCAAGGTAATTTCTCCTAGTAGAGGCAGAAAAACACGGGGTGATTCCCGGTGGTTTCTCTGTCCGTGATTTCCTGTGATTTAGCATAGAACTACGATACAGATATCTTCCAGGCTATCTATGAGTTTCGCCATGGATCCACCAATCTGCAATATGATAGCGGTATGTGCCTCCGGAAGTTGATTCGTGCCCTTCTGGGGCTAGGTGCTGCCATTCACTTGGGAGCTGTTGGTCTCGTGTATGGAATTGATCGACTCCGCAAAAGTCGCCAAATAGATAGCAAACCTGACTTTACCAAAACTGAGCCATGCGATATTCGCGTGGATCAAAATGATGTGCGCATTTACACTTCTGGTGAAACACTGTATCGGGACATGTTGGAGTCTATCGACCAGGCTAAGTCGCAAATTTGTTTTGAAACCTATGTGTGGCGTGGCGACGAAACCGGCAGACACTTCAAAAAAGCCCTCCACCAGGCGGCAGAACGTGGCGTGGAAGTATACGTAATTTACGATGGTTTTGGTTCGTTAAAAACTCCTTTCTGGTTCAAAATTTTCAAACACAACCCACATTTACATATTCGGCGTTTCCCAGAAATTCGTACTGGGTTATTCTTCATGAATCTGCGCCGCACCGGGCGCGAACATCGCAAACTTTTACTGTGTGACAACCAAGTTTCCTACGTAGGTGGATACAACATTGGCAATGATTTTGGCAGTCAGTGGCGAGACACTCACGTGCGGATAGAGGGTCCAGCCATTCGTGAACTCTACGGTGGGTTTGTCGAGTTTTGGAACCAATTTCGCCTCTCCCACCAGCCTCGGTTGACGGATAGTCGGTCGAAACCTTGGCACAGCAATATCGAGGTTGCCTTCAATTCTCCCGCCCGTTTGCTCTACCCAGTGCGCGGCATGTATTTAGATACATTTCAGCGCGCTAAACAACACTTGTACATAACGACAGCCTACTTTGTGCCCGATCGCGAAATTTTAACCGAATTAGTGGCAGCATCCAGACGGGGAGTAACCGTCAAGGTACTAATTCCCGAGTACTCCAATCACATTCTGGCAGACTGGGTGGCGCGACCCTTCTACGGCAGATTATTGGAAGCAGGAGTAGAAATTTGGTTATTCCAAAATGCCATGATTCACGCAAAAACTTTGACAGCAGATAGTTTTCGCTCCATTGTGGGAACCGCCAATCTAGATCGATTGTCTCTGCAAGGAAATTACGAACTAAATTTACAAATCGATTCCCATGACTTTGCCAAAGCTATGGAAAAGATTTTTGAGAACGACCTTAAGTCAGCCCGTCGCTTGACTTTTGCGGAATGGCAAAATCGCTCTTGGTTAACACGGATACTAGAAATACTGGTGCAAGCCTTCTATCCCTGGGTGTAATGTTTTTGCGCACATTGTGGGGCACTCACCATACATGTGGCGGATAACATCTAGGTTTATCGGTAAAAATAGCGGGCAACCAGGCGTAGTGCAGGAAATCTGGTTAGACTCAAAGGCATGTTGACACTTTCAGTAGCAGAGGTGATTCGCCTAGCTGAGCTAGCGAGAATTGCTCTCACGGATGATGAAATTCAACGATTCGCAGGCGAGCTGGATATGATTGCCTCCTCTGTGGCCAAGGTGCGCGAAGTGGCTACGCCCGAAGTGCCAGCTACCTCCCACCCGCTGCCACTTACCAACGTGTTGCGCACCGACGTAGTGGGGGAAACTTTGAATCGCCAAGAATTGTTAGAACAAGCTCCCGAGGCTGAAGACGGCATGTTTTCAGTACCCCAAATTTTGGACGAAGACTAGGGGGTAGTGTGCTCGAGCTGCTGAAAAAATCGGCCATTGAATTGGCCCAAATGCTGCGAAACCGTGAAATCACCTCAGTTGAGTTGACCAAAGCCTGCTTGGAGCGAATTTCCAGGCTAAACGGTCAAGTTAACGCATTTTTAGCCATCGACGAAATTGGTGCACTGCAAACTGCGCTAGAAGTGGACGAAGCGCGCCAAAAAGGCGAAGCTTTGCACCCGTTAGCCGGAGTGCCAATCGCTGTCAAAGACAACATTGTGACCCGGGGGCTGACCACTACGTGTGCCTCGAAAATATTGGAGAACTGGGTGCCGCCCTACGATGCAACCGTGATCCGCAAAATTAAGGCTGCCAAATTGCCAATTGTGGGCAAAACTAATATGGATGAGTTTGCGATGGGCTCTTCCACGGAGCACTCTGCTTTTGGGGCAACCGCCAATCAGTGGGATCTACGGCGTATTCCCGGTGGTTCCGGTGGAGGCTCGGCGGTGGCCGTGGGTGCATACATGGTGCCGCTGGCTTTAGGCTCAGACACAGGGGGATCGATTCGCCAGCCTGCATCCTTTACGGGAACGGTTGGTGCCAAACCCACCTATGGAGCGGTTTCTCGTTATGGTTTGGTGGCGATGGCTTCTTCGCTGGATCAAATTGGGCCAGTGGCTCGCACAGTGGCAGATGCAGCCTTGTTGCAGGAATTGATTTCAGGAAATGACCCCTTTGATTCCACGTCGCTGCCCGGTACTGTCGGTGGACTAGCTGAAGCGGTGCAGGCGAATAAAGGCACCAAGAATGCCACAGGTCTTACAGTTGGTGTGGTACGGGAGTTAAGCGGCGAGGGGTATCAAGCCGAGGTACAGGCAGCTTTTGCCGACACAGTTCAAGCCCTAGAGGCGGCAGGTGCCAAAGTAGTACAGGTCGAGTGTCCAGCCTTTGAGTACGCCCTCTCAGCCTATTATCTGATTATGCCTGCGGAGGCTTCCTCGAATTTGGCGCGCTTTGATGGCATGCGCTACGGTTTGCGTGTCGTGCCAGAGGGCCAAAATGTGACAGCTGCTCAAGTTATGGCGGCAACGCGTGGAGCCGGGTTCGGAGATGAAGTCAAACGCCGCATTATTTTAGGGACGCACGTATTATCCGCAGGATACTACGATGCGTATTATGGCAGTGCGCAAAAAGTGCGCACATTGGTGCAACGCGATTTTGTGAATGCGTTCAATCAAGTAGACGTGTTAATTTCGCCGACTGCCCCCACGGTGGCTTTCCAAAAAGGCGAGCGCTTATCGGACCCAATGTCCATGTATCTCAACGATATTGCGACGATTCCCGCGAATTTGGCGGGCGTGCCCGGCATATCAATTCCAAATGGTGTGGACAGCGAGGGAATGCCGATCGGTTTTCAAATTTTGGCTCCGGCGATGAAAGATGCACAAATGTATGCGGTTGCGCAAATCGTGGAGGATTTGGTGGCTGAGTGGGTGAGCGGACCTGAGTTGGCATGGGAGAAAACAAAATGAGTTTGAATGTGACGTACGAGGAAGCTACCCAGCAATTTGATCCCGTGATCGGGATCGAGGTGCATGTTGAGTTGGGCACTGAAACGAAAATGTTCGATTGTGCGCCCAATGCCTTTGGAGCTGAGCCAAATACTTATGTGACTCCCGTGTCTACTGGTTTGCCTGGAGCTTTGCCGGTCACCAATGAAAAGGCGCTGGAATACGCCATCAAAATTGGTTTGGCACTCAATTGTGACATTGCCAAGTACTGTCGATTTGCCCGCAAAAACTACTTTTATCCAGATCTGCCCAAGGCTTATCAAATTTCGCAATCTGACGAGCCGATTGCCCAAAATGGTTGGCTGGACGTGGAGCTAGAGGACGGCACAATATTTCGCGTTGAAATTGAGCGAGCCCACATGGAAGAGGATGCAGGAAAAAACACTCACGTCGGTGGACAAACCGGGCGAATTCATGGCGCGGATCACTCGCTAGTTGATTACAATCGCTGCGGGGTGCCATTAGTAGAGATCGTGTCTCGACCAATTGAGGGGGCGGGAGAGCGCGTAGCGGAAGTGGGGCGCGCTTACGTGCAGACTTTGCGCGACATTTTCCGAGCCTTGGGCGTTTCCGAGGCTCGGATGGAGCGAGGGAATGTTCGAGCCGACATTAACGTGTCGCTGCGCAAAAATGCTGGGGACCAGCTGGGAACCAGAACTGAAACTAAGAATGTGAATTCGTTTCGCGGGATCGAGCGAGCGGTTCGCTACGAGGTAGCTCGCCAGGCTGAAATCCTGCTAGAAGGCAAAACAGTAGTGCAGGAGACTCGCCACTATCACGAAAATGACGGTTCAACTTCGGTGGGACGAGTCAAGTCGGATGCCGAGGATTACCGGTATTTCCCAGAACCCGATTTGGTGCCATTGGAGCCAGATACTTCCTGGGTGGAAGAACTCAGAGATAATTTGCCAGAATTGCCTGCCGCTAAGCGGAGACGGCTGCGCGCCGAATGGGAGTTTACCGATTTGGAGATGCGCGACGTAGTTTCTGCTGGAGCCATGGACTTGTTGGCCGAAACAGTGGAGGCTGGGTGTGCTCCGGCCTTGGCACGCAAGTGGTGGATGGGGGAGCTATCTCGCGTTGCCAAAAATCAGGGGGTCAGCCTAGAGGAGCTAGCAATTTCTCCCATGCAAGTGGCACAATTGCAGCAATTAGTCGATGAAGGCAAGTTGACTGACAAGTTGGCGCGCCAAACCTTGGAAGGCGTTTTAGCTGGAGAAGGCGACCCAATAGAGGTGGTGAAGTCGCGCGGATTGGAAGTTGTCTCCGATATTTCTGCTTTGCAGCAAGCAGTTGATGAGGCGATCGCAGCTAATCCAGAGGTGGTAGAAAAGATTCGCGCTGGAAAACTGCAAGCCATTGGCGCTTTGGTTGGCGGGGTGATGAGAGCTACTCGTGGACAGGCTGATGCCGCTAAAGTGAAAGAAATGATTAGCGAAACTTTGGGTCTGTAGTGTGATTTGGTAGCTGCTGGTAACCACTAGTAGCTGCATTTATTTATCTCGCAGTGGGTCGTTAAATCTTGGTCTGGCGGGCTGCCAAGCGTCGGTATCTCGCGAAACTATCAGCGGTTCATTGGTGTGTGCGAGAAGAAATGCAGGGAGAGAGCGAGACGTGGCGTCGCAGGCGGGTCTACAAGGTGTTGCGTAGTGCGCTTGGGGTGGGGTGAGAAAGACGTCCTTCTCACCCCACCCCAAGCGGAAGCGCCCCCCCGTTAGTGTGCTATGCGCCAAATAGTACTTATGACCTACTCGATAGTACTGGTGCTAAAACACCACGTACGTATGTTGATTAGTTCACGGGTAAGCCACCTTGTGTTTGAATACCATCTACCGCAGGAATGGTAGCAAAGCCGGCCTCTAGGTCCTCATCACTTGGAATACTATCCACCATCTTCTGAGCGTTATACAATTCATATGCCGTCATATCGAAATACCCTGTTCCGGTAAGACCAAAGAGGATTACCTTTGTTTCTCCCGTTTCAGCGCACTTTTGGGCTTCATCCATGGCTACCTTAATAGCGTGAGCCGACTCGGGAGCGGGAAGAATTGTTTCTAGCTTGGCAAATTTTTCTGCTGCAGCAAATACTTCGGTTTGCTTAACCGCTACTGCATCGAGCATCCCATCGTGGCGCAGCTTAGATACGATAGGGCTCATGCCGTGATAGCGCAGCCCACCTGCATGATCAGGGCTTGGAATAAAGCCGTTGCCCAAGGTATACATCTTGCACAAAGGACAGGTTTGGCCAGTATCGGCAAAATCGTAGGCATAACGGCCACGAGTAAGTGTGGGGCAACTGGCGGGTTCAACCGCAATAAACTGCGTGTTGGGGTGTGTGCCCAAAAGCTTGTCGCGCATAAATGGCGAAATAAGGCCTCCCAAGTTTGACCCTCCACCAGCGCAACCAATAACAATATCTGGGTACTCGCCCAACTCATCAAGAGCAATATAGGATTCAAGGCCAACAATCGATTGATGCAAAAGCACCTGGTTCAATACCGAACCCAGTTGGTAACGACCCTTGTTTTCAGGTACACGGAGCGCACGTTCAACCGCCTCAGAAATCGCGGTGCCAAGCGAGCCGGAGTGGTTTGCCTTGTTTTGCAGCATCTTGCGCCCAATTTCTGTTTGGTCGGACGGGCTGGGCGTTACATGAGCGCCAAAGGTTTGCATAACCGAGCGGCGGAAAGGCTTTTGCTCGTAAGACGTGCGCACCATAAACACGTCGCATTCAAGACCAAAGTGAGCTGCAGCTTCTGATAAGGCGGTGCCCCATTGTCCAGCACCGGTTTCAGTGGTGATGGTAGAAAGACCTTGCTCATAGGCGTAGTATGCCTGAGCTAAAGCAGAGTTCAGCTTATGTGACCCACTGGTGTTGTTTCCTTCAAACTTGTAGTAGATGTGCGCGGGAGTGCCTAAAGCTTTTTCAAGGTTGTATGCGCGGCACAAAGGGCTTGGCCGATATACGCGATACATTTCCATAACGCCTTCGGGAATAGTGAAGTAGGGAGTTTCGTCGTCGAGCTCTTGGACACAAAGTTCATGTGCAAACACAGGAGCAATGTCGTCAAGCTCGGCTATTTTGCCATTGGGCAAACGCAAGGGCTCCGGCTTCTCCTGCATGTCGGCGCGCAGATTGTACCACTGTGTAGGAATTTGGTCTTCACGCAAGTACAGACGGTATGGAATCTGTTTGTTCATAAGTACTCCTCTTCATAACCATTCTTCTCGAGCAATCAAAGCGTATCAAGCAATTGTATTACGGCCTGGCAGACTACTCTCAACAAGCTGGCTCCTAAACAGAGGCATTCTGCTTGCGATACGCCATAGGGGTCAGGTGATAGGAACGCTGGAACACACGAGTGAAATAACTTTGTTGTGCGAAGCCGCAGGCTTGTGAGATATGTGCTATTGAGTTGCTTGAGTTGCGCAGCATCGACGCGCTCATTTCTAAACGGTAGTCGTTTAAGTAGGCAATAGGAGAAAGGCCGGTATAGCGCTTAAAGAGACGCGTACACGTACTTTTACTCACCGCCCCTGCTGCTGCAATATCTTCTAGTTGAATATCTTCACCAAAATGCTGGCGGATGTAGGAAATGAGTTGACGCATGACGGCAACATTGCTGTCAATGATCCCAGCTGATTGCCCTTGGTCGACTAAGGTGCAATAGAGTTGGCGAAATATTTGATGGCAACGAGCAACAACTTCAAGCTCCCAAGCTGTAGGCTGTTCCTGCAGGAGCAGCTCGATATCGTCGATATATTCTCGAATACGTGCAGCTCCTTCTTTGTGTGCGGGCAAAAGAATATGGCTAAAGGTAGCGTCGTTTAACACGGACTGTACATAGGCCTCATTGATTTGAGGCGCTTGTACCAAAAGAGAGGTCCCCATAACGAGCGTGCGTCCCGCGCCATCTACCTCACCATTGCTTATAAGACGGTGTAGCTGTTGGCGGTTAATAAAGCACAAGTCTCCTTTGCCTAGCTCAAAGGCGTGTTGATTAGTTTGGCATACCATGTGCCCACTTACGACATTTACGACTTCTACGGCATCGTGCCAATGAGCAAGTTCCCTATGTTGTGTCAGGTGCTGTGTCGTCTCATGCTCTAAAATAATAGGGAGACTCGCTTTACGACTATCTGCTATGTCCATAGCTTGTACTCCAATAATATGTTCTGCTCCAACAGCAGGTCGTAGCAGGTTTGTTCCAATAGCAAGTATTGATGCAATAGGATCTTACGATCTAATAAAACTATTAGCTGAGTAGAAAGTATAAAAATCATACTCAAATATGCTATATCTGAACTGTAGTGCGCTCTAATATGTAAAATAACGAGATGCAATAGCGATTTCGTTGGCACGTTGTTAGACAAATGTTAGGAGAGCAATATGTCGCTTATCGGTAAGGAAATTGCGGACTTTAAAGTTCAGGCGTATCACAATGACAAAATTGAGGAGATTACCAAAGCAGATGTTTTGGGCAAGTGGAGTCTATTCTTCTTTTATCCAGCAGACTTCACCTTTGTATGTCCTACCGAGCTTGAGGATCTTGCAAATCTATACGACCAGTTCCAAGAGGTTGGTTGTGAAGTGTACTCGGTTTCAACAGACACCCACTTCACGCACAAGGCATGGCATGAGACGTCTGAGCGCATTTCCAAAGTTCGCTATCCCATGATTGGCGACCCAACACATGCTCTCTGCCGCGATTTTGAGGTCTTGATTGAGTCTGATGGTTTAGCTGAGCGCGGTGCTTTTATTGTTGATCCTGAGGGCAAGATCCAGGTGTATCAAGTGAATGCTGGTGGTATTGGTCGCAAGGCCGAGGAGCTGCTGCGTCTGCTCAAGGCTGCTCAATTTGTTGCTGAGCAGGGCGACCAGGTATGTCCCGCAAACTGGGAGCCAGGTGCTGAGACACTGAAGCCTTCCCTTGATTTGGTTGGCCAGCTGTAAGCAAGCAGTCCGTCTTTGGAGGCACTTTATGCACGACATAGATTCAAAGAAATTATACGATGCCGTAATTATTGGCGGGGGACCTGCAGGTCTTACTGCTGCGCTATATTTAGCCCGTGCACGTTACCGGGTATTAGTGGTAGAAAAAGATCGTTTTGGTGGGCAGATTACGATTACTGCTGAAGTGGTTAACTACCCAGGCGTGCTTTCAGCGAGCGGCAGCGAGCTAACTGAAACTATGCGCCGTCAGGCAGAGGCATTTGGTGCCGAATATATGCTTGCCGAGGTAACTCAGCTCAAACTCGACGGTGATATTAAGTATGTGCAAACTACCAAGGGAGAAATTCCTTGTTATGCCGTGCTTTTAGCTACCGGTGCAAGCCCGCGTCGTTTAGGTTTTGTTGGAGAGGATGAGTTTAGAGGCCATGGCGTTGCATATTGCGCCACCTGCGACGGTGAATTCTTCATCGATCGTGAGGTCTTTGTCGTAGGTGGCGGTTTTGCAGCAGCTGAGGAAAGCGTCTTTCTCACAAAGTACGCGAGCCATGTAACAGTTTTGGTGTACGAGGACGACTTTACTTGTGCTCCTGCCACAGCTCAGCTTGCAAAAGATAACGACAAGATTGATATTTACTACAACACCGAGCTTCTTGAGGTAGGGGGAGACTCAGCGATTCGATACCTTTGTTATCGCAATCACCTCACGGGAGAGGAAACAGAGTATCGCGCGCCAAACGGCGAAAACATCGGAGTGTTTGTATTTATTGGCTACTCACCTGCAACAGAACTCGTCCAAGGCATTGCTGAGGTCAACGAACAGGGCTACATCGTAACCAACGACCAGCAAATGACCACAGTCGATGGGTTGTTCGCTGCAGGAGATGTTTGTGTCAAAACACTGCGGCAAGTTGCAACGGCCACCGGTCAAGCAGCACAAGCAGCGACCGACATGGAACGTTACCTTAAGAGTGCTCAGGAAAAAATTGGCATCGTACCCCAGCAACCAGTTACGCGTTCACGGGCGGCCGATGAACCTTCTGCAAGTCAAACTAGTGCGCAAGGCTCAAAGCTATTTGATAGCGATACCATAGCGCAGCTCAATACCGTATTCGAGCGCATGGCAGTACCCCTTACCCTTCGGCTGCACCTCGATGATCGAGCGGTGTCTCGTGAGCTTGTTGCCTACATGGAGGAGTTGGCAGACTACACTGACAAACTTTCGGTTGAGCACGCTAATACCTCTTACGATGATCCATCCCAGCTGCCTTACGTAGAGGTATGTCGCGAGGGTAAGCCATGCGGCCTTGCCTTCCATGGCGTACCCGGAGGACACGAGTTCACGAGCTTTGTATTGGGGCTTTACAACGCTGCAGGCCCAGGTCAGCCTATTACCGATGAGGATCGTGCAGCTATTGCAGCCCTAAGCAAACCTATATCGCTCAAGGTGCTTGTGGGGCTATCCTGCACCATGTGTCCTGAGGTGGTGCTCGCCTGTCAGCGCATAGCAGCGGACAGCGACAAGGTAACTGCCGATGTGTACGACATTAATCACTTTGAGAACATGAAGGATCGTTACAGCGTTATGAGTGTTCCGTGTTTGGTGATAGAAGATGCAGAGGGCAACGAGCAAGTAAGTTTTGGTAAGAAGGGCCTTGCAGAAGTGCTTGAGCTTATTGGAGCTTAGCCACGTCTCGCTTAAACACACAATAACTGCGTTGAGCATACAATGGTGGCAGAGGGGGCAGGAATCAAACCCTCGAGAGACGGTAACCCGCCTGGTGGTTTTCAAGACTGCTGCGTTGGATCGCTCTGCCACCCCTTTCAAGCGCACTACAGTACCCTAACTCTCTTAAGAGAGCTAAAGCCATGAATAGAAGAAGGTGTGTAGTACACACGTGGGATTGCCACGCAACAAGGTGAAATGTGGGTGCGCATTGCTCTAAGTGAGGCACAGGCTGCAGCTCGCGAAGGGGAAGTGCCGTGGGTGCTGTGGTTGTGCGTGAAAGCCGTGAGCTGGTGCGTCCATAATCGGCGTGAGTAAGATGCGAGTCCTGCAGCACATGCAGAGTTTATTGCCATTGAACAGGCAGCGCGTTTGCTCGGGCGCTGGCGTTTTGTTTACCTCACAGTGAGTCGTCAAATCACTGTGGGGTAATTCTGTAAAGGAACACTGTTGACGCCGCTATTTGTGCGACCTATTACAGTATATTTTTGTGCTGATTGTGATACGTTCCGACCAACTATTTATCAATACTGTGATTTGCTTTATGGAATCCCTATTATTGGCGCACTACAATGTCCTCCGTTGAGTGCGTCTTTACGGACGAAGATGTCTAGCAGCGATAAGTGAAATTGGAGCAAAGGTAATGCGTACCTCCCCATCTTATACAGCCTCATTTCGGTTAGAGGTGGATTCAGATAGTGTGGAAGTCTCTTCAATTGTTGAGACCGTTGTAAAAGTTGGAGCGTTGGTAAAGGGCTTTGACGTCGCTTATGCAGATGGTGCCCAAATGCTGGTGGACGTAACTTGCGATTTGCAAAGTTCAGAGCAGCGGCGCAAGTTGCGCAAAACTTTGAACAAAATGGATGGCGTACATGTTCAGTCGGTAGCCGACCAGACTTTCATGGATCACGTGGGTGGAAAACTGGATGTGATTCCCCGACAGATAATTCGCAGTCGAGATGATTTGTCGCGGGTTTACACTCCCGGAGTAGCTAGAATATGTCGGTCAATTTACAAGGATCCAGCGAAGGCCAACTTGTTGACCACCAAGGGTAACACGGTGGCGGTGGTGACTGATGGAACTGCCGTGTTGGGTTTGGGAGATATTGGGCCGAAAGCAGCATTGCCAGTGATGGAAGGTAAGGCCGTATTGTTCAAGCAATTCGGTGGGGTGGATGCTTGGCCGGTGTGTTTGGACACCAAGGACACGGAGGAGATCATCCAGATCGTCAAGGCGATTGCTCCCGGGTATGGTGGCATCAACTTAGAGGACATTGCTGCGCCCAAGTGTTTTGAAATTGAGCGCAGACTGCGAGAGGAGCTGGATATTCCAGTTTTCCATGACGACCAGCATGGAACTGCGGTGGTGGTGTTGGCAGCGCTAACTAACGCGTTGGAGATCGTCAAGAAACGCATTGAAGACGTACGGATTGTAGTGTCTGGTGTGGGGGCAGCTGGCTCGGCGATAATTCACCTGTTGTTGGCGGCAGGGGCAAAGGACATTGTGGGTTTTGGTCGCTCTGGCGCTCTGCACCGCGATGATGTAGATGCGTCGAATCCGGATCGCCAGCAGCTGGCTGAATTGACGAATCCCCAGGGCTTTCGGGGCACTTTGCAAGAGGGTCTCAAGGGTGCGGACGTATTCATCGGCGTATCCCAGGGCAATATTTTGACGGGTGCTGACATTGCTCAAATGAATCGGGATGCGATCGTGTTTGCCCTGGCGAATCCCACCCCAGAAGTTGATCCCCTGCAAGCCGTGAAACATGCTCGAATTGTGGCAACTGGCCGTTCTGATTTTCCGAACCAAATCAACAATGTGTTGGTATTCCCCGGCTTGTTCCGGGGTTTGTTAGATGCGCGCGTGTCCCAGATTACTACTGATTTGCTGCGGGTTTGCGCTAAAGCTCTAGCTGCGACGATCACAAAAGAAGAATTGTCGGAAAACTACATTATTCCCGGTGTGTTTGATCGACGAATTGCCAAGGCTGTGGCGAATGCGGTAACACAAAGCAGTAAAGCCAGACAGGATCCAGCAGCCCTAGAGTTACAGGAAAACTTGCTAGGTGGGGCAGAAGGTTTAGAGCGCCAATCCCAACGCATGTCTTTGCCAGAACAAAGCACGCGGCTCGGGGGTCGATTCTAAACAGTCGATAGTCCTAAATGATTGACAGCAAATAAATAGGGCAGATTGCTGCAGAAATTTGCAGAGAACTGGAAACAATATTTGCGCACATTTGTTCGTTGTCGATGGATGCTCCTGGGAATGAGACGCACTATGACTAGCAACTGTTTTTGCCTAGAATGGTGGACAAACACGAACCCATTTTTCTAGCAGCCTGAAGATAGCACGTTTAGTTGAACCAAGACAGCGGGCTGTTTGAGGACGTTCACTATTTGGAGTCGCGGCGTTGGAGCAAGTATTTGTTTTTCTGGCTGAACAACCTGTCCTATATTTGTTTTTGTTGATTGGTTTTGGCACGGCTTTTGGGCGCATCAAATGCAAAGGGCTTAGCCTCGGTGTGGCGGCCGTCTTATTCCTAGCAATTATTTTGTCAGCCTGGGCTCAAGCCTATGGTGTGGAACTGCGGGTTACTGCCCAAATCGGCACCCTGGGGTTGGCTCTATTTGCTTTTGCAATTGGTATCAATTCGGGGGCTTCGTTTTTCCACAATTTGAAGTCTGCAATTGGGCCAATTTTGTTGATGCTCGTAGTGTTTTGTTTGAGCGCAGGAATTGGCTACGGAGTGGGAAAAGCCTTGGGGATGGAGACCGTATTGATTGCGGGAACCTATGCGGGGGCGGTGACGAATACTCCAGCGCTTTCAGCTGCTAGTGAGGCTTCGGGCGATTTGGGGACTGCCACAGTGGGGTATGCGATCGCCTATATTTTTGGCGTAGTAGGAGTGCTCATTGCTAGCGCCATGGCGGTTGCTTACCGGAAGACCGATACTGATCAACCGAGTTCGGTGGTGAATCGCACGATTTACGTTGAGCGCGAGGATCACCCGCTTTTAGGTGAAATTGCCGACCAGGTTGGCGGTCATATTTCATTTTCTAGGCTGCGTCGCAAAAACGAAGAGCAGGTCTTTCGCCCGACACTATCCGACATTGTCGGGCCGGGTGATTTGATCACCGTGGTCGGAGCCGAAGAAATGATTGAGCAAGTGGCTGACGAATTGGGCAGAACCTCTTCGGTTTCGCTAATCCACGATCGCAGTCAACTAGATTCTCGAGACATGACTGTGTCTAATCCGAAGATTGCTGGCTATAAGCTGTCGGATTTGACTATGGCTAAATCTTTTCAGGCAACAGTTTCTCGGGTCAGACGCGGCGATATTGACATGATTGCCGACCCCAATTTGGTGCTGCAGCCGGGAGATCGCGTCCGGGTGGTGGCTCCAGTGAATCGAATGAAGGAGATCCGCAAGTTTTTTGGAGATTCAGCTAGAGGACTCTCGGATATCAATCCAGTGGCTCTGGGTCTGGGAATGATGGTGGGCATTCTTATTGGTGAATTATCCATTCCGTTGCCGGGAGGTTCGGGTTTTGCTATTGGTTCAGCGGCCGGTACTTTGCTGGTTGGTTTGATTTTTGGTCGGATTGGTCGGATTGGCCCAATTGTCACCACCTTGCCAAATTCTGCTTGTCAAGTACTGTCCGAGTTGGGTTTGTTAGTGTTTTTGGCACAAGCTGGCGCAAATGCGGGAGGTCAAATCACAGAGGCGTTCACCAGTGGCTCGTGGTGGAAGATTTTTTTGCTGGGAGTGGTGATGACTTCGATTGTGGCTCTGGGAATTTATGCCTCAATGCGCTGGATCGTCGAAATGGGGGGCACGCGTCTATCCGGGTTACTTGGTGGAGCCCAAACTCAGCCTGCTGTATTAGCTTTTGCCAATGCGCGCACCAACTCAGACCCGCGAGTAGCTCTGGGCTATGCCATGGTGTATCCCGTGGCCATGGTAGCCAAAATTTTGATCGCACAAGTACTAGGCGGTCTCTAATCGCAGGCACACTTGGCCACTTGGAACATTTACCGGACGGGAATTCTAGTTAGTGTGGAAAATATTTTCAACCATTCTCGGCAACTAAACGCAATTTGCTAAAAAATTCTTCATAGTGTGAGACAGCTAGGGTGCTTTGTTGTTCTTACTCTAGCATTGCCCCTGTGAAGGACATTTTTGGGAACGCGCTTGACGTCATCGTCGTAGTACTTTGGCGTGCGGTTCCTACTGTCTAAAAGATGGGCCGCACGCCTTTACCCCGCCGGTTAGTCGCGGGGTTTTTTGTTGGATTAGCTCTAATTTTTGACGGGGAGTTGACAAGTGAGTCATACGCAAACCATCACCGGGGCTGATGCGATTGTCAAATCGCTAGAAGCATTGGGCGTGACTGAGACTTTTGGTATGCCTGGTGGAGCTATCATCCCGGGCTTTGATTCTTTAATGGATTCGACCCAGATCCGCAATATTTTGATTCGCCACGAACAGGGAGCTGGACACGCTGCCGAAGGGTATGCGATTTCCAGTGGAAAAGTTGGGGTAGCGATCGTCACTAGTGGGCCAGCGGCACTGAATATGATGACTTCGTTGGCAGATGCGAATATGGATTCTGTGCCAATTGTGGTGATTACGGGTCAGGTTGGTTATTCGCTGATCGGTACTGACGCTTTCCAGGAGGCCGACATTGTGGGGGCGGCAATTCCGGTGGTCAAACATTCGATGCTGGTGGCCGAGGCAAAGGATATCCCCGCGCGGATTGCGGAGGCGTTCCACATTGCCTCCACTGGCCGCCCTGGAGCAGTGTTGGTGGATATCACTAAGTCTGCTCAAATTGAAACCATGGAGTTTTCCTGGCCGCCAAAAATGGATTTACCGGGATATCGCGTGCCCGGTCGGCCATCGGCAAAGCAAATTCGCGCGGCAGCTAAAGCAATTGTGCAGGCAAATGCACCGGTTTTCTACGTGGGTGGCGGGGTGATTCGCAGTGGCTGTAGTGCTGAACTAAAACAATTAGTGGACATGGTTGATGTGCCGGTTGTGACCACGTTGCCAGCTTTAGGAGCCTTCCCGGACTCAGATCCGCGCCACCTGGGCATGCCGGGTATGCACGGAACCGTGGCCGCAGTGGGAGCCTTGCAGCGAGCAGACCTAATTGTGGCTTTGGGAACCAGGTTCGATGACCGGGTGACTGGACGCTTGGATACCTTTGCTCCCCGGGCAACCGTGGTGCACGTGGATATTGACGCGGCGGAAATTTCCAAGAATCGCTTAGCGGATATTCCCATCGTGGGCGACTTGAGCAAAGTATTGCCTGCCTTGATCCGGGAAATTCCTGAGGCCAAAAAAATTCACGGTCAAGAGGACTTATCTGGTTGGTGGCGGTATTTGCGGCGCTTAGTCGACAAATATCCGATGGGCTACGAAGAGCCTAAAGACGGCAAGCTAGCCCCCCAATACGTGATTAGGCGCCTGTCGGAACTAACTGGTCCAGAGGCAATTTACACGACCGGGGTGGGACAACACCAAATGTGGGCAGCCCAATTCATCAACTTTGAACAGCCCCGCCACTTTGTGTCTTCGTGTGGTTTAGGTACCATGGGTTTTGGAATTCCTGCGGCCATGGGCGCTAAAGTTGCTAATCCAGACAAAGTGGTGTGGTGTGTCGATGGCGATGGTTCTTTCCAGATGACTAATCAAGAATTAGCTACCTGCAAGCTAAACGACATTCCCATCAAAGTGGCTTTGATCAACAACTCAGTTTTGGGCATGGTCAGGCAATGGCAGAACTTATTCCAAAACAAGCGTTATTCGAATACGATCCTCAATTCTGAAACCAATCAAGTGCCGGATTTTGTGGCTTTGGCCAGAGCCTATGGCATGGAAGCTTGCACAGTGCAAAACCTGGATGAAGTTGACGAAGCAATTGAGTGGGCCAATTCGATTAACGACACTCCCGTACTAATTGATTTTCGAGTGTCCAAAGATGCGATGGTATGGCCAATGGTGGCAGCAGGCGTGTCAAATGACGACATTCGCTATGCCCGTGGGTTGGCTCCAGAATGGGACCGGGAGGACTAATAATGAGTAATCTGCACAGTTTGTCCGTCCTGGTCGAAAACAAGCCGGGCGTGTTGATGCGTGTGGCTGCACTGTTTGCGCGCCGTAACTTCAACATTAAATCATTGACAGTTGGTGAAACTGAGCGGTCGGATATCTCTAGGATGACTATCATTGTGGATGTCGATCGCGCTCCACTAGAACAAGTCACGAAACAGTTGAACAAGTTGGTGAACGTGATCAAAGTGGTGGAGATGGAACCGGAGGAGTCGGTGGAGCGTCGTCTCCTCTTGCTGAAGGTGCGTGCCGACGAAAAAACTCGCACGTCCGTTCTGCAGGTGGTTGAATTGTTCCGTGCGCACGTCGTGGACGTGCAACCGGATTCGGTGGTGGTCGAGGGCGTTGGGTCTTTGGCTAAACTCGAAGCTCTATTAGCAGCGCTGGAGCCCTATGGGGTGAGAGAGCTGGTCCAGTCGGGTGCTGTGGTTATTGGCCGTGGCTCCCGTTCGATAACCGATCAGATCAAGGAGAAATAGCCAAGATGGCTGAAATTTTCTACGACAATGACGCTGACCTCGCGCTGATCCAGCAAAAGAAGGTCGCGATTCTAGGTTATGGTTCGCAGGGTCACGCTCATGCGCTGAACCTGAAGGACTCGGGTGTAAACGTGGTAGTTGGTCTGCGTCCCGGTTCTCCGTCCTGGGAAAAAGCCGAAGCAGCGGGACTGGAAGTAAAGGACATGGCTGGGGCCACCGCTGAGGGAGACGTGGTGGTCGTTTTGCTGCCTGACCAGTATCAGCGCCATGCCTGGACGGAAACCATTGAACCGAATTTGCAGCCGAATGCAGCCGTCTTCTTTGCCCACGGTTTCAACATTCGCTACGACTACATCAAGCCGGGAGCTGGACACGACATTTGCATGGTGGCTCCAAAGGGACCGGGTCACAAAGTACGGGAGAGCTATCAGCAAGGTAAAGGAACTCCAGCAATTGTGGCCGTGGAGCAGGACGCCTCGGGACAGGCTTGGGCGCTGGCTTTGTCTTACGCCAAAGCGATCGGGTCGACTCGAGCTGGCGTCATCAAGACGACCTTCACTGAGGAAACCGAAACCGATCTATTCGGTGAGCAGGCGGTGTTGTGTGGTGGCGTGTCGCACCTGATCCAAGCTGGGTTTGAGGTGTTGGTGGAAGCTGGCTACCAGCCAGAAATCGCCTACTTCGAGGTTTGCCACGAGTTGAAGCAAATCGTCGACCTCATCAACGAGGGAGGAATCACTAAACAGCGTTGGTCTTGTTCGGATACCGCTGAATACGGTGACTATGTGGCTGGTCCGCGTTTAATTGGTGCCCAGGTCAAAGAAGAAATGAAAGGCGTGTTGGCCGACATCCAAGACGGCTCTTTTGCTCGCCGTTTCATCAACGACCAGGACAATGGTGGCCAAGAATTCAAGTCTTTGCGTGCCGAAGAAGAAGCACACCCGATTGAGGCAACCGGTCGCGATCTGCGCGCCAAATTCGGTTGGACGCAAGATGATGATTACGTAGACGGACAGGCGGCACGCTAAAACTACTTTTTCTTGGGGGTCAGTGCCAAAGTATTGGCCCCCTTGGTTTTACTTCTCATAGTTTTGTGGTAGTGGTTCTCACAGTTGGAAAGGCAATCTAGTTGACTACTGAGCGAATTGCGGTGGTTCCCGGAGACGGGATTGGCACTGAAGTAACTGAACAGGCAGTGCGAGTTCTAAAGCAAGTAACTGGTGATTCTGGCATTGACGTGGATTTGGAATATTTTGATTTGGGAGCCAACCACTATTTGCAAACCGGAGAAACCATCTCGGAGGAAACACTAGAGCGCCTTGCTCAAAAAGATGCCATCATGTTGGGGGCAGTGGGGGATCCTCGAGTACAACCTGGCATTTTGGAGCGAGGACTATTGCTCAAGATCCGTTTTGCTTTTGACCACTACGTGAATTTGCGGCCCAACAAACACTATCCCGGAGTGGCATCGCCACTGGCTAATCCAGAGGGCGCCGATTTCGTGGTAGTTCGAGAAGGTACCGAGGGCTTGTATGTGGGAAATGGTGGAGTAGCTCGCCCTGGCACAGTCCACGAGATCGCCACCGAGGTATCGGTGAACACTGCCTTCGCGGTGGAGCGAGTAGTACGCTACGCCTTCCAGTTGGCCAGGACTCGCCGTCAACACCTCACGCTGGTGCACAAAGCAAATGTGTTGGTGAACGCGGGATCGCTGTGGCAGCGAGTGACTGAAAAGGTAGCAGCCGACTTTCCAGATGTGACGCGCGACTACCTGCACGTGGATGCGGCTACGATTTTCTTGGTGACCGATCCGCAGCGCTTTGACGTGATTGTCACTGATAATTTATTCGGCGACATTATTACTGATGAGGCAGCCGCAGTAACTGGTGGAATCGGTTTGGCTGCTTCAGGAAATATTAATCCCGAAAATACTTTTCCATCCATGTTTGAGCCCATCCACGGTTCCGCTCCAGATATTGCTGGTCAAAACATTGCCGATCCAATTGCAGCGATCGGTTCAGTGCAATTGTTGTTGGAGCATTTGCGCTACTCCACTGAGGCCAAGCGTGTTTCCTTGGCGATTGAAAAAGTGATGCAGTGGCGGGCTCAAAATCAAGGTGTAAAACAGTCGACTATCGAAGTGGGAGACCAAGTTCTAGAGCTGTTGTAGAAGCGACAAAATTTGGCAGCTTTTGGTAGCTCTAAAATACAAGCTGATGTGAAAAGCTAATTCCAGGGATGCTAGATTTAGGAACGCTGGCTAGAACTAGGTTCGTTCTAGTAGATCTCAACACGCGGCTTGAGGCGCAGGTCTGTGCGTTGTGCATTTGTGGAAGGGACTCAACATGAGTAAGAAAACGAATGGATCCTTGGCGGAGTCTACTCTAGAGAGGATCGCTGCTCAACCTGTGGGAACGCCTGACGAAATGGCAGCACGGTTTGAGGTGTTTTTGAATCCTACTCCTGCCTCCCCAGAGACCCACGCGTTGGCTTTGCAAAAACTAGATTTCGGGAAAGCCTTCGGCGATCACATGGCGGTAATGGATTGGTCAGTCGAAGAAGGCTGGCACAACCGTCGAGTAGAGGCTTTTGGTCCGTTTTCTTTGTCTCCAGCCGCTTGCGTGTTGCACTACGGTCAGGAAGTATTTGAAGGCGTCAAAGCGTTCCGGTGGGATGACGGCTCGGTGTGGAGTTTTCGCCCACAGTTCAACGCAGCTAGGTTTAACCACTCTGCCTACCGTTTGGCTATGCCCGAAGTTGAGCCCGCAGATTTTTTAGGATCGCTAGTCGCTTTAGTGCGAGCCGACGACAGGTGGGTGCCTAGTTCGGATAATTCTTCACTATATTTGCGCCCATTCATGATTGCCGACGAGGAATTCTTGGGTGTGCGTCCAGCTGAACACTACAAATTTGCCACGATTGGCACACCGGTTGGTCCCTACTTTAAAGGCGGATTAAAGCCGGTGGCGATTTGGGTGACTGACGAATACCACCGGGCGGCTCCTGGTGGCACTGGGGATGCAAAGACGGGCGGCAATTATGCTGCATCTTTGTTGCCCCAGCGTTTAGCGGCCGTTGATGGCTACGAACAGGTATGTTACTTGGATGCTACTGGCCAACGCAATGTGGAAGAACTAGGCGGCATGAACCTGTTTGTGGTCAGAAAAGACGGGACAGTTAGAACCCCTAATTTGACGGGAACAATTTTAGAAGGCGGCACGCGGGGAGCAATTTTGCGCTTGCTGAAAGATGCGGGTCGCACCGTCGTAGAGGAGACGATCAATCTCGACGATTTAGTTCACCAAGTTGAAGACGGCACAGTGGTAGAAATGTTTGCCTGCGGGACGGCTGCGATTTTGACTCCAATTGGCAAATTCGGTGGACGCGGCTTTGAAGTTGAAGTAGGCGGCAGCGAAACTTGCAGTGAACTGTACCAACAAATCCACGCGATTCAACACGGAAAGGCCCCGGATCTGTACAACTGGATGCTCAAACTGTCGAAATAGCTGCAGACTATTAGATTGTGGCAAACAGGCAGTTTTGGAGCGTATTTGTCCCAACAATTGTGAATACGTTCAAGCGCAGGTGGGTCAAGGAATTGTGCACACGGCCAGGCGGCCTGGGCCGGAAGTTAGGGCGGAGCCTTCGCTGTGAGTAATGAAGGCAGCTTGTCCAGCGGATAGCTCCAGCATTTGACTCTTGGTTTGTAGAATGTTTTGCCCATCCAAGCACAAACAAATGCGCGGACCAGTAGTGGGCAAAGGCAAAGCATCCGACTCACTAGGGTGATAGACGCTGAGAACAAAATCTTCCACGGGTGCCCAAAATCGGTCTACTCCAGGATAAGGATGATCTGGGGCGATCCGGGTCGGTGGGTGAGGCTCAAAACTGGCTACTTCTATCAATTCACCAGCATTGCAGTGTTTTTTAGTCAAGCCAGCGCGAATCACGTTGTCCGAATTGGCCATTACTTCGATGGCGAACCCACTTTGATACGAGTGCACAGTTCCAGGTGGAATATAGAGAGCCTCGCCTGGGGAAAGCCGTAAAAGATTCATGGTATAGGCGAAAAGGATCCCTGGATCCGTCGGATAAGCCTCAAAAAGTTGCAAAATGACCCGATCTAAATCAGGGCAGGGAGACTCGCCGACGTTGAGACGCTTAAACAATGCTTGCTTGAATTTTGTCAGCTCCTTGGCAGAAGGGTCGTCTTGGAAGTCCAAAATCCAACTGACCACAGATTTTAGTCCTCGCCGAGCTGACAAAGTTAGCCGCCTAGACAGCTTAGAGGCGAGCGAGCAGTCCAAGCCCTGGAGCCGCTGGTGAATTTGTGTGCGTACCGCAAAGCCAACTAAAGCCTGGAAATTCGAGAGAGCTAACAGCATTTCTGGCTTGTGATTTGCATCCTTGTAGATCCGACAAAAATCGTTTTGGGGAATCCCTAAATCCTCTTCGGATAAAAACCCTTCCTGTGCTGCTCCCTTGTCGGGATGAACTTGCAAGGAAAGAGGAGCGACAGGAGCAACCAGCTTCATCATGTAGGGCAGCTGGTGGCCGAAGGCAAAAATTGTTGGGTAACCCAAAATCTCGGTTGGAGACTGGGCTATCAACTGGTCTAGTCGATTGCCATCTGCCAAAGTGCCAGAGCCGAGCGGATGTGCTCCAAACCAGAGTTCAGCAACCGGTTGTCCTGTGACAGGTTGTCCTAAAAATTGGGGGATTTGACTGGGTGAACCCCAAGAATAGTGTTTGGGAAAACCGGATAACAACTGCATGAGAATCTAGGCTAATGCAAGATTCTGGACACGTCACGTGCCGCGCCCTGAGAGGCAGATAACGCGGTGGCTCCGTACAGTTGGAGTGCAGGCGATATTTGCCGGTCTCGATTAACCGGCGTCCAAGGATGTAGGCGAGCCTCCTGAGCTGCGCGGCGGCGCTCAATTTCTGTTTCCGGCACGTCCAGATGCAGTAAACGCTGATTGACATCGATGATGATTTTATCGCCGTCTTCAACGAGGCCAATTAGACCCCCCAGTGCGGCTTCTGGCGAAATATGGCCAATTGAAATCCCAGATGTTCCACCAGAAAAACGTCCGTCGGTAATCAAAGCACATTTTTTGCCCAAACCGCGTCCCTTGATGAAAGAAGTAGGGTAGAGCATTTCTTGCATTCCGGGACCGCCCGATGGGCCTTCGTAGCGGATGACTACCACGTCACCGGCTTGAACTGTTTTGTCCAAAATCTTATCAATGGCTTCTTCTTGTGATTCCATCACTCGAGCCGTGCCCTCAAAGTGGAAGAGCTCTGGATCGATGCCCGCCGATTTGATGATTGCACCCTCTGGAGCCAAATTTCCATATAAAACAGTCAAACCGCCTGAACTAGTGTAAGCGTGGGCAATGTCGCGAATGCAACCAGTCTCGGCATCGGTGTCTAGTTTGGCCCATTTATTAGTCACCACAAATGGTTCAGTGGTGCGCAGATTGCCAGGGGCAGCACTGAATAACTCGAAAGCTTTCGAAGTTGCTTTGCCGCCGCGAATATCCCAATCATCTAGCCAGGAGCGCAAATCGGGTGAATGCACGGAGTGCACGCTATGGCGCAGCAAATCTGCTCTATCCAATTCTCCCAGCAAAGCTGGAACACCGCCAGCTCGATGGACATCTTCCATGTGGTAGTCGTTGTGATTTGGCGCCACCTTGGAGATACAGGGCACGTTCTCACCCAAATAACCAATGTCATCCAAAGTGAAATCAACTCCCGCTTCGCGAGCTACCGCCAAAATGTGTAGCACCGTGTTGGAGGAGCCGCCCATGGCCATATCTAAGCTCATCGCATTCCAGAAGGCGTCCTTAGTGGCGATGCCCCGGGCGCTCACTGAACCGTCTTCTTGTTCGTAGTAGCGCTGGCACAAATCCACGATGATTTCTCCAGCGCGGACAAACAGATTTTTTCGCGCTGCATGGGTGGCTAGCGTCGACCCATTTCCAGGAAGTGACAACCCCAAAGCCTCGGTCAAACAATTCATCGAGTTAGCGGTAAACATGCCCGAACACGAGCCGCAAGTGGGACAAGCTAACTTTTCAATCAACGACAATTCTTGATTGTCAACCGCGTCGTCAGCAGTTGCATTCATTACTGTGATCAGGTTGCCGTGCCCCCACTGTGAATCCCCGATGATGGCATCTTTGGGAATATTTTTGCCAGCCTCCATCGGGCCGCCGGAGACGAACACTGTGGGAATGTCTAAACGCATGGCGGCAATGAGCATGCCGGGGGTGATTTTGTCGCAGTTGGAAATACACACCATGGCGTCCGCGCAGTGAGCGTTCACCATGTATTCGACTGAGTCAGCGATTAGTTCGCGAGAGGGCAGCGAATACAACATGCCGCCGTGTCCCATGGCAATCCCGTCGTCCACGGCAATCGTGTTGAATTCTTTGGCGACTCCGCCAGCTTTCACAATGGAATCGGATACTAATTTCCCTAGGTTTCGCAAATGCACGTGACCAGGAACAAATTCAGTGAAAGAATTCACAACCGCGATGATTGGTTTGCCAAAATCGTCGTCATCCATTCCAGTTGCTCGCCACAGTGAGCGAGCTCCAGCCATATTCCGTCCTGCAGTCGAGGTGGCGGAACGCAGTTTACGAGCCATTTTCCTGCCTTCTTCTCAACACGTCTACCTTAGTGTGAACAAGTGTAAAGTCTACTGCTCCATATTCTTGAATGGCTTTGACGTTCGCCGCCAATTCGACCCAGAATACTGTTATGCATGGAGAGTACAAAGTACCAAACGGGAAATTGGTGGTCGCGGACGTGGAAGTTGCCGATGGCTTCCTCGAACAGGTTGTCATTTCGGGTGATTTTTTTGCTGAACCTGATGATGTAATTCTCCGAATCCAAGCAGCCCTACAGGGTTTACCGGAGAAAACTAGCTCAGTAGAAATTGCCGATAGAGTCCGCGATTGTTTGTTGCCAAATGACGAATTATTTGGCATTACCCCACAGGGGATTGCTGCCGCAATTCGTCGCGCCTTGGGGCTGGCTCTGGCCTGGGAGGATCTGGATCTAGAAGTAATTCACGGTCCAGTGGTTTCTCCCATGCTAAATGTGGCGATGGACGAGACTCTCACGGAGGAAGTAGCTGCTAAGAGGCGTAAGCCTTTCTTGCGCATCTGGGAGTGGGATAGTCCTCAAATTGTGATGGGTTCATTCCAGTCTTACGAGAATGAAATTAATCAGGAGGGAGTTGACAAATACGGGATCACCGTATCGCGGCGTCCTTCTGGTGGTGGAGTCATGTTCATGGAAGCGGGAAATTGCATCACTTACTCGCTGGTGGTGCCAACTGCACTAGTGGATGGAATGAGTTTCAAAGATTCCTACGAATTTTTGGATCAGTGGGTGCTGGAAGCTTTGGCTAAAGTGGGTGTAAAAGCTAAGTACGTGCCACTCAATGACATCGCTTCTGAGCAGGGCAAAATTGGCGGCGCGGCTCAAAAACGCTTTGCTAACGGTTACATGGTGCACCACGTGACCATGGCCTACGACATAGATGCGAACAAAATGATGGAATGCCTGCGGATTGGCAAAGAGAAGATTCGCGACAAGGGGTTGCGTTCTGCGGTGAAGCGTGTGGATCCGATGCGCAGTCAAACTGGCATGAAGCGAGAAGAAATCATTGAAGTGTTCTTGCAGCATTTTGCGGAAAAGTACAATGCTCAGCCTGGTGAAATTACTGCAGCTGACCTGGAGGCAGCGCGTCAGCGCTCTGTTGAAAAGTACTCTACTTGGGAGTGGACACACCAAGTTCCGTGATTTTCAGATTCTTACATCTAGCTGTAGATTGTATGGTTATTTTCTAGCAATTTCCTAAATGTGCTGCGGAAAACTTGCAATTTGGTGTATGAGCATGGGTATCACGGGGGCTGTACTCACGGGGTTTACATTTCGCACTCTACTAGGTAAGTTTTGACCGCTCTTCCGGTCGAATGGAGCAAAGAGAGTGTGTGAGTGTTGGCACGGATGTACTTGTCGGCCTTGCGTACTTTGTTCATCAGGGGCGTCTAGTTGGGCGCCCCGCTCTGTCGTGGTTCGTTTTGTCTTGGTCTTAGCCTGTTTCATCCACTTATTTGGGGTGTCACCAAACCCATTATCCGTTTGGTGACTCAGAACTTGAGCTTATTTTGGGGTAGTCCATGGCTTATCTGCTTATTTCATTTGCTGTAATCCGTAAGCTGCGGGCTTCTTATCCATCTATCTGCCGTAATCCAAGAATGTGCCAAAC
>CBCPNB010000064.1:0-8476 GCA_965120455.1 uncultured Actinomycetaceae bacterium | reverse complement strand
TGTCAAAATAACATTCAGGGACTGGAAATTTTCGACGATTCGTTTGGTGCTGCTGGATTTGGATAGCGACGCAATGCCGCGCTGCCTGACCCAGGCTAGTGCCACTTGCGCGGGAGTTGCATTGTGTTTTGTGGCTACCTGTTGAACGAGTGGATCTTCCATCAAACCTTTGCCGCGTCCCAAAGAACCCCAGGATTGCACAGCTACTCCCAGTTTTTGACAAGCTGCAGCTAACTCGTACTGAGGCCAACCCAAGTGCAATTCGATCTGATTTACCTCCGGTAGCTCACCGGTCTCATTGGCTAAACGTTCCAAGTGGTCAATCTCAAAATTACACACTCCGAGCACGCGAATATAGCCGTCGTCGCGCAATTTTTGCATAGCTTTAAAGGTGTTGACGTACTCGTCCAGGTCGGGTCGAGGCCAGTGAATGTAAAAAATATCCACATAATCCACGCCCAAGTTGCGTCGCGAGGCCATGAAAGAACGCAAAGTATTCTCGTACCCCTGGTCGCCGCCGCGCACCTTTGAGGTGACCATGATTTTATCGCGGCGCACGGACCCCCATTTCAGGCCCAGACCAACTCCGAACTCATTGTGGTAGCGCTGCGCACTGTCAATCAAACGATATCCCGTGTCAATCGCGGTAGCCACCGCTTGGGAAGATTCCTGGTCGCTTAGTCTCCACGTACCAAAACCCACCGAGGGTAACTCGATACCGGAGCGAAGAGTCAGTGAGTTTTCCGTCATTTTGTCCATCCATTTCCGGTCACCGCCTCAGCGGCGGCAATTACCTTGATCGTTGTCGTCATAGGCCTTGATCCAACTTGTGGTTGCATCCAAAGCAAATGCTGCACATATATTCTCAAATATCTAGTCGCAATGCACGTTTACCCAGAATTTGGTTAGGTGCGCTCTATCTTGAGCATCTATGATCAGAGGTATCTAGCGTCGCGGTTTTGTGTATCTGTTGTGGTGCCTGCGTTCATGTCCATGCGTGTTTGCTGTAGATACTTGCGCACGTACTTGACGACGACTACGTTCCTATGTGTCTTGTGTGTTCTCACATTACCTAATGCTCATGCACACGCGTACGCCTAGCTACGCATATGTCCGGTTATTAGAAGTTTTTACGCACGCAGTTTTGGAATGTGTACCCCGAATGGCAGAATGTGCTGCTAGACTTAAGGAATCGTCCCGAGTTGGACGAGGAGCGCGGCGAAACCAGTAAAAACCGCGTCCCGCTTACGTCGAACTCAGGACGACCCCTGGGTGGACGCCAAACCCAAAAAAACGTCCAGCCCATCCCTGTATTCAGTTAAACGTCTCCACGTTTTGTGTGCCGCGCTTTCCGGCACACGAGCTTCGTGTACACCCTGCAGTCATACCCTCGAAATTACCATGTGGGAGAACAGTAAATTAGGACCTTTGGGTAACTCCCACCAAAGATATGGTTTTGCGCCAAGGACTAGACTTGGCTGACTGCAAATTTGTACATGAATTCTGCACCTTTGCTCAGAGAGAAAATTTGGCTTACAGACGCGTAACTTCCTCTCCGTTGTCGTCTAAATCCGGTGATTGCGTTATCCTGGTACAACACAGTTGGCGTCGCTCAGCGGTCGCCAAATCCCCCAAGGCAAGGTTGGTCCCGTGACACGAATCCCTTCGCCTCCTGGGCAGCCAAATTCCAGGAAGCCTGTGCGCAAACCCGTTGAGGCGAAAAAGTCTGCGTCTTCGCCAGAAACCGCGTTGCCGTCTGCGCCGAATATGAACAGCAACAAAAATGGCGCCACAGCAAGTTCAGTCGGGACAGCCGCTCGTCCAACAGCTAAGCCAAATCGGAAGAGTGTCCGTCCCTCTGGGCAAGCTAATGCTTCGGCCAAGTTGCGTTCTCAGACGGTAAAAGCCCCGGCAGGAGCCAAACCAACTAGACCAGCTCGTACTCCTGGGGAGACGACGAAAAGTCCAGATGCGAAGGCGTCTCCACCGGCACCACCAGCTGCTTCAGTAAATAAAAAGATGCAGACAACCGGTGTGCGCCCACAAGTCAAACAAACGCCAGGACCGGCCGGTGGAAGCAGACAAGTCCGGCAGCCAGCTAGTTCTCATCCAGCTGGTTCCATGCGACCGTCTGCCCCACCTACTAAGCAAGCAAATGTGGGTGTTGCAGCCAAAACATCGGGCTCACAGCAGCCTCTCTCTCAATCCGTTGCTAGAGAACTGATGTCAACCGTAACTTCACAAATTCAACAGATTGCGGTTCAACAAGCCAAAAAATCCACCAAAGGTCGCAAACGGTACCGAGCGATTAGTGCGCGGCGACAATCCAGAGTCTTTAGCGTCGTCATTACCGGAATGGTGGTTTGTCTCATAGCGGGAATAGTCTGCTCCGTCATTCCGTGGCAGTACACGGGCTTCAAGGTATTGCCCTCGTACGCGGAAGCTGGAGATACTCCCTGTCCAGTAGAGGGAACCAAAATGACTAGTCCCGAGGGAGTACAAGTCACGGTGCTAAACGGAACCTCCACCGCTGGGTTAGCCACTTCGGTGGGTGAAACCCTGGAATCACTGGGATACACCTTGGCTGGAGTGGACAACTCCCCGAGCAGCTATCGCGGAACCATCCAAATTGAAGCCGGGCCAAACGGAGTAGATGACGCCTATACACTAGCCATGTACCTGACAGGCGCTGAAGTCGAAGAAACGGGTGTTAGCATCATTTTGAATGAAACCCAAAGCAATTCCTTAACTGTAATTTTGGGTGATTCATTTACGGGAATAACAGACGAGGGAATTGCTGCTGCGCAAGCCTACACAGATGACTTAGTGGCTTTCAGTGAAGATTGCAAAATAATGGATACCACAACAATCACAGAATAGGTTTTCAATTTTAGAGCTTATTAGCTGCCTTTAGTTCGATGCGCGTTTTCACCATCTCCTTAATATAGCCAATTTCAGCCAGAACGTGTAAAAGCGCTCCTAGCCACATTATCGCCACCGCAAATACTGCTATCATTCGAATTTGTACCACTTCGGCCACTAAAAGTAGCGGTAGACCCACCAGTAGGACAGCGGTGCGCACTTTGCCCAACCGGCTCACCAAAACCATGCTGGTGCTGTGTAATAAAAACAACATTGAAAATCCACAAATGGTATCCATGACGGCAATAATTGCGGGGATTTCCCAGCGCAGTTGTCCGCCAATTACCAAAGCCACTGAAATTAGCACAATTGAAAGACGGTCAGCTACAGGATCTAATTGAGATCCCAAAGCACTCACTTGATCTAGTTTTCGTGCCAAAAAACCATCAATCCAGTCGCTCATTGCTAAAGTAGCTAAGGATAATAGTGCCCAGCCAGATTCACCCGCGATAATTAACCACATTGTCAACGGCAATAATCCGAGCAGACGAACAAATGAAATCACGTTCGGCACCGTCAAAACGCGATTTGTGGTGGGACTATTCATAATTGGGAAGGATTGCTACTAAAGTCATATTTGCAGTCACAGTTAGCGTCATGATCACGATCAAATGCGATAACTTAAAGCGCAATTAAAAGCACAAGCAAAACTGTAATCGCATTTATTATTTGAATAGCTAGTAATACGTCTTTTAATCAATGCTTCACTTCTCCATATACTCTTCCTGAAATTTACCAAAATATAACCGTGTAGCAGCTGAATGAAATTCTCATTGGAGTAGGCCTAGCTGAATTTAGCAACAAAATTGCGCAAAATCTTGGCTGAAACATGGTCACCGCTAGTGTGACGGCCAGTGAAAACCAGAGAATCAGGATCCCCAACTCCAAAATACCCGGCATCCGCATAGGCATTGAGCTGCCTGCGAATTGCTTGAGCATCCAACTCAGGATTGAATTGAGTGGCATAAATATTCTCACCGTGGCGAAATGCCTGAATCGGACAATTTGTGGACAAAGCTAACCGGATAGATCCAGTGGGCAACTCATCGCAAGACAACACATGCCCCTCATAGGCCGGGAACGCTTCCGGCAAGCCAGAAAATAAAGGATCAGCCATTCCCTCTCGGGTCAACTGTACGTCGACGATCTCGGCCAACTCAGAGTATTCCGACGTGGTTTGCCCACCCAATACATTCGCCAAAACAGTCATCGCGCTGCCGGTTGCCAACAAGGGCGTATCCGACTCTAAAACCTGTTTGAATAAGGCGTCCAAATCGTTGTTAATGCGTCGCTGTGTTTGCGACAAGTGTCCAGAGCGCTTCGCGTTGCCATACGGGGAACCCGCCACGAATACCCCCGCATACCTATCCAAGTCAATCGGCGGCAAGCCCACCAGATCAAACTCGGCCAAATCCAGATTGGATTGCTCTAAACCGGAAGCCCGCGCATAGGTTTGATACTCATTGTCCAACGCCTCTTCTTCAGATCTAGTAGAAACCAGCAAAAACTCAGCCATGCCCCCAGTCTAGTTCGCTTGGCATAAAACTGCTAAGGGTTCGGATTCTGTAATTCTGTGGATTTATATTCCCTGTCCGATGGGAAGGGGCTTTTCCTCTCATCGGGTTCTGCCTCTTTGCCGCTTGGCTTTTATGATTTTACGTTGTTCTACTCAGATTCAGATTGATCAGTTTGTTAGCGAGCGCGAGTTGACCGCTTTCGGGCTGGAAAACATAAGAGATCGATCACCGCGCATCCGAGTCCACTAGTTCCCAAAATCAACAATAGAGCCGATAGCCCGATTAACTTGCCGACAACTATTTGCGCGAAAGCAACTAGTTCCACTTGATTGTGCATCGAGAGCAACTCAACAGTATTAAAAGCCAAGACAATCAGCAAAATCACCAAACTGGAGACAAAAATCCAGGCCGCTGCAGAGAACAAAAATCTTCTCAAACCCGGAAACTGGCGAACTCGATTTTCTTGTGGCGCTAACAGCAATCCCCAAAATACGCAAATACAGATAGCGCCTAAAACATCTGCCGGACGATGCCAGCCTTGCTGAATCACACTAAATCCCATAACCATAATCCACAGCCACGAAAATACTGCTGCAATTGTGCGAAACCCAGCAGGAGCAACCACTATAAAAGCAATGCCGAGACTCGCGGAAAAAGTTGCGTGCCCCGAGGGAAAGGAATTGTCCAAATCATAGCCCACACCCAAATACGGGCGTTCCAACAATAACTTCAAAATCTGGCAAGTCGCATTTGCAGCCACGACAATCAAAACTGCGCGAACTGCCAAAGAAAAACGTCGCCGCAGCATTGCCACTGCCGCGACAATTGTCGCCAATACAGCCAACAGGGAAAGCGAAGCGCTCTGGGATACTGCTTGGAGAAAAGTAAACTCAAATTGACTAACCGCAATCATAGCAGTCGTGTCAATTATCTGCCCCAATTGCGTGTGCAAACCAACCACAATCAATGCCACTAAATATGTGCATGCAATCAGCGCGTACACTAAACGCGATTTCAGACGATGAATGAATCCGTTTGAGTTGAATCGATTCGAATTAGTTTTATTCGAGTTAGCTCCACTTGAGTTAGAGCAATTGCGTAAAACCACAGTGCTACTACTGTTAGCAGTGTGGTTTCCTTGTACCGCCGAATTTGCGGCGATCCGCAATGTTTTCTCCTTCAAGCAACTAGTTGGCGCGCCTGCATACTCGTTTTGCGTTCACGTGCCAGGATAAGCGCGTGAACTCCACTGACTTTAGCGGACAACTCTTGGATTTTTTACGTAGCCGCGCCCGCGATGCAGACCAGTTGGTCGATTTGCGCTATCTGCCTCCTAGAAAACCTACATTTTGCGATTGGCCAACTTTTGTGGATCCAAGAGTAAAAGCCGCTGTCACCCGAGTTCACGAGCAGAATAGAGAGAAAGTAGGGGAAGATAATGTGGGGCTAGCTCGAGATAGGGTTACAGGTGTAGCTGGAGATTTGTCTTTAGGAACGTCTACGGATGCATCTGTATCAGCTGTGGCCGATTGGAAATTGTGGTCTCACCAGGGGGAAGCTTTGGAGGCCCTGCATGCTGGACACGACGTGTTCTTGTCAACCGGAACGGGTTCTGGTAAATCGCTAGTTGCTTGGATTAGTGCACTCACTGCTATCGCCAGCTTGGAACCTGGTGGTGGTGGTACAAGAGTCGGGGCAAAAACGCCTCTAGCGACTCAAAGTGGTGCGTTTTCGAGTTTATTTATTCCAACTACTTTGTATATGGCTCCTACTAAAGCCCTGGTAGCAGACCAATTTCAACAGATCCAAAAATTGGCTGCCGCACTGCCATTTGATGTGCCGGTAGCCGTAGTTGATGGGGATGCCAGCCCAGAGGCCAAAGATTGGGCGCGTTCTTTTAGCCAAATTTTGTTGACTAATCCAGATTATGTGCATCATGTGATTTTGGCTGGACACCAGCGTTGGGCCAGGTTTTTGCGAGCTTTGCGCTATGTGGTAGTTGACGAAATGCACTATTGGCGGGGAGTGCCAGGAGCCCATTTGGCACTAGTTTTGCGTAGACTATTGCGGGTTTGTGCTCGTTTGGGAGCTAGGCCCCAGGTGATTATGCTGTCGGCAACCGTCCAAAATCCACTGGAGGTTGCCGAAAAAATGACTGGTAGACAAGATGCAGTGGTTGTTGAGTGCGACGGGTCTGGTTTTCCTGGCCGCCACGTAGTGATCTGGCAGCCGCAAGTGGATACGCAGAAAGCAGTAGCTGGGGATTCATACGGCGATTATGTGGATTCACCTTCTGGTTCTGGCCAGGCGAGAGTGTCAGCGGCTGTGGAGGCCGCCATGCTGATGGCTGGTTTGGTGGAGTGCGGTGCGCGAGTTTTGACTTTTGTGCGCTCCCGTTCCGCCACCGAGTCGGTCTCAATGCAGGTTCGGGATCGGCTAGCTTTATCTGGTAAGTCGGGGGCTGAGGTTTTGGCGTATCGAGGCGGTTATTTGCCTGAGGAGCGCCGGGCGTTGGAGCGTGCTTTGCATTCCGGAGAGATCAGCGGGTTGGTGACTACCAATGCTTTGGAGTTAGGAATTGACATTGCGGGGCTGGATGCAACGGTGACTTTGGGGTGGCCGGGATCGAAGGCGTCTTTGTGGCAGCAGTTTGGTCGCTGTGGTCGGGGACAAAATCCGGGTGTGAGTGTGTTTATTGCGTCGAATGATCCGCTGGATGCTTATTTTGCTGCTCACTGCGATGAGTTATTTGGTTTGGTGGAGTCGCAGGTATTTGAACCCAAAAATCCGTGGGTTTTGTTTCCCCATCTGTGTGCAGCGGCGGCAGAGTTTCCCTTGACTGTGGATGATATGGCTATTTTTGATTTGCCGGATGAGCGGTTTTTGCAAAAACTGGTGGAGGGGGGCTATCTGCGAGTTCGGGCAGAGGACTGGTATTGGAATGTGGGTTTAGCTGTGGATCCGCATCGGTTGACTGATTTGCGCGGTGGAGGCGGGCAGGTGCAAATTGTTGAGCAATCCTCTGGTGCGATTGTAGGAACGATTGCTAGAGAGAGGGCAGATCTGGAAGTTTTTCCAAATGCGATTTATTTGCATCAGGGGCAAACTTATCGAGTGCTGGAGTTGGTGCAAGATTCTGGGTGGGAACTTGGGTGGAACCTTGGACCGGGTTTTGGGCAAGGCTTTGGATTGGGTTTTTCGGGAGATTTTTCGCAGAGTTTTGTTCCGGAGCAGCGTTTGGTTTTAGTAGAGCGGGTGCATACTCTGTTACGAACTCGGGCAGGACAGAGCACTCAGGTGGAGATTCTGGACGAGGAAGAACAGCGGCAGTCTGCGGATGGATGCATGTCTTGGCATTTTGGCCCTGTTCAAGTTGCTAGTCGAGTGACTGATTACGATTTGTGGCAGATACCTGACGCCGAGTGGGTGGCGAATTATTCGTTGGATTTACCGGTGCGCAAATTGGTGACAACTGCTGTGTGGTTTGAGTTGACTTCGTTGGGACACGCTGCTTTAGGTGTGGCAGATAGTGATTTGCTGGGGACTTTGCATGCGGTTGAACATGCATTGATTGGGGTGTTGCCCTTGTTGGCAACTTGTGACCGGTGGGATCTGGGCGGTTTGTCTGTGAGCGCACATCCACAAACTGGGGCTCCGACCGTGTTCATTCACGATGCTTATCGAGGTGGAGCAGGTTTTACTCAGACGGGTTTTAGGCGGGCAGGTGAGTGGCTGCAACGAACTTTGCAAACCGTTCAAGGTTGTGCGTGCTTGGCTGGATGCCCGGCTTGTATACACTCACCTAAGTGTGGGAATCGAAATGAGCCTCTCTTTAAAACTGGTGCAATCAGGTTGTTGGAGTTTTTGGTAGAGAGAACCCCACGAATGTCAAATACTTTGTGGAGTTGAGGCGAGTTTATGTTGACTTGAAGCAGGGCTGGATGAGCTTGGGCAAACTGAGATGAATTGAACGAATTGGCATGGGTTGAGGTGGAGTTTATGTAAGTCAGCATAGAGCTAGAGTTGGTTAGAATTGG
>CBCPNB010000063.1:0-14220 GCA_965120455.1 uncultured Actinomycetaceae bacterium | reverse complement strand
GTATCAACCGAACTAGTTGCCTCATCCAAAATCAACATTGGCGCATCTTTAACAATTGCCCGAGCAATGGTCATCAACTGTTTTTGTCCAGCCGACAAATCCACATTTTGCCCCAATACCGTGTCGTATCCGTCAGGCAAGGTCTGGATAAAGTGGTGCAAGCCCACAGATTTACAGGCTTGGATGATCTGTTCATCCGTTACCTCTGGCTTAGAGTAGGCAATATTTTCGCGCACTGTACCCTCGAATAGCCATGTGTCTTGTAGCACCATACAGAATTGGTCGTGCACATTCTCACGGGGCACCGATTTAGTGGGTATGCCATCGATCAAAATTTCGCCCGCATCGACCTCATAGAAGCGCATCAGCAGGTTCACCATCGTGGTTTTTCCAGCCCCTGTTGGCCCTACAATTGCCACTTTTTGTCCAACTCTTGCCACTACCGAAAAGTCTTTGATGATTGTTCGCTCTGGAGTGTAGCCAAATTCGATGTGGCTAAATTCCACTTCGCCGCGCACATCGCCCAACTTGGCTTCTTTGGCTGACTCATCCTCTAATTCGGGTTCATCCAAGAACTCAAAAACGCGTTCGGAGGCTGCCGCCGTGGACTGAAAAGTCGTCGTGGTCATCGCCAACTGCGACAATGGCTGCGTAAATTGGCGAATGTACACCATGAAGGCCACGATTACGCCAAAACTAATTTTGTCGTTGAGCGCTAAAGCCGCGCCAACCACGCATACTACAACGTAACCAAAATTGCCCACGAACATCATCAGGGGCTGCATCAATCCAGACATGAATTGGGACTTCCAGGCGCACTCGTATAAAACCTGGTTCATTTCCCGAAAAGTGCGTCGAGCCTGGCCTTCTGCGTTATAGGCTTTGATGACCGATTGACCCGAATAAGTTTCTTCGATGTGCCCGTTCAAGCGGCCGAGTTCTTGCTGTTGCAGCATGAAGTATTTTTGCGATTTGGCAATAATGGCCAAACAAACCAGGAATCCGAGTACGGTGGATAGAACTGCGGTGATAGCCACAATCCAGTTTGTCCAAAACATCATGACCATGGCACCAAAGAAAGTCGTCACCGCTGTCACGGTTGTGCCCAGGCTCTGGTTCAACGTTTGGCTAACCGTGTCAATGTCGTTAGTGACGCGCGACAACACGTTGCCCGTGGTCGTCGAATCGAAATAGCGCAGTGGTACACGATTGATTTTTTTGTTGATATCCGTGCGCAGTGATTTGGAAACCAGCTGCGTCACTGTCGACATAATCAATCCTTGTGAAATATTCAGCAAATAGCCAGCTAAATATAAGCAAACTAATAGAATACAGATACTGGTGACTGCGGAAATATCTATTCCCGTAACTATACCTTCAGTGACTAAATCCGTGATCCGCTGCAACTGGGATGGTCCAGCAATATTCAAACACGCGCCAGCTAGCCCAAAGCCAACTGCCACCAAAATCGCTATCTTCCAGCGGGAACAATAACGCACCAATTTGCGCATTGCCTGGCCAAAATTCTCCGCTTTTTCTCCACCCATGGCCGGTCCATGTCCACGCCCCATCACGCCTCGTCCTGGCCGAGCTGGCGCGCCAGCACTTGAATAATCGCCTCCAGAGTGTTTAGTTGTGGGCATTGGCCAACTCCTCTTCGGTTAACTGGGACTGAGCAATTTCCTGGTACACCTGACAGGTCTGCAGCAATTGGGTGTGAGTGCCCTGTCCCACAATGCGTCCCTCGTCTAAGACGATAATCTTGTCAGCATCCATCACTGTGCCAATTCTTTGCCCCACCACTAAGGTCGTTGTTCCAGCAGTTTCCTTACGCAAAGCCGTGCGCACCAATTTGTCGGTTTTGAAATCCAGAGCCGAAAACGAATCGTCAAACAGGTAAATCTCGGGACGGCGACAAATAGCTCTGGCAATGGAGAGACGCTGCTTTTGCCCGCCTGAAACATTCGTGCCCATTTGGACAATTTCTGCATCAATCCCCCCCTCCATTTGTTCTACAAATTCGCTGGCTTGAGCAATTTCTAGGGATTCTTGCAGCCAGTCTGCGTCAGGTTCGCTCTTACCGTTTTCCCCAAAGGCCACATTCGTAGCCACTGTGCCTTTGAACAACACTGATTTTTGCGGTACGTAACCAATTTTGTTACGCAAGGAAGCCAATTTGTAGTCTTTGACATTCACCCCGTTCACCAAAATTTCGCCCTCGGTGGCATCGTAGAAGCGGGGAATCAAATTCAAAATCGAGCTCTTCCCCGAACCCGTGGCCCCAATGAGAGCCACAGTTTGACCGCGACTGGCCGTGAATGAAATATCGTATAGGACCGGCTCTTTCGCGTTCGGATAGGTAAAAGACACGTGGCGAAATTCGATTTCTCCCTGTTCGAATAATTCCGAATCGTCCACCTGACCATCTTTAATTGTCGGCTCAGTTTCTAGCACTTCGTTGATCCGTCGAGCAGCCACCGAGGCACGCGGAAATAGCACAAAACTAACGGTCAGCATCATGAACGCCATCACCACCTGTATTGCGTAAGATGAAAATACGACCATGTTAGAGAAGACATCTACTTTGTCAGTCATTTGTGCAGCATCAATCAGATATGTGCCTACCCAGTAAATTGCCAACGTCAACCCAGACATGATCAGCGTCATTCCCGGCATCATGAACGCCATCACGTTATTGGCGAATAAATTGTTGCGGGTCAGGTTGCGATTGGCTTCCTCAAACTTGGCTTCCTCAAACTTCTCAGCGTTATAGGCTCGAACTACCCGCAATCCCGTCAAGTGTTCACGAGTCACCCGATTCAAGTCATCAGTCAAAGCCTGGATGCGCCTGAACTTAGGGATTGCCAAACTGATCAAAATAGTTAGCATCACCAGCAGGATCACCACAGCTCCTGCCGTTACGGCACTCCACTGCCAAGCTTTATCGGAAATTTTAACGACCGCCCAAATTGCGGTGATTGGAGATTTTATTATGGCCTGCAAGCCCATCACAATGAAGAATTGCACTTGCGTGATGTCATTCGTGGAGCGTGTAATCAGAGATGCGGTAGAAAATGACTGCATTTCTGTCATCGAAAATGACATCGTCTTGTAGAAAATGTGGCGACGTAAAGTCCAAGACAAAGAGGCCGAGATTCGGGCGATAAAAAATCCGGTAAACACTGTTGCGACTAGTGACCCTAATGCACACCCCAACATTTTTGCGCCTTCAGTCAAAATATCTGTTAGGGCAGCCCCTTCAGTTTGCACCAAAGCGGTTACTTCGGCCATGTAATCGGGCAATTTGAGGTCAAAGAATACCTGCACCACAATGAACACGAGCGCAAATGCGACAAACATCCACTCTTGTTTGCGTAAATATTTGAATATTTTCAGCATCTAGTGACCCTCTATTTGTCTATTTGTGGCAGATCGAGCTCTGCCGGCGAACTTTGTACTTGTGGTGGAGTTACTCTGGGTTTTAGTTAGCTCCCGTTTCGTACTTGTTGCAGACTCGACTACTCGTAACGCTGTACTGCTATCAGTCTATGTTTGCTGGCTCAAATGAAACTCAAATCCACCTCAACTGCACCTCAAATAAGCAAACCGAGCCCAAAATCACCTTTTTGGCTGCTTACACTGAAAGGCGTGATTACGATGGTTTCGTCCAGATAATTCATCTCGACGACTCGATTCGCCTGCCGGTTTGCTGGGGAAAGACCACGCATTCACAAGTACCTGGAACATGACGCCGCCAGGATACGCTATTTTCTAGAGGAAAAGCGATGGCTTCCCAAAGGGTGACAGGATTCCCAAAGAGTACGGAAGATAGCAGAGGTAGCAGTGGCTCACATCCTAGTTGTCGAAGATGACGCCGAATTGTTGGACTTGTTTTGCCAAATACTTCAAGCTGAGGGATACCACACGCTCAGTGCTCACAACGGTGCACTTGCCCTGCAGAGGTTGAATACGCATCCGGTTGATTTGTTGATTACTGACGTGATGATGCCTGGAATAGATGGGTTTGATTTAACCCAGCGAATTCGCAGCTTGGGTTACACACTACCCATTTTGATTATCACTGCTAAAGCCAGTGCTGCCGATAAGTTTCGCGGTTTTCGCAGCGGCATCGACGACTACATGGTCAAACCGGTTGACTTACATGAAATGATTTGGCGAGTTCAAGCCCTATTGCGCCGCTCGCAAGCTTTTTTGCAACACCGAATTCGCCTTGGTGGCACGCAAATCGATTACGACACCCTCACAGTTAGTTGGTCTAGCACAAACGGCGAAACACAAAGCGATGGATTTCAGCAAATTCGACAAGTTCAGTTGACCCAAAAAGAGTTTCAACTGTTATTCAAGCTAGCAGCTTCTCCGGGACGCGTATTTACTCGTCGACAAATCATGGCAGACATTTGGGGAGTTGAGGAGAAACAGTCTGACACGCACACTTTGGATGTACACATGAGCCGTTTGCGGAAAGCTTTTCGAGAAAACCCGGATTTTGAAATCATCACTGTGCGTGGTTTGGGCTATAAAGTGGTACCAAAATGAGTCATTTTTCGCGTCCCAATAAACACAAAGTTCATCGTTATGCCCTGATTTTTATGTTGTCAGCACTAGTGTTTCTAGTGTTGTCACTAACCATGTTCATCTCGGTGGCCCTACTAGTTTTATGGCGTGGAACTGGGTTTTTACAAGATGTTGGCGGATGGGTAGAAATCGTTTCATTCGCTATTTGTTCAATTGTGATTGGCACTTTGTTGGCTCACGTTTTAATGTTGGCCCCAATACGCCCGTTGCGGCATTTGCGTCACGCTATGAATCAGGTTGCGAAAGGTAATTTTACGGTGCATTTATCTGAGGAGCGACTCAAATCACGTGAGATACAGGACATGGTGCGCAGCTTCAATGTCATGGTGCAGGAGTTAGCCAGCAATGAGTTGTTGCGAAGCGATTTTATCGAGAATGTTTCACACGAATTCAAGACTCCCCTGGCTGCCATTGAGGGTTACGCTACTTTGCTGCAACGTCCGAATTTATCTGAGAGCCTGCGCTTGGAATATACGCAGCGCATTTTATTCAATACCGGTCGATTGTCTTCTTTGACCGGAAATATTTTGTGGCTGAATCGTTTGGAGAATCAAGAAATTAGTGTTTCTCGCGCTCCTTTTGATTTGGATGAGCAACTGCGCGACACGGTGTTGATGTTTGAACGCGATTGGACTGGCAAAAATATTGATTTGGATATTGACTTGGATGCGGTCGTGTTCAATGGAAATCAAGAGTTGTTGGGGCAGGTGTGGCAGAACTTGTTCGGCAACGCCATCAAATTTGTGGATAAGAATGGGCGGATCAGACTGTTATTGCGGGACCATCCAAATCAGGTGCAGGTACAGGTGGCCGACAACGGTTTGGGAATCGATTTCCAGGCACAAGCACGCATTTACGAGAAGTTTTATCAAGCTGATACATCTCGGCAAACTTCTGGCAATGGTTTGGGGTTGACTTTAGCTAAACGCATCGTGGATTTACACGAAGGTGAAATCACAGTGTCGTCGATCCCTGGTAAAGGAACGACTTTCACTGTGATTTTGCCGAAAGCCGCCAGCGAGAGCGAATGAGAACAGCACTATCTCGGTGTCTATGCTCTACCCAATCGAACCGAATGCTTATAGTCGTGCAGTATTGCTCCTCTCACCACTACTTATACCACCACTCATGTCATTCTCGAACTCCCACTATTCCTACTACCTGAGGGTCAGGATAAGGAAAACTTTGGTTACCGGCATGAACATTCGCAGTACTATTCGCGGGTGAGACGGCGGTGTGTTACCCGGTGGGGACGCGCAGCCTCAATGCCGAGGCGCTCTACTTTGTTCTTTTCATAGGATTCAAAGTTTCCTTCGAACCAGTACCACTGGTCTGGCTGCTCTGCAGTTCCCTCCCACGCCAAAATATGGGTGGCAACGCGGTCGAGGAACCAACGGTCGTGGGTAACCACCACTGCACAACCAGGGAATGCCAGCAAAGCGTTTTCCAGTGAAGCCAAGGTTTCCACATCCAGGTCATTGGTGGGTTCGTCCAGCAACAATAGATTCCCGCCCTGTTTTAGAGTCAACGCCAAGTTCAATCGGTTGCGCTCACCGCCAGACAACACTCCAGCAGGCTTTTGTTGGTCTGGTCCTTTGAAGCCAAAAGCTGAAACGTAGGCGCGCGAGGGCATTTCTACATTTCCTACTTCTAGATGGTCTAAACCATCCGAGACTACTTCCCAAACACTTTTTTCTGGATCGATTCCCGAACGGTTTTGGTCAACGTAGGAAATTTTTACTGTTTCCCCAATTTTCAGTTCGCCACCATCCAAGGGCTCTAAGCCAACAATAGTTTTAAATAGTGTAGTTTTACCAACACCATTTGGACCAATTACGCCGACAATGCCATTGCGGGGCAGGGAAAACGACAACCCGTTGATCAAAGATCGATCACCAAAGCCTTTTTGCAAGTTTTTGGCTTCGATGACTACTGTGCCTAAACGCGGCCCTGGTGGGATTTGGATTTCCTCAAAATCGAGTTTGCGCATACTCTCAGCTTCAGCTGCCATTTCCTCGTAGCGCTCCAAACGGGCTTTGGATTTTGCTTGGCGGCCTTTAGGGTTGGAGCGCACCCACTCTAATTCCTCCCGCAAACGTTTCCTGAGCTTTGCGTCTTTTTTGCCCTGTACTTCTAAACGTTTTTCTTTGGTTTCCAGGTAGGTAGAATAATTGCCTTCATATGGATACAGATGTCCGCGATCGACTTCAGCAATCCACTGTGCCACGTGATCCAAGAAGTAACGGTCGTGTGTAATCGCGATTACCGCACCCGGATAATTTTTCAGATGCTGTTCTAGCCATAACACGGATTCTGCATCCAAGTGGTTGGTCGGCTCATCCAGCAACAACAAGTCGGGTGCCTCTAACAAGAGTCGACATAAAGCCACTCGACGCCGCTCCCCACCAGAGAGCACCTTCACTGGAGTGTCACTGGGTGGGCACCGCAAAGCATCCATCGCCTGTTCCAGTTGGGAATCAATATCCCAAGCATTGCTGGCATCAATTTCAGTCTGCAGCTCACCCATCTCAGCCATCAGTGCATCAAAATCCGCATCCGGATCAGCCATTTGTGCTGAAATCTCGTTGAAACGCTGAATTTTTGCCAGAATCTTGCCAACCCCCATTTGGACGTTTTCTAAAACTGTTTTTTCTTCGTCCAATTGGGGTTCTTGCTCTAGAATCCCCACGCTGTAGCCTGGCGTCAACCGGGCTTCTCCATTCGAGGGCTCATCTAAACCGGCCATGATGCGCAGGATCGACGACTTACCTGCACCATTTGGACCCACCATACCAATTTTTGCGCCCGGCAAAAACGCCATTGTCACGTCATCCAAGATGACTTTATCGCCGTGTGCCTTGCGAGCTTTTACCATCGAATAGATGTATTCAGCCACGATTCTCCATTTCAACCGCTAAGTAAACCACTCCCATGGTACAAGATGAGTGGACTAGAGCTTAGTTTACAGTCCTAATTCGACCAAGCTCCACTCCCTTAGCGCATTCCAAAAACCGCGTTTCAGGCAACTTTTTGCTGAAATTTTGCCGTCCCACCTGGTTCATCCGCCAAATTGGCGGAGTCTACTCCAGAGTCAACTGCAGGACTAATCACAGACCCAGCTAGCAAGCCAGAAGAATCAAATTCCAATTTTGGGTTCCTCTGTTCACCTCTTTGCTGATTTTGCTCAACTGACATCAGTTTGTCGTCCGCCAAAAATGGGGACTTCCCTGTCTCTGTCGCGTCGCCACTTTGAAATGTCTCCACTCCTGTCTCGGCGTTAAAGTTGGCAAATTTTCTAAACACGCTGACGCCTAGATTCAAATCGTGACCCACCACATTGGCGTTGATGGCGATTTCACTGCGTAAATTCCCCTCCCGATCCTGCCAGGCTTGCGCAGTTGGACGCCCCACTACCACCACTGGTTGTCCTTTACGAATCGACATCGCCACATTGTTAGCCAACGTTCCCCACATGCGAATGGTGTACCAACGAGATTCCAACTCCTCCCACTGACCGTTGTCCTTGCGTCTAGACCTGGGAACTACCATTCGAAACCGCACGTATGGTCCACGATTTTCAGTTTGCTTAAACATGGTTGGCTCTGTGCCTACTCGCCCCTTGAGGATGATTGTGTCTCGCTCCGTCATTTCCTGGCCTCTCTCTTCGCGCTACCGCTTCAAAATGCGATATCACTTGGAATGCTGACAGCTCTAGTTTCAAACCCGAGGGACAAATCCTCCAACAAAAACTCTTTGGCTTGTGGAAAACCCTCTATCGAGATACCTGTGGAAAACTCGACATCGCAACTAGTTGGCGGCTTTGCCCGCCTTCCCCTTCCATTTCCATGCCTGATCCAACGATTCCGCTACTTTAGTGGCCAACTTGGTGTAAGCACCGTGCGCGGGATGTAAATCTTGAGGAAATAAAGCTTCCCGGTAGTACTGCAATTCTGTGATAGATTCACGAATATCGGCCAGTGCTCGATGTCCACCGCATTTTTTTGGGGCGCAAACGTAGACTCGAGGATACCAGCGGCGAGCCAACTCCTTGATAGTAGAAACATCGATCATGCGATGATGCAAATGGGCGGTTACTTGCGGCATATATGCGTCCAAAAATTTGCGGTCTGACCAAATGGAATTTCCCGCGAGCAAGCCCACTCCTGGCTCAGGTAAGAATTTCTCAATGTACTCCAAAACCTGGATTTCGGCCTCTTTCAACGTCAACCCCGTTTCTAGTTCCGCCAACAACCCCGACCGTACGTGCATTTTGCGCACAAAATCGCTCATATTGATCAGGGCTTTATCACTGGGTTGAATTAACAAATCGATGCCCTGATCCAATGGTTCTAATTCTGGCGTAGTAGGGACAACCGCAACTTCAATTAGCTCGTCCTGGTGTACATCCAGCCCGGTCATCTCACAGTCAATCCAAATAATTGGCGTATTAATCTTGTCTACACTCACATTGCCATGCTACCTGGAATTGAGCGCACAAAGACGGGCTTCTTTATATTTTCTTTAACGTTTACTGGTTTAGTTTGCTCAAGTTTGGGCTTACCGGTCTAGTTGTTAGAGCCAAAAACTTACCTCTAGTTGCCCCCATAGTACTCATGTTTGCTGTATTGCCTCGGCATTTGTCCTTAGCGCAAAACTGTTCGGGAGAGCTCCCAGGAAAGCCTCCCAGGAAAATCTATCGAGAAAGCCCATCGATCTAGTCACACGGAGGTTCACTTCGGCACGAGTTTAGTCTGGAACAGCAAGTGCGTAGACTAAAAGTGTGCTGAATGCTTTGAATTTACCGATTACTGCTAGTGACGTGGAGTCGGCGGCTCAGGTTGTGGCTCCGGCCGTACATCAAACGCCTTTGGAATTGTCGCAGCGCCTAACCGATCTGGCGGGTATGCAAATTTATTTGAAACGTGAAGATTTACAAACTTGCCGCTCGTTTAAAGTGCGGGGAGCCTACAATAAAATTTCTAGGCTCTCTAAAGCAGAGAGAGTTGCTGGCGTGATTTGCGCGTCAGCTGGGAATCACGCTCAGGGAGTGGCGTATACGTGTGCCCAGTTGGGTATTCAGGGCACAATTTTTTTGCCCGAGTCCACTCCTAACCAAAAGCAGGGGCGGATTCGTTCTTTGGGTGGCAAATGGGTGACTTTAGAGTTCGTCGAGGGTGCTTTCGATGACACTCAGCGGGCAGCCTTGCGGCGCGTCCAGGAAACAGGCTGCACTTACGTGCATCCGTATGACGATCCTCAGGTAATGGCTGGACAAGGTTCGTTGGCCTACCAGATGGCTACGCAGATTCCCGATGATACCGAGAATATCTTGATCCCTGTGGGTGGGGGCGGCCTGATTAGCGGCATGGTGGTTTGGCTAAAGCAGCATTTTCCAAAGATTCGCATTATTGGCGTGGAATCGGAGGGTGCTGCTTGTGCTTACCAGGCTCTACTGGCAGGAGGTCCGCAGACTTTGCCACAAGTTGACAGTTTCGTAGACGGCACAGCTGTAGGGAGAATTGGCGATAACACTTACAAGGTGATCAGTGAGTTGGTTGACCAAGTGGTGGTCGTCCCCGAGGGCGCGGTCTGTACTGAAATGTTGGATTTATATCACTTGGATGGGATTATTGCAGAGCCTGCCGGGGCTTTGGCAACCACGGCCATCACGATGGCCGCCCAGGAGAGACTGCCAGAGTTGTCATTGTCGGGGCCAACGATTGCAGTTATTAGTGGCGGCAATAACGATTTGTCTCGCTACGCTGAGGTCATGGAACGCTCCATGGTATACCAAGGATTGCGGCACTACTTTTTGGTGTCTTTTCCGCAAAGACCGGGGGCACTGCGTCATTTTTTGGAGAATGTGTTGGGCCCACACGACGACATTATTTCCTTTGAATACGTGAAAAAGAACAATCGTGAGACTGGACCGGCTTTAGTGGGAATTGACATTCAACGACAGACAGATTTGCCACCCCTGCTAAAACGCATTGAGAAGTCGTCCTTGAAAATTGAACGTTTGGATTTACAAGACGAATTACTGCGTTTCTTGGTGTAGTTACGGTGTAACTATCTTGCGCAATCACGATGTAAGTATGCGAAGTAGCTGCACGTGCAGTCACAATGTATGTTCGCGTGGCGTAATCGGTGTAATCATCAACACTAAACGAATTTAGGCATTTGGGGTGAGAAACTGTATGATTTCACCGGCTGACAAAAAGCTAGTGTGTGCTTGGAAGATTAGTCTATATAGGCAGGGTGCGCGCTAGAATCAAGGTGTCGGCCAGCTGATGGCATTTGCTGCTGGTGTTGCGCGGAATTGCGCCTAGCCCCCGTAGCTCAATGGATAGAGCACCGGACTTCTAATCCGATGGTTGCAGGTTCGAATCCTGTCGTGGGTACTGGTGACTGCTTCATACAACGACTTCGTTGCACTTTGTTTCGATTACGCACCTAAAACCTATTTCTAAAGCGAGCACAAATTTTATTTGGCGTAAAATCAGGTAAGAACAGAGCAAAGGAACTTTACAACTACTGCACACGTCATCTCACTAACGGAGGATTTAAAAATTCTCTTTATCGTATCCTTTATTATTACCCTCCATTAACTAGTCAAATGTGGCATCCATGTCTAAATAAATCAATCAATATGAAAAAGACAGATACATAAAATGTAATACGCGTAGATAAAATGAAAAACAACTAAGGCATGGTTGTTCTTCTAGTTAGAGCTACTCAGCATTTTGGTGATTGCTCGTAAGGGCTTTGTGAATCTCCAGAACTTTGAACTACCAAGTGTTCTATCTGCATCTGCAAATGTTCTACTTCTGCTCGTATACGTTTGTTTTCCGGGGAAATTACAAGAATACAATCTGCAAATCCGCAGGTGCATCGACTAAATACCACATTCGTGCCGTGCCATCTAGCAAAGCATGCCCAAAATGATTGATCGGACAGCCGCCAAAAATGACTGCCTCATCTCGGTAAGTGATTTCCCTCTGGGAACTTCGTACGCCCGGTCGCAACTCCAATTCACACCAGATTTCTCGTAATTGCGCCGCAATCCTGCCAAAAACTCGAACTCAGCTGAGCAAACTCCACCTTCAAATATTCCATCCGGAACAGTCTTTTGACCGTCACACTGGTTTTCCCTGATCGGCAAAACGATTGCCTCATCCATCGTAGGTTTTTACAGTTGCTGAATCGAGCAATAGTTTCTGGTTACTTCTCTTTTGCCACAACAACTCATTTTGTACAAAAAGTGTTCACCCATTACTGCTCCACCATTATCATCGAACCGAATCAGGAAGCCACGCAAGCAAAAAAAGTAGCTAATTATCCAGAACTACCGCCAACGGAAAGAGCCCCCCGCTATACACGCGAACAAACTAATAATCAGACCAATCCCACGCCGGAGACCAGCTCCACCCAAAGCTCAGAGCGGCTGACGGGAATCGAACCCGCGTAATCTGCTTGGAAGGCAGAGGCTCTACCATTGAGCTACAGCCGCAGCAACCATTCCATCATAGCGAATCTGGCAGCCAAAGTGCCAAACCACCTGGAACGTGTCGGGCTGGCAAGACTCGAACTCGCGACCTCTCGATAGAAACAAGATTATAGCATGAGGGTGTATGAGTATGTTTTTTGGTGTTATTTCACGAAAACTATTTTATAGCATAATGCATGAGAGTGTGTGTTATTGCATTCAATCCGTGACCATTCCGTGACAACATTTTTCACTCAACGCGAAAAACGCGGGGAACCACCAAGAAGGTAGTTCCCCGCAAAACAATTTCCCACGAGCCTAAACAGGCGCGTTCCCGCTGGCATAGACCCGCCAGTCATCTGCTATTGCGTCCGGCACCATCACCACCACGCCATGGCCAGACAACCGTGAGTGCAAGTCACGCGCAAACGTTAAGGCTGCGGAATACTTACCGCGTAGTGCGCGGTGACTGGACTCGAAATAGCGCACTTCGCTTTTCAGGCTTTCTATACGGTCTTGTAAAGACTTCGACTCCTCTCGCAATGATTTCGATTCTTCGCGTAGCGAGTCAATTTCCTCGCGCAAAGTTTTCGATTCCGCTTGCAGGACTTCGACGGTTGTGCGTAGTGCTTGCAGCGTGAACTCGTCCTCTTTAAGCTCACTACTATTCTTGTTGTTGGCGTGCGTGACAGCGGCAGTGATGATAATACCTACCAGGGCGCCTATCGCCGCCATTACGCCGTCTGTCAGCCAGGGTGCCAAAACCCCCTCACTTCCCTTCATTCGTCTCTCATTTTTTACTGGTGGTTGAGGGGGTGGTTAAGTCGCGCACCCAGTCCAACACGCCAGTCGGTTTCAACGCACTGTAAGCGACTTGGAGGGTAGCGATTGCTACGCCTAGCCATGTGGCCACGGTTGCCCACGCGTCCGGGCGCAGCGTGAACACGCCCACCAACAGGGTCGCGGCCACAGTCACGCCAATAGCGGTGAACCGCTTCACGGTGTCCGACCATGATGCCCGCGTGGCGATAGCTGTTAATAGCGTGCCGATTACGCCGATCACGGCAGGCACCGTGATATCAACAGTGTCGATACTCATTAGGTTTTCTCCTCACCTCTATCTTGGGGCTACCAGGGGCGTCCCAGCGTGTTCAGGTTCGACTGCAGTTTGAGGATTGCGGACGACTGCTTGCTGAACACGCCATCTTGCGTGGTGCCTAGCTTCTTTTGCAGGGCTTTGATGGTTGTTGGCCCGATTAGGCCGTCCACGGTCACGCCTAGGGCTTTTTGTATGGCCATGACTAGTTGGCTGCCGACAGCGCTCGTGGCGGATACCCATTCCCAGCCGCCCGTCAAACCGGGGTTTTGGCTCTTCCAGTAGGAGGACTGGCTGGACACAACCCCGTCTACTGTCGTGCCGTAGTAGGTTTGTAGAGCTTTGGTGACTTCTTTCCCCCAGTAGCCGTCTTCGTCCAGGTTGAACACGAACGCACTACTCGAACTGGAACTAGAGCTGCCGGTCATGGACGCGTAATAAGACTGCGCTTTTGCTAGGTAATCCGCGCGCTGGGAACCAGCAATACCTCCAGGGCAGCTAGTTGACGCATAGGTAGAGTGATAAAACACGTTTTTTCCGTAGGCGGGTTTGCCCAGACCGTAGTAGGCGCAGATGGCGGCCACTAGGTGGGCGCCGTTGTCGAGCGTGTCATCTGAGATGGTCCAACCATCGCTGCTGCCCGTGTTGTTGGCGTGCTCGATGCCGATTGATTTGCAGTTGGCGACCCAGTTGCCCGCATGCCAAGCCGTATCCGACAGTTTGACCAGTTGGCCAATGGTGCCGTCTTTTTCGACCTGGAAGTGGGCACTAGCTTCGCGGGTTTGCCAAACGCTATAACACTGTTCAGTCGTCAAGGTGCCTGCGTTGTGGTGTAAGACGACACGATCCACGCTATAACCGCTGCGACCACTCGTGTAATTCTTGCGTAGTAGCTTTGTTTTGTCTGGCGTTAGGGTTGTCCAGTCTTTCATTTGTAGTCCTCCCTGATCTGGTAGACACGTCCGCCCCGCACGGGGCACACGCCACTTAGAGGTAGCTGCGCCCCATGTGGAGCCTTCGGTACGTTACATTTGTGACAGTG
>CBCPNB010000062.1:0-12349 GCA_965120455.1 uncultured Actinomycetaceae bacterium | reverse complement strand
GTTCAGATCCTTGCAAAACTCCAGAATCTGCCATATTTATCTGGCTCACGTCGAAATCCTCCTTAGAAATTTTAGTCGCTGTGGTGTTGTAACTAGTATCAGCTAGCTGATATTCAGCGTAGTACCTGCCGGTGTAATTCCAGCACGTTTTAAAGTTCCCTCTAGGAACTTTCTATTTGGCTAAATTGTGCGAAGTAGTAGTGATGCGATTTTGGTCATCCACGTGCACCACCCGGGGCTGCAGACTGCGAGCCTCACTTTCTGGCACCAGTGCGTACGCAATAATGATCACTAAGTCACCAGGAGCCACCAATCTAGCAGCTGCACCATTTAGTTGAATTTCTCCTTTGCCTCGCTCCCCAGCAATCGTGTAAGTGGATAATCTAGCCCCATTGTTGACGTCAACCACTTCGACTTGCTGTCCCGGATAGATGTCGGCCGCATCCAGCAAATCCTGGTCGATTGTAATCGAGCCCACGTAGTGCAAATCTGCGTTCGTCACCTTGGCTCGATGGATTTTGCCTACCGCCATCGACCTGAAACGCGGAAAAGACTCCCCCATGGCTACTCTCCTTCTAACTCCTCTAAACTCTACTAAAAAGCATCAGCTAGATACTGGTAGCAGCTGCTAGTTGATGCCTTGACTATTTGTCGCTGGCAGTTAGCGTTTTTGGTTAGCGCGTTTTCTGGTTAGCGGAGGCGTTCTGTTAGCTAGCACTTTTTTCAACTCCCCTAATTATTAGGTTGTCGATTAAGCGCGTCTCCCCTACTTTAGCTGCCACCAACAAATAGCAATCTAGCGCTCTACCAGCTAGTCTATCCAAGTGTAGTTCCAGATTCGGCTTTGGCTTAGTCACATACTCGCCCACTACTGTAAAACCATTCACAGTCGCCAAAGCCACGTAGTCCAAGCAAATTTCTGGTACGTTCAACAAATGAGTGGTTGCGGCCTGCAAAATCTCTTCTGGGTTGGTTCCCGCCCTTTTTCCAGCCTGTAAAGCCCGATATAGGTTGAGCGCAACTTGGCGCTGAGCCACCGATAGATAGCGATTACGAGAAGATTGCGCCAACCCATCAGCATCGCGAATGATCTCGCCACTGACCAGTTCTACCGGTACATCCAAGTCTGCAACCATTTGTTGTAAGAGCGCCAGTTGCTGGGCATCCTTTTGGCCAAATACGGCTACGTCAGGGCGGATGCGGTTCATGAATTTCAAAACTACTTGGCACACTCCCGCAAAATGGGTGGGACGAGTCCGGCCCTCTAAGACACGAGCCGCCAAACCTGGGTCAATTTCTACTTGAGACGCGGTTGGATACACATCTGCTCCAGTAGGTGCATAGACAAGGTCGACATTTTCTGCCTCTAATAGCGCCAAATCAGCAGAGAGGGTACGCGGATATTTATCAAAGTCTTCGCCTACTGCAAATTGAGTCGGGTTGACAAAAATACTCACTACCACGTGTTGGGCATGTTGTTTCGCCAAGCGCACCAAAGAAAGATGTCCTGTGTGTAAGGCTCCCATGGTCATTACCAAGCCCACCGAACCTGGTAGAGCTTGGCGCGCCAACTGCAATTCCTGGTTGGTGTTTGCAACTATCACGTTTCCTCCCTCCCTGATGAATTTCTTAGTCTATGTTTTAGGACACTTTCCCTCATTGCTGTAGGCACTGATCCGCTTCACAGTTTCTACTCGTTCTACTCGCAGCCATTTGCAACTCCGTTTTTGTTTGTTCAGCTAAGAAATCATAGACCTCCTCCAGGTCACGCAAAGCAGGGGTATTGGCTAACACCTGTCGATGCGAATTCAGCGTAGTTTCGTCTCCGCGCAACAAGGGCCCAGTCAAAGCTTCAATGCCAGCCTCCAAGGAATTCTCCAAGGCTGCCTGCAGCAGTGGACGCAACACGATTTCAGGCGCCTCAATGCCAGCCTCAGCCAGCATGCGTCTAGCGCCAGCCACTAAAGTTACTAAATAGTTTGCGCCATAGGTGAGCGCCCCATGGTAGAGCGCGCGCTTGGCTTCATCTAGTTGAAAAGGAACTGCCTCGATAGCTTCGGCTAAAACCAAAGCTAAAGGAAGTGCCAGTGGGTCAGCCGTAATCGCCAAAGGAATGCCCTTTAGTCTTTGCACATCTAGGGAAAACCCAGTAAAAGTCATCGCCGGATGCATGGCCACGGTTAGAGCGCCGACCGCTTTGGCAGCCTGCAACGCATCCAATCCTTTAGCGCCACTAACGTGGACCACCAGTTGTCCTGGCATGAAAACACCTCGGGCAGCCAAAGTATTTGTCAGTGGTTCTATCTCATCGTCAGCTACCGTCAAAAACACTACCTGAGCGTTTTTGACGGTTTGGGCTGCCTCCATTTGGGGAATACCTGCCAACCTAGCGTCGGCTCGTTCTTTGGACTCCGCTGACCGCACCGTTATGCCACCGATTTCGTATCCGGCTTGACGAAAAGCACTAGCTAGAGCTGCGCCTGCTCTTCCTATCCCAATGAAACCAAGTTTGAGCGCAAACTGGTATGAATCCACGGTGCGAGGAGTTTTCCCGCTATTTTGAATCATTTCGCTTTTCATCTTGTTCTTCTTGCAGCATGGACAGCCATCTTTCTGGGCCTTGGGCGGCACGACGAATCCGCGAGCGCCGCTCAATTTCGCGACTCGCTGCCAACGCATCTAAATCGTGTAGATGGCGAATGGCAGAGTGAATCTGTCCGGGCACCAAATGTACGTGTACGCTAGCTAATCCACGCCAATGTTGGAGTGGTCCGCGTTTGACTGCAAATGATTGGACATGCTCAAAGGGCACGAAGGATGTCCACCGGGAAATCCATCCGCCACGAATCAGCAAACTGGTGTCCGTAAAGGCCACCGCTCGCCGACCATAAATTATGGGGTCTAAAATTTTAGCCGCAGGCGGGCTAATTCTAAATAGACGCTGAGCATTTGTTTGTGGATTGGCCGCAGTTTTTCTAGCTTTTTGAGGGGAAATAAAGCATTGGTCAAATAACTCATTTGGCTCAATGTCAGTTCCTAAATCTGGCAACACTAGCCACAAGGCCAACAAGGCTTCTTCCCTGGTGGCAGCAGGCATGAAGATATTGCGGATCGTGTCCATCTGCTGCTGATTATTCCCACTTTTTTCAGTAGTGGCAGCGCTTACTCCTGCTTGCAGCAATTTCACTTGATACCAGCCTAATTTGCGCCACAGCAAAGGCTGAGTGATTTCAACTGCGTGAATTCTTTTGGGCAAAATCGTTTGCGCCACAGTTTGCAGTAAGCCTCGATAAATGCGAATACCATCTGCCGATAAAGCCACTTTGAATCCAAAAAGGGCAGAAAAATTAGTCCAAACTAGAGAGATATAGACAATAGCTATGGAAAAACCCGCTATCAGTAAGCCCAGGAAAGCTTCAGGGATGAACACCACCAAAGCAACACACACAACAATAGCGACAACTACGATGAGCAAGATCAGAATGAATATTCCATTCAACGCAGTCGAACCCAGTAATCTGCCGGTGGAGAGCTGAAAAACTTGGCGTTCGGGCGCGGTTTGTAAAAATAATTTGTGAGAGTGATTAGATGCGCCAGCTGTAGACTCAGCCGACTTATTGTCTACCTTATTTTCGTTATCGATTTCTGGAACCACAGTTTCCGTGTCTCTTGCGCCTACTCCACTCTTGTCAGCGACAGCTGAGGATGACACCTGGCCATCTCGGTAGATTCCGGCTGCTCGCGCCAAAATTTCGGCGCGTAAACGCTCCAATTCACTAGTTTTTAAAAATCCAAATAAAAGTTTGGAGTCACTTCCGCCAGCGACTTCAACCGAGAGACTTCCTAATCCAAAAATCCGCCCTAATAGAGGATGAGTGATATCCACTGTTTGAATGCGCTCTAAGCGGGCGTGTTGTTGTTTGCGATTGACTACGCCTGTGCGATACCAAACTGCCGCATCGGTCACCGCATAGGCAGTAAATCGCCAGTTGACGTAATTGTAAATAATTTGTGCAATCAATATAATCAGGAGGATTACTACGACTACAATTGCATACAAAATGTCGGCGATATCTTCAAAATTTTCACCAGATGCAAGGATTTCAAAAACTTGTTCACGAACAATTGGATCGGATAATAATTGGGTACCTGCCCCAAATCCTCCCCAAAAGACAGCCAAGATGATGACCACGAATAGTGAAAAGGTAGAGATAATTGGTGTCAGTGGATGCAATCTATGCCAGGCATTTTCTGGCACACCCTCATCTGCTGCACCCCGAGAGCGTAGCTTAAGGTTTTTGTCTGCCTTAGTTCCTTGATTTTCCTGCGCCATCACACTTTCCTGTGTTCCTTGTCGGTCACGCCTGACTCTCCACCTTTGTCCACGTACTCATGTCTGTTTCATGTCTGTCTTTTAGAGTTATAGAGTTCCTAGTTTTCCCTAGTTCCCAGTATTTTCCTGATTTTCCAGCATTTCCTAACTTCTCGCTGTAGCCAGCTATTCGACGTCCCTGGATGTGGATATTTTCCTGAGCACTAACCAGCAAAATCATCAAATTCCTTGCATGTGAGCTGAACCATTGGTAGAAAACAGGTCTCTCAATCTGGCGGCCTCAGTTTTGGGCACCCCCTCTAAGGAGGCGTCTGTTCCAGCAGATGCGGTGTGCAATTTGATCGTGGAAATGCCAAAATATCTGGCAATTGGTCCTTCTGAAATATCTGCGTATTGGATGCGTCCAAAGGGCACTACTGTCAAAGAACGAAAAAGGATCCCGCGACGAATCATAAAATCGGTTTCAGTCACCGCATACTTCATCGCCCGTACTTGGCGAGGAATCAACCAGAGCGCCCACAACAACAAAATCAGGCTTACCCCGGTTCCCAGATAAAACAGTGGATCAACCAAAACTGCATAAACGGTGAATGCAATCAAAATAATCAGGCTGGGCAGACCCACCCCAATCAATCTGATCTTCGCTAAATCCCTGGAAATTGGGCGAAATTCTACCTCAGTGGGATCGACAGCACTCGTTACTCCTCTGGGTGTCCCTTCAGATTTAGCATCCATTTTTGATTCAGGGTCTGTTTCAGGGTTCCCGGAATTTGTCGTCCAGGCGAGCGGATCGTTTTCCTGTATGCTGCTGTCCATTCTTCTAGGATAGCTAACTGATTTTCAATTTTGACACCCTGAGAATACCCTGATTTCACCCTGACCAGCTTTGCCACTAAAGCACAACTAGTTTCCTGAGAATTTTCCATTCAGAAAACTTAGGGAATTTTCAGTCTACTCAAAGTATTTCTCTCAGGTTCTGTTGCATAATCAAAACCATGACAATGACAAAACGTACACTCAGCAATGCACCAACTAAACCTGAAGCTCGTCTACTAGTGGTAGATGACGAACCCAATATTCGAGATCTTTTGGCTTCTTCCCTCAGATTTGCCGGATTTGAGGTATTCGCAGCCGAAGATGGCCTCTCAGCTTTCCGAGCTGTGCAACAGCATCGCCCTGACTTGATCGTGTTGGACGTCATGCTCCCCGATCTAGATGGTTTTGCTTTGACCCGACGGCTCCGCGAGGGAGGAATAGATACCCCAATTCTGTTCTTGACTGCCCGAGACGACATGCAAGACAAACTCGAAGGCCTCAGCGTAGGTGGGGATGACTACGTCACTAAGCCTTTTGGACTAGAAGAAGTCGTCGCCCGTATCAGTGCAATTTTGCGCCGCACGCGCGGTAACCCCCAAGAAGAGGGGATCTATCGAGTCGGCGACGTCGAATTGGACGACAATGCACACGAAGTTCACCGAGCCGGCAAAGAAATCGAATTGTCTCCCACTGAATTCAAATTGCTGCGTTACCTGATGATGAACCAAGGGCGCGTGGTTTCAAAGAGCCAAATTCTAGATCACGTGTGGGAATACGACTGGAACGGTGAGGCAGCAATTGTCGAATCCTATATTTCGTACTTGCGCCGCAAACTAGCGATTCTACCGGATAGCCCAGAATTGATTCACACTCGTCGCGGTGTGGGCTACATTATGAGAGCTGACGCGTAATTGCCTTGAAATAGTCGGGTTGTACACGGGTGGCGATACTGCGGAATATACTGACTAGAGAATCAGCTGACATAAACTCGAACACGAAGATGCGAAAAAGTAAAATCCCAGTCAAAGTGAGGAAATTCCTCAACCGATTGCACCGGCGAATTAGCGCCATGCCTTTATCGCGGCGAATGGTGCTGCTGCTGTTGTGCATAGAAGCTCTAGCTCTGGTTGTGGCTGGCAGTTTGATGATTGGGATTTTACACCGCCAGCTGATTGCCCAAATTGACGACCAGTTGCGCTCTTCGGCAAGCCAGCTATCGGCCACTATCACGGCGAGCACTCAAACGCGAACTGCCACGGCGGTAGTTCCCTCTGACTATTACGTGCAATCTTTGTTTATCAACTCAGATGGCTCGTTTGAAACTGGCTTTGTCTTTTTGTCAGAAGAGACTTTGGCCAAGGCCGGCAAACCCAATCTCACGGAAATCACTTCACTAGACACGTGTAGTAGTCAAACCGGCATGACTTGTCCTGAGACAGTTGGCTCATCTGTGGATGGAGCCAGTTGGCGGATTGCCATCGTGCAGATATCTAGCGATCAGGATGCAGTTGGGCTTTTAATTATTGGTTTGCCGCTGGTCGATGCGACTGACACTTTGTATTCGACGGCTTATTCATTTGTATTGGCCTCCATTTCGTTGTTGTTGTCCACTGGTTTGCTCGGATTTTATTTGGTGCGCAGGTCTTTGCGCCCTCTCAAGACCATTGAGGGCGTAGCCGGTCAAATTGCCGGAGGAGATTTGTCTAGCCGAATTCCACCTGCCCCTCCAACCACTGAGGTTGGTTCCTTATCTGCTTCCCTCAACACCATGCTGGGACAAATCGAGCAATCTTTTGCCGCACAGCAGGCTAGTGAGCTGCGGCAACGCCAGTTTGTAGCTGATGCGTCACACGAGTTGCGCACGCCGCTAGCAGTGATTAGCGGTTACACGCAGCTATATTTTAGCGGCGGTATTCCAGAAGATAGCTACGACGACGTCATGGGACGCATTCAAAGTGAGTCCAAGCGCATGACTTCTTTGGTACAGGATTTGTTGACTTTGGCTCGGCTCGACGCCGATCGACCACTAGATATTGCTGAAATCAATTTAGTTGAGTTAGCCAGAAATACTCAGTCTGACTTGCATGCTCTAGATTCTGACCGCCAAGTCAGTGTTTGTGGTTTGACTGGAGAACATCCACCAGAAGAAGTGTTGTTGCAGGCTGACCGCAATCAAATCACTCAAGTGTTCGTCAATTTAGCGGGCAATATTGCCCGCTATACGCCCAGTGGGTCGCCGGTAGAAATTGCGCTGGGAGTAGTTTCTGCAGAGAGTTTGCCGCCGGAAATTTTAGCTCTCCAGGGAGCTAGCGCGACAAAGAGAGGCAGTGTCCGTACTGACAATACAGAGATAAATGATGAAGATTTGTCCAAGAATGTCAGTACAAACAATGACGATAGTAAGACAAATGACAAGAATTTGTCTACTAAAGAGAGTATCTCTTACACGATCGTAGAATTTCGCGATCATGGTCCTGGTATTCCCAAAAACGAGCAAACTAAAGTATTTGAGCGTTTCTATCGCAGCGATAAATCTCGTTCTCGCGCCATTGGTGGCTCTGGACTGGGTCTGGCAATCGTCTCTTCAATTATGGCCAAGCACGGCGGAAAAGTCTGGATGTCCACTACCGATCCCCAGGGGTTAACTGTGCACTTGGCGCTGCCACTGAAGTAAGTGGGAGAGTATTATCGTTACCTCAACCTGCTTTCACTAACGCGCTTCACCTGGAGATAGGTCAGTAGTGAACGCGAGAACGCTGGAGCGGATGCAAACCACCGCGGTGATGAAAACACCGTCGCGAGCTCAAAAACAGAAAAGTAAAGAGTAAATGTAAATGGAAATCCAACTCGGCAAAGATTGTAGAGTTGTAGATCTTTAGGTTTTCCACAGGTAGCTTGGCCAAGAGTTTTCCACAACAACGTTATTCGCCTCTGGTGGGCATTTTGGGGCCACTATATTCTCGGTTCTACTGATTCTTCATTCTCAAGAAAGGAACTGTAGATGCCTACATTTCACGTTGACTCCGATGCTGTGGCCACTGCCAGCTCCCAGGTTTCGGCAACTGTTGCGACTGTGCGCTCTGAGGTGAGCGCCCTGATGGGACATTTGCGTGCCTTAGAGGCCGCTTGGGGTGGAAGTGCTTCTGCTTCATTCCAGGCAGTGGCAGAACAGTGGAATGCCACACAACTCCAAGTTGAAAGCGCGCTTGATTCCATTTCAGCTCAACTGGCTACAGCTTCGAGCACCTATGCGGCTGCCGAGTCTCAAGCCAGCGCCCTCTTTGCACACTAACCCGTTCTAATCTGTTCCCCACTGAGTATTTCAATCTATAGAATCTGTTCCTATAGAGCAGTGCCTAATATTCCAGCAAAACTCCCATTTACCGGTTACGTGCACAACTTACTTGAATACATAGCGCGAAAATTAGCCAAATAGCTTTACACGCCAAATTATTCAGATGATTGAAGTGAGCAGTAGCGTACAGAATAGGTGAGATGACTGATAGCGCCAAAATAGTTGAAACGGTCAAAACTGGTCAGCAAGAACCAAAACAACTGAAATGATTGCGAAGTTTAGGATACCTGAAATACTCAACAGTATTCGGAACTGAAACGCTCAGCAGTACTCAGAATAATACTTAATAGCGTTGAGATGAAAAAGTGTGGGTGGGAGATTCCCACCCACACTCGTCGTTGCCGTTAGCTGCCGTCGAACTATTGAACTAGCAAAATTTAGTGGCTCTTCCCTATCACCCAGGGAGACCAAAAGAGCCACTTCAGTTCAGCTCGCTGGCAAATATTCGATTCAACCCGGTTTAGTACATCGGCCCCATGTCCGTGCCCTCACCAGCGGGAGCTGCCGGGGGCTCGGGCTTGTCAGCCACCACTGCTTCCGTGGTCAAGAACATGCCTGCAATGGAGTTGGCGTTTTGCAGCGCCGAACGAGTCACCTTGACTGGGTCTGCAATTCCCTGGCTCAACAGGTCTCCATACTCACCACTGACAACATTCAAACCATGTCCATCGGGCAGGTTAGAAACGCGATCCACTACCACGCCGCCTTCTAGGCCAGCATTCAAAGCAATCTGCTTGAGAGGAGCAGCCACTGCCTTGCGTACAATCGCCGCACCTGTGGCCTCGTCACCGGTTAGATCTAGTGAAGCCAACACTGCGTTAGCGGCCTGCAGCAAAGCAACACCACCACCAGCAACGATACCCTCTTCGGAAGCTGCACGAGCGTTACGAATTGCATCCTCAATCCGGTGCTTGCGCTCTTTTAGCTCCACCTCAGTTGCCGCGCCCGACTTGATGATTGCCACGCCACCAGCCAACTTGGCCAAACGCTCGGACAATTTGTCGCGATCGTAGTCGGAGTCAGTGTTTTCCATTTCCTGGCGAATCTGGGCCACGCGGCCAGCCAAAGCTTCCTTGTCGCCAGCACCCTCCACAATTGTGGTTTCATCCTTGGTGACAACCACCTTGCGAGCCTGACCCAACATATCCAAGTCAGCTGTTTCCAAAGACAAGCCAACGGTCTCGGAAATTACCTGGCCACCAGTCAAAATGGCGATATCCTGCAAGATAGCTTTGCGGCGGTCCCCAAAACCAGGAGCCTTGACTGCCACAGACTTGAAAATGCCGCGAATCCGGTTTACCACCAGAGTTGCCAAAGCCTCGCCCTCAATGTCTTCGGCAATAATCAGCAGCGACTTGTTGGTCTGCATCACCTTTTCCAGCAAAGGCAGCAAGTCCTTGACCGAAGAGATCTTTGACTCCACCAGCAAAATGTAGGGGTCTTCCAGCACCGCTTCTTGGCGCTCGGCATCCGTCACAAAGTAGCCCGACAAGTAACCCTTGTCAAAACGCATCCCCTCGGTGGTTTCCAAAGTCGTGTCAAAGGAGTTAGTTTCCTCAACTGTCACAACGCCCTCAGCGCCCACCTTTTCGAAAGCCTCGGCAATCAACTTACCGATTTCTGCGTCATTAGCTGAAATCGAAGCCGTGTCAGCAATCTGGGCAGTAGTTTCGATCGGCTTAGCCACCTCGTGTAGGCGCTGCACAATTTTGTCAACCGCAATATCCATGCCGCGCTTCAACGCAATCGGGTTAGATCCAGCCGTCACGTTGCGCAAACCCTCGTGTACCAGTGCCTGAGCCAAGACCGTGGCCGTGGTCGTACCATCGCCAGCAACATCGTCAGTTTTCTTCGCGACCTCTTTGACCAATTCTGCACCAATGTGCTCGTATGGATCCTCTAGGTCAATTTCCTTTGCAACAGACACACCATCTTTGGTGATTGTGGGCGCACCCCACTTTTTGTCCAAAACCACATTGCGGCCGCGTGGCCCTAACGTCACCTTAACAGTGTCGGCCAGCTTGTTCAGGCCATTTTCCATACCCCGACGAGCATCTTCGTCATAGGAAATAATTTTTGCCATTACCTATATGTTCCTTCTTGCCTCTGTGGCTGTGGTTCTTGGTGCCCGCGACGGACGGGTTCCGCGTAGCATTCCTGTCTTGCCCGCCAAAACCCTCACCTACAAACCAAGTTTTCACTCTCCCTGTTCGAGTGCTAACCAACAGTTTGGCACTCTCTGAGCGAGAGTGCAAGAAGGAAAATCACAAAGTTGCGCCAATCCCCCTCAACTTTGCCGCCTTTACATGCTAATCGGCCAGGGAAATAAAGGCAGCTGCGCCAAAAACTCCCAATTCAGCAAATAGCAAAATCTGGTGTTACTTGTGCTCTGTACCGCAGTACCTACAGCGCAACACATGAACCACTGGTACACACTAACTACTACACGGCACTACTGTGTGGCCAGTAGAACCACAATTCCCGACCCCACGCTAGTCGTATCCATCGTGACCACACTAAAGCCCAACGCATCAGCAATATCTTGCGCTGTCTCCGCCAAATCCTCACTCGCGTAATAAACCGTATTGACAGTAGTAGACCAGCCCGACGCGTTGTCAGCACTAACATTCGTGTAACCCGCCTGCTCCAGCACTTCTGCACTAGAAGCTGCATAGCCGCTGATTCCCGAATTGTTCAAAACCCGAACGGTTGCATCGTAGTCGATGACCTCAGTTTCCTCTTCTTCCTCCGTGGTGTCCGTAGTCTGGGTTTCATCTGTTGTCTCTTCTTCGCTCACTGTCTCCTCAGTGGTGTCCGTGGAATCAGTGGAATCAGCTGACTCATCTGTGCTCTCACTCTCACTGGACGTTTCATCCGTTGTATCCGAGTAAGAAGATCCAGTGCTGCCAGTATTCTGCACCACCCATACCGCTCCCCAAGCCAACAAGGGGGCAGCGATTACAATCACTACAAAAGGAAGGACAGAACGCCACGGCGACACCGGCTTGCGGTGCACACCGACGGGAGCTGACTCGATAGTGGCATCAAACTCGTCCGGTGGAAATAATGAGCTCACTCAAATAGGCTACCCGTTTTTACCCAAAAAAGTAGTTGTATGTCCTCATCCTGTCACAAACCTCAAATTTTTCAGCTCCACAAACTCCGCTTAGACTAGAGTCGTGAAACCATTGCGCGACCTGATAGATCCCGGCTGGGCCAATGCCCTAGAACCAGTAGAACCTCTCATCCGCGAACTGGGCGAAATGCTGCGGCAAGAAAATCGCGACGGCCACGGCTACCTGCCAGCTGGCGCAAATATTCTCCGAGCTTTCACCTACCCGTTCCAAGACGTCAAAGTTCTCTTAGTGGGACAAGATCCCTATCCTACTCCCGGTAACGCCATGGGACTGTCTTTTTCTGTTCCCGCGGGGATCAGACTGCCTGCTTCTTTGCAAAATATTTACAAAGAAATGGCTAGTGACCTAAATTGTGCGCCGCCGACCAGTGGGGATCTAAGAGGTTGGGCCGAACAAGGCGTGTGTCTGCTCAACCGGGTGCTCACCGTCCGGCCGGGAGCACCCGGCTCACATCAGGGACGGGGCTGGGAGAAAGTCACCGACCAAGCTATTCGCGCTCTCGCCAGTCGCCAACACGGTGAACAGCGCACTCCCCTGGTAGCGATCCTGTGGGGCAGGCAAGCCCGAAACTTGGCTCCCCTTTTAGCTGACACTCCCATCGTCGAGTCTGCCCATCCATCTCCCTTATCCGCTCGATACGGGTTCTTTGGATCCAAACCATTTTCTCGGGTCAACCAGCTCCTAGTTGAACAAGGTGCAGCTCCCATC
>CBCPNB010000061.1:0-3201 GCA_965120455.1 uncultured Actinomycetaceae bacterium | reverse complement strand
CGCGCGGATTGCCCAGCCAAAGTTTTAGCCGGGCAATTTTTATATTCCTTAATCTTGTCTGGTCTTGCTGTCCTCTCTGTCCCCTACATCCCTGGGTCTCTGTATCTTTGGAGAGCTTATTGGAGGTTTAATTGCTTTTTCACCAGTGAGAGCATCAAGTTTTCACCTTTGATTTCAGCGGTTTGGTCTGCTCCCACGATTTTGGGACTAGATTTGTCGATTACCAACTGCGAGGCTCCATGGTTGTCTCCTAGGGGCAGGATCATCCAGTTGATGCTCGGCTTGTAGGTGTGGGTGGGCTCCTGCCCGCTAATTTGAGCGGCGATGTTGGACACGGCAACTCGAGCGTGACGGCGGGCGGCGTCCGCTCTCTTGGGTTCGAGAATGTCGGTGACGTCCCCGATGGCGTATACTCTTTCGCGTCCAACCACTTGCATGGTGGGGAGCACTCGAATGGTCCCATTCGGGTTGAGGGCTTCTCGGTAGTCAGAGGTGCGCATGAAGCCGGTGGCCGGCATGGTGCCGTAACACTGGAACCACATGTCGGCTTCTAGGATTCGGCCTCTGACGGTTTGTACTTCAAAGTGGCTGAGGATGGCGGGCTGAATGGGGGGCAGTGCCATCAGTGGCTCACCGGTGAGTAGCTCGATATTTAGTTCTCGGAGTTGTTGGACGATAACTTCGCGGAATTCGTTCGCGTAGCTGTCGTCGGAGAGGATTTTTTCTTCCTGCTCCAGGATCATGATTTCTAGACGTGGGAAGGCGCTCCTCATGGCTCCAGCCATTTCCAGCCCCACGGGTCCGCCGCCCACGAACAGCACTCGGTTGGCTCCGCGCAGGTCTTCGTGGAGTTGATCCAGCTGGAAGCGACTGATCGCGGTGGAAGAGTTCATGTGCTTGGCGGGGAAGGGGTAAGTGGATCCGGTGGCTACCACAATGTAATCGGCGTCAATGGGGTCTTGACCCACGATGTGAACGCGGTTTCCTTCTAGTTTGAGGACTGTTCCTTGGCGAACTTGCCCGTTGGCGAGCAGGTTCTGGTAGGGCAAGAAGATTTGGTCGGCCCATTCTCTGTCTACTGCTGCCTTGAATGCAGCGGCATGGTGAACAAATTGGTCTTTTTGTTCAACGAGAATTACATCCGCAACGGCGTCTAATGATCTGGCGGCAGTGACCCCGCCGTAACCACCGCCGATAACAACTACAGTAGCCATCGTCCCTGATTCTCTTTCTACTAACCACTAATGTAATATTGCCATGTGACCGGACAATCCGATAAGCGCGACACACTACCACAGTTCAAACACGCCCAACAATTTCCACTTGCTCAAGTACCCACTGGATACGTATCGGGATAGATATTTCAATGCAGGCATCTTTAGTGGAGGTTGTCCCCCACTGAGGATTATTATTGAAATATTTTGAGCGCACCGAATAGTAGCTGGAGTTTTCGCAGAGTTCCAAGACTTCGCAAAAATACTCTGATGTCTTACATCTTAAATGCTTGAAACTAACATGGCAACAGAATTGGGCTCATAATCGTTGTAATAGATGATGTCACATTGGTGAGGGTTATTCGTTTTTCCAGGTTTTGACGATGCTTCTAATGTCGCCGAACCAGACTATGGCGGCAGCTAGGGCCAACCAGTATTCTAGGCCGATAGCGGAGCTTTGTTCTAGTTGTTTGGCTAGTTCTAGGTCGATTCGCTCGGCGGTGACGAGCATGCGTTGCGTGTTGACTTGGTAGGGGTAGCAGGTAAAGAGGGTGACTAGGTCTTTGCCTTCTTGGATAGCCAGGTAGTCGGCAACGTCGTCACCGTTGGGGTCGATGATGTTGTAGTAGACGACTTGGTAGGCCAGGGTTTCTCCTAGCACGGTGATGTAAAAGATGTCGCCGATGTTGAATTGTTTCAGGGTGAGCCGGTCGAACATGATGTGGGTGCCGAGCCCCGAGTGGGCGGTGATGATAGAGTGAGTGTTTTCTCCGCCAACTGGCAAACTGCTGCCGTAGAGGTGTCCGGCTCCAAGGCTGAGGGTGCCACTGTCTGTGCCGTGGTAGATGGACATGTTGATGCCGAGGCTGGGGTATTCGATGACGGCCATGACTCCCCCGCTTTGGTTGAGCAGGTTTGTGTATCTTTCGTAGTCTGGGTCAACGGTGGTGGTGTCGCTGCTTTCTTCGTCGCTTTCGCCTTCGGTACTGTCGTCGCTGTCTTCGGTGGTGGAGTAGGGGTCTTCGATTTCTCCGTAGTGGCTGGCACCGTTTTCGTAGAGTTCTTGGTTGTAGTCGTACGCGGCTTGGAGCATTTCTTCCACGTCAGCCAGGGTTTGGGTGGAGGCAATGTAGTTGCTAGTGGTCTGTTGGTCGCGAATCATGTTGATCATCATGGCGATCATGGGGGTGGTGAGGACGATTCCGAAGGCGAGCATGATGACGGTGAAGGCGGTTTTGCGGTAAACCGACATGGCTCGGATTCGGCGTTGGTGGACTCTAGTACCGGAGAGAGCGATGCCGTGGAGTTTCCAGGAGGCGAGGAGGGTTTGGTTGGATTTCCTGATGAGCCGGTAAAGGACGAGGCTGATGGCGAGAGAACCGCCGCCGATGAGGATGCTGAGGATGCTGAAGTCTTGGTAGAGGTTTTGGTAGTAGTTGAGGTATTGATTGTATTCGGTTTCGCTGACGATGTAGAACCAGAAACTGTCGGGGGCGGAGCCACAGGTGTAGTAGTAGTCGGTGAACATGCCGCTGTATCTAAAGCCGGTGCCGGTAAGGTATTCGCTGGTGGCACTGGCTTCGAGTTCTACGGTTCCGGTGAGGTTGGCGGCGAAGACTGAGCATTCGTAGTCGGTGAGGTTTTCTCCTTCAGCTAGTTGGATGGTGGGGTAGAAGATGAGGGTTTCGTCGGTAGCGGTGAAGGTTTCTTCGGCGGCGATAACTTCTGCGTTTTCTTTGAGGAATCTACTGGTTGGGTAGTCGAGGAATCTGATTGTGATGCCGACGGCTGTCAAAATGATTCCGAGGATGAGCAGGGTTTCGGCTATGCGCCGGACCCATCTGGGAATTATTTTCACGGTTGAAGATTTTAACATGTTGTCTGCTGTTTTTGGCGTTGTTTTGTTGTCTGTGTGATGCGTACCGTTAGTTGTGGGTGAAATGTTGTCGAATATTTAGGGGAAAGGTCAGTGTTGTGTAGTGGGAGA
>CBCPNB010000060.1:0-3437 GCA_965120455.1 uncultured Actinomycetaceae bacterium | reverse complement strand
GCAAAACATTTGCCACACACAATTTTGCTGCAAAATGCTGCTGCCGGTACAGCCAAAAGTAGCTTAATTGATACTACAAAAACTCCTCGAAATAGTGCTACGCTCCCTGTCGACACAATACAGGACTTGTCGCTTTCCTCGTCCACTGATGAAACAACTCCCTGGGCAACTATTTTTTGGGCACAACAAATATCCAATCTACCTGAATCGTGTACGCTCGTTTTAGGTTCAAATACGGTCGAGTTGGCAAGCAACTGGTTATCTGCCAGCGCTATTACTCCTGTCGAGTCCGAATTGCCCACAAAGCTTACGCTTGACGAATTACTTTTTCCTCCTACAATTCAAAATTTGCACCGCTCTTGGCAAAATCCAAATTTACAAATTTCGCTAGGTACCAATGCTAAAGGCGAGTTAGTGTTTGTGGATTTGCTGCAAAACGGCCCTCATTCTCTGATGGTGGGATGCACTGGTTCAGGCAAAACGGAAGCTTTGTTGACGTGGATTTTTAGCATTTGTGCCTCGAATCCGCCGTGGCGATTGAGACTGGTACTACTTGATTACAAGGGTGGTGCCGGGTTGAGCACACCAGCTCAGTTGCCCCACGTTGACTATTTTTGTACTGATCTGCACAGTGCTGATACGGCCTGGGTGTTGACCTCCTTGCAAAGAGTGCTGCAACAGCGAAAACGCCAACTCAATGCCGCTGGTTTTCGCGACATGGCTCAGTGGGAAGCTGCCGGTGGGGCTCCGCCCCCGAATCCTGGTGGTGGCCGATGAGTTTAGATTTTTGGCCGAAAAACATCCCCACTATTTACAGCATTTATTGTTGTTGGCCACGCAAGGCAGATCTTTAGGAATGTATTTAGTGCTGGCTACGCAACGCCTAGGCAGTTCTATCAATTCGGATATGCGGGCGGTGATCGACAACCGCGTGGCTTTACGCTGTTTAGAACAGGGAGATTCCATCGACGCTATCGGTTCTTCCAAAGCTGCCTCGTTGCCACACATTCCTGGTCGGGCTATTTTAGGAGACCAAATTTTTCAAGTTGCTCTGGCTGATAATCCCGAGCAATGGGTGAAAGCAATCCAAGCAGCCAGCAACATAGATAAGATTTCCCAGTCTTCTACATTCAAATATGCAGATTATTTGCAGTCAGTAAAATTGGACGGAAATTCACTTCAGTCCACGGGGAAAACAAATGAACCAGAAAGTTCTGGGCAAGCAGATTGGCGAGTGTTGCCTTTTCCCTTGCCCACTCAATTGGATACTAAATTAGGGTGTTCTGTTACTTCCACTGCTGTTTTTGAACAACAAGAAAGCGGCGAAATCATTCCTTGGCACTATGGCGGGCAATCGCTTTTACTGGCTTTTCCCTCTACTGGCCATTTGCCAGACTGCATAGATTTGGCGGTCATGCTTACTACTAGCTCAACCCAGAATGCGGATAGCTCAACACAAAACTTACCTAATTCGGCCCAGAATCGGGACAAGGCAAATGCAAATGTAAGCAAGATTCCAAAAGCTTTGCGCACTCGAATTCAAACGCAATATCAACCCGTAATCCCAACACAACCTAAACCCATTTTTTGGCTAGAAAATCAGTCGTTAACCACGCGCATATTCATCTTGCAGCAACTCTTGAACCAAGCAGAACAAGACGACTTTTATTGTAGTGCTAGTACACCCAAACCAATTCTTCGAACAACTCGAAATCAAAATCGGCTCAACTGCACTACAACAGCTCACTCATAGAATCCGCCAAGTTTTTACCAGAAGAGATAGTCCCCCTACTTTGATTGCCATTGATCAAAAACCTGTTGCCCACTTAGATTGGTTGCCCACAGCTTTGCTGCGGATTCCACCTGGCACCTGCGAGCAAAATTTTTCTTGGCTCACCAGATTTGGACTATCTCCCCTACGTTTGTCCCAGACGAGTAGCTCTGATCTATTTGCAATCAATCCATCCTGGGAACAGGTAAGTCCGCAGCGATTTGCGGCACTCAATTTACCTTTGCCAGATAAAAACGACGCTCCAGTAAACGTCATCAACTCCCCAGTGAGCGTCACTAACTCTCCCGCAAATACTACCAGCTCCCCTCTAGTGCCAATGCAGTTTCGTTCCCTGTCCAAATCCGAAAAAATCTCAGCCTTTCAACGAGCACTGGCTAAATGTGGTGAACTCGAATTTTTCGCAGGCGAATACCCTTACCCAGATCGAGCTCGTCTCACTACCATTACCCAAGAAAAAATTGTGTTTGCAGCTAGCACAACTTTGACGATTATCGCTCCACAGCCAGAACTTTTAGCAGCTGCACTAGGTCTGACACTAACTTCAGATGAAAGCACTAGCTCCACTACTGCAACGCTTCGTCAAAACTCCCCTAACTCAGCATCCCGTCAGCACTCTATCAACTCAGTACCCCGTCAACATTCCGCTAACTCAGTAGCTTGCCAAAATTCCGCCAATACAATCTCCCGTCAATCTGACTTAGCCTCTCACCAATCTGATGGGGAAAGTTCTTTCTCCCAGGTGAAATTACTTCACCCACACGAATGGATGCGACTCACTCCCACTAGTGTGGATACAGTTTTAGCAATCGAGCCTCGAAGTGAACTCGTAAGGCTCCTCAACACCGTTAGCTTTCAAGGAAATCTAGAAGCTTTAGCTGCCACGCCTTTTCAACGGGCAACCGGCTTGTGGCTAGAAGCAGGAAGGCTGCACTTGGTTCGCATTGTAACCGAAGAAAACAATATTTCCTAGACGGAATATACAAAAACTGCGCTAACAAACAGACGGAAAATTCACACCTATACCCCTTGCCGTTCTTGTGAGCATAGCCAACAATTAAAGCACTAAGCGCCGCGATGTTTCTGATCCGCAGAAACATTGTATAACTGCATGAACTGAAGGAGCATTCTGATTATGGATTGGCGTAGCCGTGCTGCGTGTTTGGGTGTAGATCCAGAATTGTTCTTTCCGATCGGCAACACTGGCTCTGCTATGGCTCAAGCTGATCGCGCTAAAGCTGTCTGCGCCACCTGTCAAGTACAGGAAGTATGCTTGCACTGGGCCATTGACAACAACCAGGACACCGGGGTTTGGGGTGGAACCAGTGAGGACGAGCGCTCCGTGCTAAAACGCCGCCTCACCCGTGCTCACCGCTCCGTGTAAACCACGCACAAGCAGCAGAACCGACGCAAGCTAACCATCACTAGTATGCAGCAACCAATTCTGATACGGATGGTAGTGGGTCGGCGCACTGGGCACCTGGTAGGTCGCGCTCGTTGCTCACTGGCGGATCATCACGCCTCGTAGTTTGTGCCTACTGGCTGGGTTCGAACTCAGCAGCTGCTCATCACACTGTCGCGGGCTTCCAGTTGATGACCACCACTGTGCCTCCCTGGGGTCGGGGCTTCCACTCGACAGTACCGCGCA
>CBCPNB010000059.1:0-32000 GCA_965120455.1 uncultured Actinomycetaceae bacterium | reverse complement strand
AATTCCTTATCCGCCGTGGTTAAGCATTTCTTCCAATAGAATCTGGGTGGACATTTAAGGACGGAGCTCATGACCAACATGCCAGTTGAAGGAATTACCACGGAAATCCCCAAAATTGCGCACTTGGATGAAAAACAAGAAATGGATATGTTGAGGCGTACTCTACAAATGGTGGCGCCCGGAACCGAATTGCGCAAAGCTCTAGAGCGCATTCAACGATCACAAACTGGCGGCCTAGTAGTTTTGGGTTATACGCCCAGAGTGGAAGAAATCTGTTCAGGTGGATTCGAGTTGGACACCAAATTTTCTGCCGCTTCTTTGCGTGAATTGTGCAAAATGGACGGCGCAGTAGTGGTAGACACCACTAATTGGAGGATCCGTCGAGCAAATGTTCAACTATTGTCACATTCTTCAATCCCTACCACTGAGTCCGGCACTAGGCATCGGGCAGCCCAAAGAGCTGCCCGGCAAACTGGTCTACCCGTATTGTCCATTTCGGCGTCAATGCGGCTGATTTCAATTTACGTGGGCACACTTCATCGCACAATCGAAGAGCCCGAAAAACTCTTGTCGCGCACTAACCAGGCAGTGGACACTCTGGAGCGCTATATCGTACGTTTGAACGAAGTAACGAATACGCTGTCAGTCCTGGAGCTGACCGGAAGAGTCACTGTTCGCGACGTGGTCACCGTGATTCAACGCATGGAAATGATCCGGCGAATTCACTTAGAAATTAGCGAGTATTTAGAAGAATTGGGCAACGACGGACGTTTGCTCTCCTTGCAAGTAGACGAACTCTTAGGCGGTTCCGCCTCTGAGCGATCACTAGTATTGCGAGATTACATAGCGAATACCACTAAGGTGACTGAAGCTGAGGCAGCTCTGGCGGCTATCTCAACGGAAAATACCACCGATTTGACTCCGATTGCCAATGCTATGGGACTGAAAATTACTAGCCCTGGGGATTTAGAGCGCCCAATCCAGTCGCGGGGAATGCGGGTGTTGTCCTCGATTTCAAGGCTAAAATGGGATTCGATCGTAGCCATTTGTACACGGTGGGATACTTTGGATGAGATCCAGCAAAGGGGCATAGACGATCTGCAAACAATCGAAGGAATCGGCCCGTATTTGGCACAAATTATTGTCGACTACCTACAGAATCAAACCGAAATGGCCGAAGCGGCACTAAAAAACTGGTAAGTAAATTAGTGTGGGTAATAGTAATTGTTGGTACTAGCTCAGTGAGTAAGCGTAGCCCGCCACAGAAATCACACGAGCGTGCCCCATACCTCATGGTCTAGCTTTGATTCAAGAGCGCTAACGCACTACACTGTTAGAGTTGCGCATGCGCAACTGGTTGCCTTTGGCAAGCGCCTATAGCTCAACTGGTAGAGCAACGGACTTTTAATCCGTGGGTTCAGGGTTCGAGTCCCTGTGGGCGTACTGCAGGTTGAACCATCTTGAGCTGAGTTACCTCCAATCTTAGTTGGCGGGCAGGGCGCGGTGTCCAATGTCGCTACGGTAGAAAGTTCCCGTTGTATCCGCATCTTCCAGTGCTGCGTATACTTTTTCCCGAGCCTCAGCCAAAGTCGATCCCTCGGCCTGCACTAAATAAATGCGGCCACCGTTGGCACTGAGCTGGCCGGTTTCGTTGCGTTCGACTCCCGCGTAATACACGTTCACGTCGTCACCAAATTCGGGCAGCACTGCGCCTTTTTCGTAGTCACCCGGATATCCCGTGGCTGCCACGACTACGCCAACAGCGCATTTGTCCTCATCCCAGTGGATATTTGGTTCGTGCCCTTCCAACAAGTCGGTAATTACCTGCACCAAGTCGGAGCGCAAACGCGGCAACACCACTTGGGCTTCTGGGTCCCCAAAACGGCAATTGAACTCGATTACCTTCGGCCCCTCTGCTGTGTCGATCAGACCGGCGTAGAGAATCCCCGTGAACGGTGTTCCTGCCTGCATCATGCCAGCAGCGGCAGGCTGCAAAATCCGCTCCACCGCTTGAACTACGGTTTGCTCCGAAATCTGTGGTACCGGAGAATAAGCTCCCATTCCCCCGGTATTTGGTCCTAAATCCCCATCGTAAGCACGCTTGTGATCCTGGGAAATCACCATTGGATAAACGTCCTGACCGCGCACAAATGCCAGTAGCGAAAATTCTTGCCCCTCCAAGAAGTCTTCGACCACGACGCGTGCGCCGGATGCGCCAAAACGATTCTCCACCAACATGTCCTGCAAAGCAGCGATAGCCTCGTCGACGCTCAACGCCACTACCACGCCCTTGCCTGCAGCCAATCCATCAGCTTTCACCACAATCGGTGCTCCCTGCGCCTGCACGTAGGCGCGTGCCTCATCAAAATCCGTGAAAGTTTGGTGTCTGGCTGTTGGAATCTGCATGCGCGTCATCAACTGCTTGGCAAAGTCCTTTGACGCTTCAATTTGGGCAGCCTCACGACTGGGGCCAAAAATTTGCAAACCGACAGCCTGAAAATCGTTCACCAACCCCTGGGAGAGAGGCGCTTCCGGGCCAACAATCGTCCAATCCACACCATTTTTGCGCGCAAAGTCGATGAGTCCTTGATGCCCACCATCCACCTGGACGCAAGTAATCCCATCTATTTCCATTCCCGGATTGCCCGGCACACAATAGACCACTTCCGCTAAAGGACTTTTAGCTAGAGTCGCCGCCAACACGTGTTCACGTCCCCCTGAGCCAACCACCAAGATGCGCATGTAAACCCCTTTATTTTTTGTATCTGTCCCCGTTTGTATCGTCTCTGCTCTGTTTACGCAGATATTGGCCGTTAACAGACATCAAAGTGCAGCTACCCTTTTGCTTCAATTGTAGTTTCTGCTCCATCAAGCCTGGCGCATCTACTCTCCAGTAGCAGCATTGCAATCGTGCTTGCGTTTTTGCCCTAATTCTTTGGCTAGCTGCGCCAACACCTCTGGATACAGCTCGTGTTCCACCACGTGGATTCGCTCTGCGAGCGAATCCACCGTGTCATCGGGCAACACCAGCACTTCGCGTTGAGCAATAATTGGCCCCGTATCTATGCCCTCGTCGACATAGTGTACGGTCACTCCTGTCACTGACACCCCAGCATCGAAAGCGTCTCGAATCCCTTGCCGACCCGGAAAAGCAGGCAACAATGAGGGATGAATGTTGACAATTCGTCCCGCAAAAGCTTGCAATAGCTTTGCTCCCACGATTCGCATGTAGCCTGCCAAAGCGATCAAGTCGACGCTGTGCGCCTGTAGCAGCTCCAATAAGTGCGCCTCGTAGGCGGTTTTGTTAGCAAAATCCTGCAGTTCCGCTGCAAATGCGGGAACACCCAACTTTTTGGCTCGCGTCAAAGCAAAAGCGTCCTGGTGGTCAGCAAAAAGCAACACCAATTCGGCCTCAATCTGACCAGCGCTAATGGCCTCAGCAATCGCCTGAAAGTTAGAACCCGACCCAGAAGCTAGCACAGCCAAACGCGGCCTACTCACAAATCCCCCCGGAATATCAAACGCTGACCATCGGAGCCAACCTGCCCCACTGTTCCAATTCGGTAGGCGGTTTCACCGGTCTCAGCCAGAACCTCCAATGCGCGCTGCATCTTTTGCGGCCTGACTGCAACTACCATTCCAATTCCCATGTTGAAAACTTGATACATTTCGCGCCGAGCAATCTGCCCTACTCTTTCAATAGCCTGAAAAATCGGGGGAACAGGCCAAGTACCCGCATCTATTTCAACCCGCAGATTCTCTAGCATCATCCGTGGAATATTTTCATCGAATCCACCACCAGTGATGTGCGCCACCCCCGAAATCAGGCGGCGGCGTACCAACGGCAATACTTGTTTCACGTAAATGCGAGTTGGCTCCAACAAAACTTGTCCCAAAGAAAGCCCAGGAGTTTCCGGCAATTCGTCGTCGAGGCACAAACTAGCTTGCCCAAAAAATATCGATCTGACCAGTGAAAACCCATTCGAATGCACGCCAGAAGAAGCTAATCCCAACAACACGTCGCCAGCTTGCACATTCGCTGGATCGACGAGCTCGGATTTTTCCGCAGCACCTACAGCGAATCCAGCTAAATCGTAGTCGCCCGGCTGATACATCCCCGGCATTTCCGCAGTCTCCCCACCGATGAGGGCACAACCCGCCTGGACACAGCCAGTAGCCACTCCTGCTACCACCTGTTCCATTTGTGCTGGATCAGTTCGTCCCGTTGCCACATAATCCAAAAAGAACAAGGGTTCTGCCCCTTGAGCCACAATGTCGTTCACACACATGGCCACGCAGTCGATGCCAACCGTGTCGTGTTTGCCAGCTAGCAGTGCCACCATGATCTTGGTGCCCACGCCATCAGTTCCCGACACCAGGACGGGTTCTTTCAATCCCAAGCTAGAAACATAGAAGCAGCCACCAAAGCCACCCAATCCACTTACAACCTCTGGCCGATTTGTGCGAGCCACGTGTTTGCGAATACGATCGATTACTTCGTATCCTGCGGTTACATCCACGCCAGCGCGGGCATATGCTTCGCTCATGTCACCTCGATTTTAGGAAATACTGCCGCATCATTTTATCGCGTTTATCGCGTTCGTAATCTTTTATCTTTTAGCTAGCTGCTATGCCCACCGTGCTTACTGTGTTTACCGCACTTGCGGGCACCTTTGGCTCTAAAACTGGAAATTCAATCAAAGATTGCTCGTAATCAGCTTGATAATCGTGCAATCTGGTTGGATAATCACCGTTGAAGTAGGCTACGCACAACCCCCCATATGGCTCACTAACTGGCAAACCAACTGCCTCAATCAGGCCGTCGATGGATAAATACTCCAAAGAGTCGGCGCCAATGATTTGGCAAATCTCTTCAATCGTGTGGCGGGCAGCAATCAATTCTTTGCGCGTCGAAATATCTATTCCATAAAAACACGGGTACTGCAAAGGAGGGGAAGCCACCCGCATGTGCACTTCAGCCGCCCCAGCATCCTTTAACAAATGCACAATTCTCTTCGAGGTGGTCCCTCGCACAATCGAATCGTCTACCAAGACCACTCGTTTGCCTTCAACCACGCCGCGCACAGCCGATAACTTCATGCGCACGCCTTGTTCGCGCAATTCTTGCGTAGGTTGAATAAAAGTGCGAGCTACGTACTGGTTTTTGATCAACCCCATTTCGTAGGGAAGATGTGAGGCTTCAGCATAACCAGAGGCAGCCGACAGTGATGAATTTGGCACCCCCACCACCATGTCGGCCTCAACTGGAGCCTCCTTGGCCAATAAAGCTCCCATACGTTTGCGTGCTCCGTGCACATTTACACCGTAAATATTCGAGTCAGGCCGCGCAAAATAAATAAACTCCATCGCACAAATCGACAGTTGGCCCGCTGTAGCAAAACGATCCACCGCCAAGCCCTGGTCGTCGATGCGTACTAGCTCACCTGGCTGCACGTCGCGCACAAACTCTGCTCCAATTGTTTCAAATACGCAAGTTTCCGTGGATACCACCCAAGCTCCATTTTTCATTTGCCCAATGGATAACGGTCGAAAACCATTTGGATCTAAAGCAGCATACAGGCCACCAGGAGTCAGCAAAACGTAGGCAAAACCGCCCCTCACTTTGGTCAAAGCCTCTTTGAGTTTAGCTATGAAAGTACGTTGAAATGAAGAACGCACCAAGTGCACCAGGATTTCCGAGTCCGAATCCGACCTGAAAATCCCCCCATGTTCTTCCAATTCACGGCGCAGCGTACACGCATTAGTCAAATTGCCATTATGCGCCAAAGCAATCGGATCGTCACTTTGAAATTTGAACAGCAGCGGCTGCACGTTATCAACTGAGCCAGAGCCAGCAGTCGCATACCGCACGTGTCCAATCGCTGCCGAACCCGGTAAAACTTCTAGTTCGCGCTCATCTTGGAACACGTCGGAAACCAATCCCAAGCCACGACGAGCATGCATGACGGAATCGTGCAGTGAAACTATCCCCGCTCCTTCTTGTCCCCGATGCTGCAAGGCTCGCAACCCAAAATAAGCGAGGCGCGCCGCCTCTGGGTGTCCCCAGATGCCAAACACTCCGCATTCTTCGTTTAAGCTCTTTGCCTCCAGTGGACCAATTTCGTCAAATGGATGCGAATGCTCAACTCTTATTTCATGAGACATGGGATTGCTTCCTCCCAAATCGCTTTGGCTCTAGCAGTTTCAATATCGATAGCGTCATCAGTGGCTTGAATTTTGAGTCGGCCACCATCGGTCACTGTCCCAATTTGTTGGATTTCATCTGGCAAAACCTCTTGAGCCAGCACTTCTGCGAAGTCTTTCACCTTTTCGGGTTTCACCGAAACCACAAATCGTGACTGGGTTTCGGCAAATAAATGACTAGCGGGCAAATTGAGTGAAACTTCTACACCTAAGTGCTGGGAAGAGGAAATTTCTCCCAACATTTCTGGATGCAAACGGCCATTGACCGCAAAGGCTGACTCGGCGATGGCCACCGCTAGACCGCCCTCAGCACAATCATGGGCAGATGCAATCACTCTAGCTCTAATGGCTTTGAGCACTGCTCGTTGGATTCGTTTTTCCGTCTCCAAGTCAAAATCCATCAGTGCGCCCTCAATGCGCCCCAATTGCATTTTTTGGATTTCCGTGCCCGCAAAATCTGGACCCGTTTTGCCGAGCAGGTAAATCAAATCGCCCGCAGCCTTGAAATCTTGGGTGGTAACTTGGTCAGTGTCTCGAATCAATCCAACCATGCCAATCAAGGGGGTCGGATACACGGCCTCATCATTGGTTTCGTTGTAGAGAGAAACGTTTCCAGAAATAACTGGGGTTTCCAACACCTCACAAGCTTTGGCCACCCCCGTTGCCGCCTGCTCTAGTTCCCAGAAAGCTTCGGGATTTTCTGGAGAACCAAAGTTGAGACAATCGGTAATCGCCAATGGTTCTGCTCCCGCAGCCACAATGTTTCTGGCTGCTTCAGCTACCGCGATTTGGCCGCCTCTTTCGGGATGCAAATACAGGTAGCGGGCGTTACAGTCCGTGGTCATGGCCAATGCTTTGCGAGTTCCCCGTACCCTCAAGACAGCGGCATCAGATCCAGGCGTCACCATCGTGTTCGTGCGCACCTGCGAGTCGTAGGTTTCGTAAACCATTTTCTTCGACGCTATCGTCGGTTGCGCTAATAGTTGGGTGAATACCTCGGTGGCGTCCTCTATTTGTGGCTCCCACTGGGGTAGACTGGCGAACTCATCTAGCCTAGCTGGCCGTGCGGATTGTTGATGTACTTTGGGTGCATCAGCTAAAGCCTGGACGGGAATGTTAGCCACTTCTTGGCCTTTGAAAAATAGACGATATCGACCGTCGCCGGTGACGCTTCCAATCTTTACTGCATCCAGGTCGTAGCGAGCAAATAAGGTTTGTACTTCGGCTTCAGCTCCCTGTTTCACGCAAATCAACATGCGTTCTTGAGATTCTGACAGCATCATTTCGTAGGGTGTCATTAAAGGTTCGCGCACTGGCACGTCATCTAACTGCAACACCAAACCCGAACCAGCTTTAGCGGCCATTTCCGAAGATGAGGACACTAAACCAGCTGCCCCCATGTCTTGAATGCCCACCAGAATGTCTGCATGGTCTACAACGAGCTCCAAACAGGCTTCCAGCAAGAGTTTTTCCATGAAGGGATCGCCCACCTGGACGGCGCCGCGATTTTGTTCCTCGCCGTCGCTGAAAGACTCCGATGCAAAAGTCGCGCCGTGAATTCCGTCGCGACCAGTTTTTGCGCCCACATACATAATCGAATTGCCTACGCCCCGAGCTTGTCCTTTTTGAATGTCCCAGTGGTTAATCAATCCCACGCACATGACATTTACCAGTGGATTGCCTTCGTAGCAGGGGTCAAAGCTCACTTCGCCGCCCACTGTGGGTATGCCAATACAATTGCCATATCCGGAAATTCCGGCGACTACTTCTTGAAATAAAAACTTTGTGCGCGGGTTGTCCAATTCGCCAAAGCGCAATGAATCCAGCAAAGCAATTGGGCGAGCTCCCATGGAGAAAATGTCACGGATAATTCCCCCTACGCCGGTAGCAGCTCCCTCGTAGGGTTCGACCGCACTGGGATGGTTGTGGCTTTCTGCTTTGAACACCACTGCTTGACCATCGCCAATGTCGACAATTCCCGCTCCCTCACCTGGGCCTTGGAGTACCCGTTTTCCGCTAGTGGGAAATTTTTTCAACACTGGTTTTGAGTTTTTGTAGGAGCAATGCTCACTCCACATTACCGAAAATAAGCCAGTCTCCGTGTAGTTTGGCAATCGGCCCAAGATTTCGCCACAAATTAGCTGGTATTCGCTCTCAGTTAGCCCCCATTGGGCGTAAATCTTTTGGTCGCGAATTTCTAGCGGCGTAGGCTCTGCGGGCACTGGCTCTATGGTTTGCATGAGGAGCTTTGGCCTTTCTGTTGCGGGACTATCTTGGTTGAAGCAAATTCATGAGATTAGGGATGCACAATTTTTCAGCAGCGCCTCAAAAAAGCGCCGCCCATCCACTGGTCCGAGTAGGTCTTCCACGGCACGCTCAGGATGGGGCATCATGCCAAGCACATTGCCCGCCTCATTGGTGATGCCAGCGATTTGGGCTGTTGATCCGTTGAAGTTTTCACCCTGATAAGTGAAGACGATCTGACTGTTAGCGCGCAAACCATCTAAGGTGGCCTCGTCGCAGTAGTAGTTGCCCTCGCCATGAGCAACCGGTAAGTTGATGGTTTCGCCACTCGTGTATTCGCTGGTAAAAATCGTGTTCGCATTTTCTACGCGAAGTGGCACAGTTTTGCAGACAAATTTTCGCGACTGGTTGGCTTGCAAAGTTCCGGGCAGCAAACCTGCTTCAGTCAGTACTTGAAAACCGTTGCACGTCCCAAATACTGGTCGGCCAGCTTCCGCCAGCTTAGCCACCTCGTCCATGATGGGCGCGAACCGAGCAATCGCCCCGCAGCGAAGATAGTCGCCGTAGGAAAACCCTCCGGGCAATAAGACCCCATCGAATCCCTTTAAACTAGTTGCATCGTGGCGTACAAATTCGGCTGAGGCTCCCATCACGTCGCGCACTGCCCACAACATGTCCAGGTCGCAATTTGAGCCCGGGAATTGGACTACTGCGAATTTCACTGTCCAACTCCCCTTCCTGGCCTTTTGCCAGTATGTTGATCCTGGATGTGCCCACTGCAGCCACAACTACAGTGACTATGACTGTTATTCGGAGTAGTTTGGGGTTCTGGGAGCGAAGTGCCACAACCACAGGTGTGCTCACCTAAGTGGTGGGATCCTCTAGCAACTGACTCGACTCTTTCACTAGTTTGCTTTGTGCTCACATCTTTGACAGTGGAAACCACTAGAGCGCCCTCTTGTTCTAGGTCAAAGATTTCGTATCGATAAGTTTCAGTATTCACATTGGCCAAAAGCTTGTCGCAGACTTCCTCAACTGCTTCTTGGACTGGTCGAGTGCTTGGCTGGACTTGGACTTCCATGTATTTGCCGATGCGAATTGAATCGAACTCCTCGTATCCTAAGCGATGTATCGCACCTTTTACGGTTTCTCCCTGGGGATCTAACACTGACTCTTTGTAAGTCACATACACTTTCACGAAATACATTCGCTCACCTAACTATTGGAACCAGCCTGACCAAAAAGTCCAAGAACACAAAACGCCTGCCCGCAGGCAGACGCTGTGGTCACTTTACCAATTCATTCAAACGCGACAAAACAACCTGATACACCGAAATCAAGTCCCCTAAGTCGCGCCGGTACACATCTTTGTCCAAGCGCTGTCCGGTTTGGGCATCCCAAAAACGACAGGTATCTGGAGAAATTTCGTCAGCCAACAAAATTTGGCCATTTACATCGCGTCCAAATTCTAGTTTGAAGTCAATCAAACGGATTTGGCAGCTAGCGAGCATGTCCATCAGTTTTCCGTTGACTCTCAACGCTATGTCTCTAATTGCCTCTAGCTCGGCTGGGGTTGCCAACTGCAAGATATCCACGTGCTCATCGTTGATGAGCGGATCGCCTAGCTCGTCGTTTTTGTAGTACAACTCCACGATTGGACGCGGCAGGGACCCTCCCTCGGGCAATCCTGTGCGCTTAGAGAGGCTGCCCGCCGCCACATTGCGTACCACCACTTCCAGTGGCACTATTTCCACTTTTTGCACTAATTGCTCGGTATCGGACAGCAGGGAAATGAAGTGGCTTGGAATGTCATTTTCTTTTAGCCACTCAAAAAATAGGGCAGTGATTTGATTGTTGAGCTTAGCTTTGCCTGGAATCGTATCCTGTTTTTCCCCATTGAAAGCCGTGGCCTGATCCTGGTAATCAACCCAAAGCACCTGGGGGTTATCGGTTGCATACAATTTCTTCGCTTTACCTTGGTAAAGCAGGTCAAGTCTGGCTACCACCCCGGACCCTTTCCAACTGACGAAAGCAGCAGATATTTAGGCCAACGCCTACACGTCGACCGTACCAGTGCTACCCCACTCAAGTAAAACTCAGACGCAATTCTACCAGGGAAATTCATCACGTCGCCTGCCCAGCAATTTGTTTGGGAGCGCCCAACACTACTGTCCACAAAGCAATCGCAATGGCTCCACCAGCTAGCGCATTGGATAAAACCACTAGTTGAAAAGTTGCTGCATCGAGAACGGTCAGGCCACCGACTACGGCTCCAACGAAAGCTCCCGGGAGGGTCACGATTCCAGTCACCCTCGTTTGATCAGTGGTGGGCATCAATGCCAACGACCCGGCTTCGCGCGCCTGCTGTAATACCGCTTGCCTCGGGGTGGCTCCCAGCGCCAGCCAGCCTTCTACCTGGTCGCGGGCTTCAACTACTTGTTTGGCAAAAGTGCGGGCAAACAGCGTGGAAATACTCATGACGTTGCCAACTACTGAGCCACCTACTGCCAATAGGTAATTTGGCTGCCAAGACATTGCCCCCATCCAAAAAGCGATTCCGGCTGGCACAAAAGAGGCGATGACTAAAATTACGGCAGCTTGTAGCCAGCGAGTGAATCCCCAATTTAGGCGTTTGACCACTAAATAGGCGGCTGCGGCCACCATCAACACCAAAAATAGGCACACCCAGAATATGTCGGCTACCACAAAATGCAAGATGAAGGATAGAATGCCTAGCTGCACTAGTGCCCGCAGCAGGGCCCACCATTGTAGCCAGGGTTTTTCTAGCCCCAGGAGATAGTTCACTACAAAGGCGACTAGAGCGGCACCGAAGACAAAGACAGTGGCAGTCAATGTGTGCTGGTCCAAATAATCGGGAAGATTGTTCATAAATTTTCTCAGCAGACTAACTAAACTCAGGCCATCTCTAGCCTATTTTTAGCTATTTTACAGATTTGTCAATTGTGTCTCATTCGTCTTACCGACAAGTACCCACTATACCTGTCAAATTGCGCTTTGCTCCGCTAGTTCGACTGCACGGACTTCCAACAGGAAGTAAGCGAATTTTTGAAAACTAAGCGCGATCCGCCCCGCGAGCGCTTCACGCACTGCGCAGGCATAATGGCTTTTAGCTGTCCTTTGCTTGGACGGATGCAAGGCGCAGAGCTTTATAGCGCGAACGCAGAAGCAAAACTATAGCTTGAAACTAGGTGTTTTGATACGATGCATGCCTTGAGTTTGAAACAAAATCATATATCAGATAGAAATAGGGGGTTTAATGCAAGGCAAGACAGTGGCACCAGGACGTTCCAAGTGGTCGGGCAAGTGGTCCTTTATACTTGCTGCCGCAGCGTCTGCGGTGGGGCTTGGAAATCTGTGGAGGTTCCCTTATCTCGCAGCCAAGTATGGTGGAGGAACCTTTCTAATCGTATACGTAATACTTGTGTTCACATTCGGCTTTGCGCTGATGACGCTAGAGACCTCTCTGGGCAGAAAGACTGGTCTCTCGGCAGTGGGCGCATTCCGGTCGCTGCGTAAAAAATATGCGTTCATAGGGTACTTTACCTCAGTTATACCCTTCATCATCGTGCCTTACTACTGTGTGCTGGGCGGCTGGGTTGTCAAATACGCCTGGGCTTACCTCACAGAAGCGCCTGATACACTAGCCGACGGCGGCAACTACTTCTCGTCCTTCATCAGCGAAAACTCTGAGAGCTACCTATGGCTTGCCGTATTCTTTGGCCTCACGGCTCTCATTGTTGGTTTTGGAGTCAAGCAAGGCATCGAAAAAGCCAACAGAATCATGATGCCCGCGCTCATCGTTGTGTCGATCGCGCTGACGATCTATGTGTTCACCCTTCCAGGAGCACTCAGTGGCGTGGCTTACTACCTCACACCCGACGTCAGCAAGCTCAGCCCCGAGCTTTTTATCGCGGCCATGGGGCAGATGTTTTATAGCCTAAGCCTCGCCATGGGAATCATGATCACCTACGGCTCCTACATGAAGAAGAACGAAAACATTGAGCAGTCAGTGCATCGCATTGAGTGGTTCGACACCGGCTTTGCCTTCCTGTTTGGTCTTATGATCGTGCCGATTGCCTTTGTTGCCATGGGCTCGGGGGAGGCCGTCGCTTCGCAATCCGGCCCCTCGCTCATGTTCATCGCCTTGCCACAACTCTTCACCGAGATGGGCGCAGCCGCCGCACCTGTAGGTTTTGTCTTTTTCCTTCTGGTGATATTTGCGGCGCTTACCTCATCGGTTTCTCTCATGGAAACCTGCGTCTCAATCATTCAAGACGCTTTTAGATGCTCGCGCCGACGTGCCTTCATAGTAGGCGCCATCACCCTGGCAGCTATCGCTATTCTTGTGAATCTTGGCTACAGCCATCTCACGTTCATTGAGCCTTTGGGGGAGGGTAGCTCGCTGCTCGACTTCTTTGACTTCATCTCCAACTCCGTGATGATGCCCATAGCTGCGCTGCTTGCCTGCATTTTTATAGGATGGATTGTCAAACCCAAGGTGATCATAGACGAAGTAAAGCTCTCGGGGCCGTTTAAGGCCGAGCGGCTTTTTACCGTGATGATTCGCTACATCGCACCCGTTCTAGTGACGGTAATACTTGTGGCTTATGTTGCCCAGACGTTTGGTCTATTCCAGATGTAGCGCAAGCAGGAGAAGAAGGCTTTGTTAACACAATTTCGGGAGCGCCGCAGGTGAATTGCTAAGAGTACCGGGAATACTGATACAGCGGCTTAGGGAGTTTGCTGTGGGCTGCCTAGCGGCGGCTCACAGCATCAACGCGTAGGACGATCCAACGACCGACCCGTTTTCCAGATCTCACCCATCAACCGCGTTTGCCTCAATGTAAACAAGCGCAAATTCATCCTTGCAGAAAAAGAGTTCGACGCTTCCTATTCTGGTGGAGCTAGGGGGATTCGAACCCCCGACCTTCTCATTGCGAACGAGACGCGCTACCAACTGCGCCATAGCCCCATATCGGAATTAGAGTCTACCACTTAGCGAATTTCGTCTCCACCGGCGAGGAAGTAAATTCGCTAGCTATCTGTCACACTCCCAGGGAGAGGGGCCGACTTCGTCCACCGCTCGTGCGCCCACCCACACCCGCGTCACCTCAAGCAAATTACAATAACTAGCAGTCTTCCCCGCCGTTATTCCATTACTCTGGCTAAGTGACTTGACTATTTAGCGCGTCTTTGCTCCAGTACCGCATCTAAGTTGAACTTCAAAGATGGTTCGGCAGCTGAGTGTTTTTCCATCGAGAAGTTGGTGGCCGCCTCGTCGATATCTACCCGTTCACTGTGTTGCTCTCGCGTTACCGCTACTGGCCTGCCGGGCACTGGCACATTATCGTCAGGGCGCGCTGATTGCAACAATGGATTGATGTCGGTATCTATGTGGATGGCTCGCCCTTTTACTCGTTCCTTAGTAGCATAAGTGGGTTTTGGAATAGTTGCCACACTCCAGGAAGTAGTCCTGCGTTCTGTCACGATCTCTTCAGCTATGGGAGTACTTGGAGTACTCAGCGCTGGCATTGCTGGGAAAGCTTGCTCTCTAGCTACGTTACCGGAATGACCAGAATTATTGGAATCCCTAGAACTATCCGGACTACCAGCCTGATCGGAGTCATTGAAGTTGCTAGAACCACCGGGGTTACCAGAGTGACTGGAACCACTGCAGTATCCAAAATGCTTAGGATTGTTGTTACCAGAATTACGAGCATGACCAGAGTTATCCGCAGTATTTGGCACAGGAGCGTTGACTCGTACCGCATTGTTCTGAGAGTCAACTTCAAACCACGAATCCCTCGCGTTTGTACTCTCACTTTGTTCCCTGGAGTTAGCAGTGTCTGTCTTGGCAGATAAATTATGCGCTTTGTCTCCTAAACCATCCACATCATTTTGGTGGTGCAAATTCTTTTGTGAGTTTGCCTCATTTCTCTGCGAGTTTTGCTTATTTCCTTGATTTTCCTGACTCTCAGCCCGACCGACTGTCGCTTCGTTCCTCACTCTCCGTTTTTTACTTCTCTTATTTAAGTGATTTTTGCCAAATAGCACATCTTCAAGATGTTCTGGTATTTCCTCTCCCCGCAATTTGGCTTCCAAAGCAGCCAAATAAGTATTTTCTAACGCATTTTGGTGGGCAGAACGACTACCTGCCAAAAACGACATTGTCAAAGTGATTGCTAAAAATACTCCTGGCAGAAGCATCCACCACCAGGACAAGGCGGTAAAAGTGGCTACACCCCCATAAGCCACCACCAAGACTGCAGTTACTGCGGCAGTAATGAAGCGACGGCGTCCAGCAGCCTGTTCGCGAGCAATGCGCCCAGCCCGTTTAGAGCGCAAGCGCGATATTTCACGTGAAACATAACCTCTGGATGCACCCGAATAAGTCAACGCTGTTTCCTCTGCACTGCCTAATGCGTTTTGGGCACCCCTCCTTTTCGCAGCTGAGCCGACACTGGACTCCTGAAGTTTAGCCTCCCTCGACTGCGACATACTCGTGTTCATGGTTTCCCCTGCCAAAGACGGATCAGTTACCTGCGGTAAAAGCCTGACCTCCGTGGAATTCAGCGGCTGTAAATGCAGTCCCTTGCTAGTCGAATTTTGCTCCACCAAAACCAGATTCGTCGAAAAACGATCGCCTTCACGTGACTCAGTCACAGCTTTTCGATGAGAAATCCACCGTGGCAACGCAAACACTACAATCAACAAGACGGCTATGCCCAAAGCAAGACCACCAAATTCCATGTCCCCAGGGTACTAAGTGCAAAACTCATCCTGATGAGAAACTCGCACAAAATCATAAACCGGGATATTTGTGTCTAGAGTGATAAATGATAAAGACGTTGCAAATACCACTAGAGCAAGCTGTAACGCACTATTCGTCCTAGTCCAGTGCTACGCCTTGACCAATCCTAAAGCCGATCCACAAAAGTATGGCGAGCTAATTGCAGCATTTCCTGATCGGCCACAAAGGTCAAATGATCGCACCAATCGCCATTGACGTACATGTAGCGTCGACGCAGCCCCTCTTCACGCAAACCGAGTTTGCAACAAACCGCCAGCGAAGGACGATTTTCTGGACGTACCACAATTTCAATCCGATGTAAATCTAATTCAATCAAAGCTAAATCGAGAACTGCAGCAACCGCCAGCGTAATAATTCCACGATTAGCCCATTTTTTAGCAATCCAATAACCTAAAGTGCCGATACTCAACGCTTCGCGATGAATAGCTCCAATCGAAACCGAGCCAGCTACCTCCCCGTTCACTTCAACCAGCATATTTAGAGCATTTCCCTCGCACATGGCTCGGTCTTGTTGCCGACAAAACTGGCGAAATTCTGGCATTTGGCGGTTTTCATTTGGAGGCAGCGTCGTTTCCCACCGCGATAACCAGACCTGGTTTTCCAGGCGCAGCTGATTTAGCGCCACAAAATCCTTTCCCAAACAAGGACGAATAACTACCTGTTCGATGTGCTCACCTGGTTTTTCGAGTGTGCCCGAATTCTCGGTAGTTGGCAACGAAGAATCGAAAGCTGCTGGTTTGACTAATCCAGCAGTTTCAGGTTCGACAAACTCCCTGGTCAAGTGCTCAAGTGGACGCCCCCACGGTTTTGCTTTCACCAAGCCGAAGCGACAGCAAAAATGCCACAAAGCCGAGCGCGGATACACAGACACAAACGCAGCCTGTCGTCAGTCCAAGACCATGCAAGTCATGGAATCCCCTTCGTAGATCTCCGTAATATCCTCAGGAATTACGCCTAAAGCATTTGATTGGGCCAAAGAGGACAACCACAAGGCTCCCGGCCTGCCCATAACAGTGGCGCGATACCCGGAGCTGGGTGAGCCAGCTAAACGCACCCGCACAAACTCGCGCAACCCAAGTGGAGACGACCAATTCTTATCCACTCTGGCTTGCACTGTTGCCCGATTCACGTTATACCAACCCTGCATTTTCCGCAGAGAAGGACGCACGTAGACTTCAAAACATACTTGAGCCGCCACCGGATCCCCGGGCAAACAAAAAATGGGGATCCCCTCTCCTATTGTGCCGATCCCCATGAAGTGGCCAGGACAAGCTGCTATGGAATCGAAGCGCACAGTGCCGATACTGCCCAATACTTCTCGCACCGTGTCGGCCGAACCATAGGAGATGCCGCCAGTAGTCAAAATCAAGTCCGCTCGCACTAATTGGTCTTCAATGGTGCTGGCTAGACGATTGCGCTCATCAGGAACCGCCGCCACGCGGTAAGTTTCCGCTCCCACATCCGCTACTGCGGCCGACAAAGCGTGTCCATTCGCGTCGAAGACAGTTCCGGGGCGAGCAATATTTCCTGGCTCCACCAATTCGTCTCCAATCGACAGCACTACTACCCGCGGGCGAGGTCTTACAATCACGCGATTGCGACCAACTCCCGCTAATAGGGCGATTTGGCGTGCTCCCAGGCGAGTCCCCGTTTTCATAACTACCTGACCAGCCTGGACATCTTCTCCTTTAAAGCGAATATTGTCGCCAGATTCAGGCAGAGCACTAACCTCTACTTGTGCCACCCCGTGGTCAGTTACGTTCAAAGGCACTACCGCATCTGCACCCTCGGGAATTGGGGCCCCAGAAGCAATCCTGGCTGCTGCTCGTTCAATCAAAATAGTTGGTTGCACGTCCCCGGCTTTTACTTCATTCGTCACCATCAGGGTAGTCGACGACACCTCGCCGTCCGCAGAAATGGTTGAGGCCGCAACCGCAAAATCTGTTGTCCGCACCGCATAACCATCGCACCCGGCCACATTTGCTACCGGCAAATCGAAGGGTGCGCTGACATCTTCAGCTAACGTACAGCCAACCGCATCCGCCAAAAGCACATCCAAAGGTGCCTGCTGGTCGACGTAACTCAGGCAGTCCTGGTAGAAATCGGCAACTGTCCGCATAATTCCCCTCTTTGCCCGTGTTTGGTCGTAAATTGACTTGTGTCTTGTGTTTTTGGCACCCTTCCAGGAAGTCCAAACCACTATAACCCTATACTGACCAGGTACTAAAACCTACACCCGACGGGTGTTAACCAACACCTCGGTTTTGGTGGTGGTTTGTTTTTACGGCTCACGCAGTAGCTACTTTTTATAGTCCATACTCGGCACCATTTTCATGGGTAGCCCGCGAATAAACACGCCAGAGAAAATTTTATAAATCCAAGTTTTTGAGAAATTCACTCAACTCTTGCCCCAAGTGTGGATCTTTTAGTGCGAAAGAAATCGCTGCCTGCAAGTATCCAATCGGAGTGCCGGTATCAAAGCGCTCTCCCTGCAGGACTACGCCGTATACCCCGCCCCCATCTTTGGGAGCTACCCGAATCAGCGCCCTCAACGCGTCAGTTAGCTGGATTTCACCCGCCCGCCCCGGAGGCAGATTTTCTAAAATCTCGAATACGATCGGATCGAGAACGTAGCGCCCGGCTACCGCATACTCGGATAACACAGCTTCTTTGGAAGGCTTTTCAACCATTTCGGTGATGTTGAAAACTTGTCCCGTCAATTCCGCTAATCCGTCGATGTCCTCTACCGGTTGAACTGCTGCAGAACCGTAGTTGACGGCTTGTTCGGGGCTAACCTGCAATAATCCCACTACAGAGCCACCCAATTTTTCGCGAACCTGGCACATTTGTTGCAACAGGGGATCCCCAGGCCACAAAATGTCGTCGGGCAGCAGTACCGCAAAAGGCTGGTTGCCAACGTGAGTTTTGGCTTGTAAAATCGCGTGTCCTAGGCCTTTGGGGTGTCCCTGACGGAGGGCAAGAACACGAGCTTGATCCAAATAGGTGGAAATTAGTTGCAGTTTTTGTCGATCCCCGATGCGCAATAAAAATTCTTCCAGTTCGGGGTCAACGTCAAAAAAATCGATCACCGAGTCTTTACCGCGACGCGAAATCAACAAAACGTCCGCAATCCCAGCGTCAGTAGCCTCTTGCACCACGTAATCAATCGTCGGCCTAGCCAACAAGGGAAGCATTTCCTTTGGCACCGCTTTAGTCAACGGCAAAAACCTGGTTCCCCGGCCAGCTGCGGGCACGACCGCATGTTTTACTGGTGAAAACAAGAATGCCTCCAATCATGTCCCCGTATTTTTCTCACCTATACAAGATGGCTATAGCCAAGTAATCACAGTCCCCATAGAGAGAAAACCGAACCTGGATTTTCCTTTTTAGTCTAGAGTCAGTCTATGCCAAGGACAACGACCGTTGATGCAGCTAAGAGCCAGATTCGCCGCGAAATCTTCGCCCAAAGACGCGAGCGGACTGCTGCGCGCGAACCAAAGCATAGAGAAGCACTAGCTTTTAGTAGGGCTGCCATACATTTAGTGCAGATGGTGGATGCTCAGACAGTTGCAAGTTTTGCTCCTTTGCCAACTGAACCCGATGTGTCGCTATTCAATCAAATAGTTTCGCAAGCCGGACTACGTTTGCTGTTACCCGAGGTTCAAGCTAGCAGCAATAGTAGTAAGCTAACTGAACCAAAGTGGCGTGAAAATTCGCAGATTCTAGCAGCGCCTGCATTGGCAGAAGCCGATTTTGTGTTGATTCCAGCTGTAGCTGTCGATTATTCAGGAACCCGACTAGGACGTGGTGGCGGCTGGTACGACCGGGCACTATTGCATTGCTCTGCGTCGGCGGAGTCTAACTTACAAGATGATGCTATTACATTGAGGAATTCTGGCGCTCTGGTGGTGGCTGCAGTATTTGCTGACGAGATTTTTGCCGCCAAAACCTTGCCACGCGAAGAACACGATCTGCCGGTCCAAGGAGCAATTACTGAAAGAGGATTTGTCAGCTTCTGTCACTAGCCAAAGCGGAATTATTTACTTGTTCTTAGAAGAAACGGGATAAATCAACCTACTACGAAGAGACGGACTCTAGCTGTGGTGCTCAATCGTTGCTACAAACAAGCAGACTAGTTTTCCCCAGAATTTCGCGCATACGGGCTGTATGTTCGTAAATGTAGAGCATTGCTGTCCTGAAATTTTTGCCAAACTCAGTCCGAACACACGTCTGTGAATGTGGTGGCAGTAGCAAGCAAATAAGTTTTCCACAAGCTGCGGGACAGAGGGTTTTCCACAGGTCGAGAGCTCGAGTCTATCCAGTCTGCCTAGCTCAGCAGATACTGGAGCTATGCGCGAAAAACTTTTCAACACAATCTGGATGCTCAGAGCACCTATTTTAGGTGTTCTGGTGGTAACAGTTGTCGTTTCCGTGGTGTTAGCGCTCAAGCCCACGAATGAAGGACAAACTGTGTGGGTTACCACCTCCGAAATTGCTTATGGGCAAAATATCTCTAAAGACGACCTAACGCCGGTGACCGTACCTGCTGCCGTGGTGGTTCAGGGGGCAGTCAATTTTTCTGAAAACGTCACTCAAAATCTAAAAGCTGCCCGGGTAATTCCCAAAGGCACCATAATTAGCGAAACCGATTTTTTAGGCTCAACTGATTCACGAAATCTGCCCACCGGGTTTTCGATTGTACAATTAGCAATTCCCGAAACTACCGCTTCCGGCGTGCAAATCGGGGATTTACTCGACATTTGGGGACAAACCAGCGACTGTATTGATACCTCCTGTCAACTACAAATCCTGTGTTCCGGAGCCCAAGTTATTGACATTCGCGAAACTAGCAATTCACTTACCAGTAATAGTCAATCCCAATTAGTTGTCGGTATACCCGACGAATCAATCGGGCAAGTACTGGCAGCTGCCAGTTCAGGAACCATAAATCTAGTCATCAAAGCTCCTTAAAAACTCTACCCGACAATCCACACACAAATGTCCCCTCCCAAGTGGGAGCAATCAGTGATTTAGGTGGAATAAAGTGAAACTCACAGACGAGTCTCCTCCCAGTGTGGGGGAACCTCCTCCAGTAAACGTCGATCATTACCCCGATCGAACCGCTCTAAATTGCCATCAGAGCACTCTATTGGATAGCCAGGCTGCTGCCAGGAAGGCGCTTCACCATGTGCGAGTAAACTCCGATCAGTCTCCGAGATATACACAACGCGACGACGCCCTGGCAACCCTCTCCCCGATCTGCCCACAGCCGCCATTACTTCGTCTCAACCTCATCTGGGGACACAAAAGACTCGGCTTCCTTGCCAGCCGCAAAGTTAGTTTTGGTATCAGTCTCAATGTTAGTCTCGCTCCCCACGACACTGCCGATACCAGTGTTGGAACCAGGACCAGTGTCCGTGTCCATATCAACCGCAGTAGCTGTATCCCCAGTTACAGACCCACTGGCAGCATCAACTACGGCAAACATATCACTTTCAATCCCATCCTCAACTCCACTAACCCCATCGACATCACCTGCATCGTCTACATCGCCAAGAACACCACCGCCAACTCCACTTTCAGCTTCCTTGGCCTGCTCACCCTCGCTTGTATCTGCCGCCACATCTACTGGAGCCAACTTGGTTGCCGCCTCAGTGCGCAGTGCCACATTGCGCAGCACAGCATCGGACTGTACGCCCCGACGAGTCAACTCCAAAAAACTGCGAATCTCCTCCATCATTTCCTCGATCGAACGCGGCACTCCGTCCGAGCGAATCCACAAAGCAATCTCATCCAACTGATCATCCGAATAGGCAGACAAAGGCAAACCAGCCGCAATCGCCGGACGCTCACTCCGCGCATTGCCAGCCACCACCGACAGCATCCTAGTATTTGTAGATACAACCGGCACACTCCCCGTCTTGGCTGGTTTTTCACCACGAATAATAATGCCCGTCTGCTCCACATCCTCAGCGGTTTGACCGTAAAAAACCGCTACCCCAGACACAGGCTGCTCTGGCACCTCCTGGTCCTCATCCTGCAAATAACCCAAAGCAATCGCCGCATTCGGGGTCTCTGGCCGCCCCCGCGCCACATAGTAGTCATCCACCCCATCCAGAGCCAACTGGACAATGCGCTCAGCCTCGCGATTCGGATCAATAAACACCGCCATCGACAACTCAGTGCGAACCTTCCACCCCTGCTCCTCCAACAACTCTGGCCAATACCGGTCACGAGCCCGCAAAGACGGCTCAGCCAAATACCGAGCATCATCAGTCAAAATCGCCACCAACAGCTCATCAGGCACCTCCGGGTGGCCAATCGCCAGCGGAATCTGCATTCCCCCCAACGAGCCCAACCGAGGAACCACTCGCATACCAATCCGATCCAGTCGATGCGCCAAATCAGCCAACAAGTTATCGGCAGAAGCAAGCCTTTCTTCCGCCAATCGCACCAACTCATCCACATCCAACGAACTATCAGCCAACTTCAACAAATCCAACAGCAAACGTTCAGAATCTCGATGCAGCCTCGAGCCATCGATCTCATACGAACGCAAAGAAGACACCACCGTCAAATCAGAACGCGATGCCGACAAAATCTGTGCCAACAAAGTTATGGCATTCGCTTGCGAAAAGCGCCCAAAATCGTGGATCACTCTACCGTGAGGGGTCTTAGCAAAACCAAACGACAAAATAATATGATCGCGCTGCAACCTGGCTCCCTGCTCAGGACCAACAACCACAAAAGGCTCCACCCCCTCGCTCTCCACCAGTTTTCGCAGCACCGGATCAACCTTTGCGCGTTCCGTCAACAAATCCTGAATCCGACTAGCATGCCTCTCAGTCAAAGCAATTACCGCCATCGAAGGCAACACTGCACTGGGCTCAGCCAACAAAATTGCTTCCCGGCCCCGCGCCACCGCCTCAACCACTTTGAGCACAGTTTGCGCCTCCACCTCCGAAGTCTCAATACAACTAGACCCCAGAGCAGGTGTCCCCGTAGCATCACACCACACGCCAGTCACCAAACCGCGAGTTTTCCGCCCTGGCACCGACACACCCGACGAAGAATGCACATACTTTGACAACAACAAGTTGATTTGATCGTTTACGCGCACCACCCCAGGTTGCACGCAAGTTTGCGGCAAAATCGCCCCCATCTGCACCGAAATCGAATCCGCAGCTGCTCGCTCAGCATCGCCCACCACAATCACCTGTTTAGCGCGCGAAATCACCGGCACCAGCTCAGCCAAAGACGACTCATTCGCCCCGCACAACACCACCACATCCACATTGGTGCCCCAAGGAACCATTTGCGGCACTAAACTCTGCCCAACGATCGCAATCGGCAACAAATCCCACACCAACGAACAATTCGCATACAACTGCGCCACAGAACCGGACTGAGTCTCCAGCATTACATCTACAGTTCTAGTCAAATGCTCGCCTTGCTCTGGATGCAGCGACAAAGCGCTCGCTCGCAGTCGACGCACTTTTTGCAACAACACTGCGCCCAAAGAGTCCACCTGGAGTTTATCCAGCTCTCTTTCCTGCTCCAACATCTCCTGCAAAGCCGACGGATCAAACCCACCCAAATCGGGCTCACTCGAAATCATCTCCGTCAAAGTCGAAGCCCACCAACACAAATCTAATTCGTGCCCCAGATTCTCACCGTGGATCCGCCGCTCAGCCATATCGTCTAAAAACTCAGACAACCCCATTTTTTGCAACGCCGAACGCACTTGAAAACGCTTAGGAATTAGTCGCGCACTATCGGACTCCACATACAAACGGTCAAGCACCGCCACCAGCTCATTCATCGGCAAAGTCCGCAAATCCCCATACAAATCGGATACGTATCGCCCCACGATGTCCAAATCACGATCCACTGCAGACTTGCGCTTTAGCATGTCGTCAAAACGTTTCGGCAACCTCGGCCACGTCTCCGCCTCACATACGCGCAGCCAATCCTCGCGACGCGCCTGCACCAACAACAACTGTTCGTGAATCTGCTCAAGTTCCACACCAGGCTTAGCTAACTGCTCCACCTGATGAATCAACTGACGTTTTTGCGATCTCTTTAGCTTAATGCCTCGGTCGTTGCGCCACTGTTTAGACGCAGTCGCCGTAATCATGTCGGCAGCAGAATGCTCAAACACCTCAGGATTGAAAAACCTCAGCGAATCGCGCACCCCACTTAGCACTTGCAGCGTCTTAGCCCACTGCGCCAAAGTATTCGTTTTAGGCAGCCCAGTCTGTTTGTGGGTTTCCTCCATTTGGCGCATGATTGTCGGCAGGCTCTCCACATTTAGCCTCTCCAAAGCTGCCAACACTTGCTCAACTTGGTCGGTGCTCGTAAACTTAGCGCCACGCCATGCATTCTCACCGCTAGAGGGAGCAAACATGCCCAAATCTTCAGCTTCAGCCAATAGCTCTCGGGCTTGCTCCCCCGCATCCAAAGACAAACTCGTTAGCGTCTCCTGGCTGACTCGCACTTTCGTGCTCGGCCCATCTGGCAGTGAAGTCAACTCCGACAACACTTGCAACGCGTCATAAGCAGAGACCCCCCAAGCGGGAGATTGCTCGTGCAGAGCCCGAACGTGACGGGAAAGCTGTTCCCGGATCCGGTGTAGCCGGGCTCGGAAAGAATCAATTTCATCTTGATTGACTACATCTGGCAAACCGTTAATCGCTCGACGCAACTGCGACAAAAACGCGCGATCGGACGCTTCCGTGGCTTCCACTAAAGCCGCGATTTCGTCGACCCCGTAGTCTACAAATTGCTGCTTCAAGCGCTGGCGCAACCCTCGATTGGCAGTAACCATCATCACGTGTTTGCCCCGAGCAGCGTGTTCGGCAGCAATCGACACCGCTGTTGCTACTTCATCCGCATTGGGCGCAACGTTGACAAACACTGAATCGTTATTGGTGGCCGCCTCAATTGCGTCCTGGATTTGCACGGACTGATCACCTAAACCACGCTCGTGCCAGGGGTCGCGGTCGAATGGATTTGGATCAGCCAACTGGACATCTAGTTCTCCTTGTGCTGTTTTATCTCCAGCTAAGGCCCGAACTAAGGGGGACAAAGAGAGTGCTTGCGGGGCTCCTAACTCGCGCAGCAAACTGGAGGCAGGATGCACGTAAATTCCCACCGACAAAGTTTCGTGCAACTCAAAATCTGGCAAATACCGGCCGACTTCGCGAAAAGCTTTCAGGGCTGGAGCCGGTGAAAAACCGTTTTTGGTGATCATTCGCCGCACCAGTGTTTCAGCATCTACGGTTCGGCCAACTCTGGCAAAAGCGTCCAGGAGCCGATTGGATACTTCCACTCCAGATTTGATGCGCAGCGTAAAATCTCCGTCGCTCTCGCGATCAACCACGATTTGTCGTAGCAATGCTGGCACTGCTTTGGCGGGACGCTCCCCACCCCAAGACGCTATGCCAATGACCAGGTGAATTGCCGCCGACCCATACCGGTCGGATAGTGCTTGGGCTTTTATCAAAATGCCATCTAGGGCGTCTGCTGCTCGTTCATATGAGGTAACTTCGCGCACTAAGTTGGACAAACGCGTGGGACGATCCGCGTAGAGTTGAGCCATTCCCCCAGGATGCACGGCCCCCAGGGAAACTCGGGGAGCTGGTCCAGTTTCAGCGTCTTTTCGGGTAGCTTCAGTTAATTCGGCACGCCACTTCACAGCAGCTTCACGCACTAGTGGACCATGGGTTGGATAAGTTTTGGGCTCTAAAGACCTGTCCTCTCCTGCCGAGAAGACAGTTTCTACTCCTTTTGCCCCACTATTTGTGTGTGCTGCCGGTTTTTTGTAACTAACTGCGCCGCTATTGGAATTATTGCGGCTGAAGATACTCCGAACCACCCTCTCACCATAGCCTGCAAATCTAAAATGCTCCGTCGGCATGCCGACAGAGTAAAAATTTGCAATTTTGGAGTCACCTAGAATCTATAACTTGTTGCATTCCACCGTTTCCACCCCAGCCTCCGGCGCAAAATCAGGCATTCTTTGGCCAACTCCTAGCAATTCTTGGATGGCTGCCACCGCCCGGACAGCAGCTTTTCCATCCCCATACGGGTTGACAGCCTGCGCCATTTGGGTGGACAACTCTGGGTCAGTTAGAAGCGCACTCACCCAGTGCACTACCTGATTAGTTTCGGTGCCGATCAACTTGACGGTGCCAGCTGCCAAAGCCTCTGGACGTTCGGTGTTCTCGCGCAAAACCAGCACGGGTTTGCCTAGTGCTGGTGCTTCTTCTTGGACGCCCCCCGAATCGGTTACCACTAGTTCGGCCGCGTTCATGAGCACCGAAAACACTGGGTAGTCCAGTGGTTCTGTCAACAATACATTCGATAATTGGGCTAGACGAGGCTGTAGTATTTGGCGGACTTGTTGATTTTTGTGCAAGGGCACAACAAAAGTTCGATCCGCAAATTTTGTGGCTACGCTAGCGATGGCTTCCCCGATTCTTTCCATAGGTGTACCCCAATTTTCACGGCGATGCACTGTGACCAGGACAATTCTGGTTTGCCCATTTGCCGCAGCTTGCAAAACCTGTCCCACGTCTCCCCACTGGTTGAGGTCGGAGGGCAAATCCACCACTTGCTGTAGAGCATCGATCACGGTATTCCCCGTGACCACAATGGAGTCCGCACTTATTCCCTCTGCCAATAAATTGCTTTGACTAACTTTTGTTGGTGCCAAGTGTAGGGCTGCTAATCGCGAGAGCAATACTCGGTTCATTTCCTCGGGGAAAGGAGAATGTAAATCATGTGAGCGCAGTCCCGCCTCCAGGTGGACGACCGGAATCTGGCGGTGGAAGGCCGCTAATCCGGCAGCAAAGGCCGTAGTTGTGTCTCCTTGTACCACCACGGCAGCGGGGTTTGCTTCCAGCAAAACCGGATCCAGGTGTTCGAGAATCCGCGCGCATACGCCAGAAAGAGACTGTCCCATTTTCATGATGTCAAAATCCACGACGGGAGAAATCTGAAAGATTTCGTTGACTTGATCCAACATTTCTCGATGCTGTCCAGTCACCACAGCCAGGGGGGTGAGATTCGGAGCAGATTCTAGAGCTTTAATCAATGGCGCAACCTTGATTGCCTCCGGGCGAGTCCCATAAACAATCATTACTTTTTTGGCCGCTGCCATCATAGTTCTTGCCCCTTCAAACGCCTACGAGTCTTCCTCTGTTACTGTCCTGCAGTAAAAGCTCAGCGAGGACAGCAGCCCAGTATGCACTTACAACCGCACGATGAGGTGCTGCAAACCTAGCGCATACTGGCTAAACGGTATTCACTACGCGCTTTCACGCCATCTCCACACCTCTGGAAACTATTTTAGTGAACCCGACTCGACTTCAATTTGTTCAATACCGGACTTGGTACCCAGGGGAATCTTGGGAATCAAGAATCCCAGCAAGGCGGCCGCTGCCATAAATGGCGCCAAATACAAGAACAGTGGGGTCAGGGCATCGACATAGGAGTCGATGATGCCGCTTTGAATGGCGGCAGGCAGCTCGTGCACCGAGGATGGCGTCAAAGAGGCGGTGTCGAATCCAGAGTTTTGCAGGTCAGCTAGTTGGCCAATTACTTCTTCATCCCCTGAATTTGTGAGTTCACCGAAGAATGTTTCGATTCCGGATGTCAACCGGGAAGTGAACATCACGCCAATTACGGCGGATCCCAAGGTGACGCCAATTTCGCGGAAAAAGTTCGACGAAGAGGTAGCAGTCCCCACGTTTTTGGCTTCGACCGCATTTTGTACCAGCAACACTAATAGTTGGAAGAAGGAGCCCATTCCTAGCCCCAACAAAATGGTGAAGACAGAAATTAGCCAGACGGACGAGTTAGCTGTCAGCAATGTCAGCAAGAGCATGCCGCAGCCTGCAATAATTGGTCCGACGATTGGCAGAATCCGGTAGTGTCCGGTACGGGTCACGAACCAGCCTTGGAAGGTTGTGCCAATTAGCATTCCCACCGTCATGGGAATTAGTAGCAAACCAGAGACCGTGGCCGAGACCCCGTAGACCATTTGTAGGTAGGTTGGCAAATATCCCAACACTCCAAACATGGATCCCATTGCGATCATGCCAGAAATAGTAGTGGTGATGAAGGTGCGGTCGTGCAGCAGACTCAAAGGAATGATTGGCTCTTTGGCTTTGCGCTCGATGGCCGGGAAAATCGCCCAAGCGATCAGCACCACTAGGAACAAACCGATAGTTTGCCAACTAATCCACCCATAGGCGTCAGGAGCCCAAGCGGTGGCCAAAACTAGGGCGATGGCTCCTAAATCCAGGAAGAAGAGTCCTCCCCAGTCGACTACCACTTTTCGGTTGCGACGCGGCAATTTCATGAAGAAGGCGATGGCTACCCAAACGATCAAGCCCAGTGGTAGGTTGATCCAAAATACCCAGTGCCACGAGACCGAGTCGGTGAACCAGCCGCCGATTAGTGGACCTAAAACCGAGGCCACCCCGAACATCGCCCCCATGGGAGCCATGTAGAGGGCGCGAATCCGGGCTGGAAGAATATCTGCAGTGATCGCTTGCGAGGTGATCATTAGACCACCACCGCCTAGTCCTTGGATGAAGCGGTAGGCCACAAAGCTGAGCATGTTATGCGCAAAACCACAGAGCGCAGAACCCAGTAAGAATAGGGCGATGGCCACTAAAAACGTGATTTTTCGGCCAACTAGGTCACCGATTTTGCCGTAGATTGGCATTGCCACAGTCATGGCTAGCGTGTAGCCAGTAATTGCCCACGCCATATGTTCTACGCCACCTAGGTCGCCGATGATGGTGGGCAACGCGGTGCCGACGATAGTTTGATCTAGCGCCGCCAGGAACATGACGACCATGAGACTGAGGTAGATGACCCAAAATTGCCCGTCAGCTTTGAAGTGGATTTCACTGTCCTCGTTTTTTGTCTGCGAAGCGGGTGCTTTCCCTAGCTTTCCATCCATTGCGTACCGCCTGTACGTTTTTGTCTCTTCGTTCTTTTCGTGCGCACCAACTTTATGCGGATTAGTATTTTTGCGCTAGCGAAATGCTCACTTTTGGTACGTGAGATTTCACGAGTATTCTTTGCTTTGGGGCTGATCTAGGACTGACCGGGAGTGATCTGGGGTTTTTGCGGCTCGTACAGGATGAAACGACTGTTTCTAAACGTTAATTGGGTATCGTAATAGGTAGTTAGAGAGCTAAGTGTTGCTTGGCGTTGACAGCGAGCGCGTTTATCGGCCAGATTTTAGCTAGATGACAATGTGGGGCGCTTTAGCAATACTTGGGGCAAACCAAAGTTGCGCTAGAGGCGCTGCTGGATAACGATGTGGGACAGCATGATGAAAGAGTATGTGGGGTTACACAGGTCAACGCAGTACGTGGAGCGGCATGGGGATGCACAAAAGAAAGAGTCCTCGTCGCCCAAACGGCGCCAGTTCATCAAATGGGGTGGCATCGGCTTTGCTGTTTTACTCCTCGTCATTTGTGGTAGTGCCACGGCTTATTCGTTAAGTTTTAGTGATAAGGCTTTGCCAGGTGTCACTTTGGGTGAGCAATCTTTGTCGGGTAAAACTCGCGCGGAGGTAACGGAGATAATTGAGGACTCATTTTCGAGTGCTCAGGTGACTTTTACTGTCAATGACCAGGATTATTCGGCTTCACTCGAGGAACTGGGAGTGAGCGTCGACGTGGAGGAAACGGTAGAGCGAGTATTTAGTTACAACGATTCTTTTTTCCACCGCCTGGTTGGTTTGTTCCGGGGTCACCAAAAGCAAGCAGTTTACGAACTCGACCAGGAAATTTTGATTCAGGTCGTGGAAGAGATTTCAGCTGACCAGGGGATGGATGCAGCGGATGCTAGCGTGCAGGTCAATACTGAGGGCACTGCCTTCGAGGCGGTTGCGGCCGTAGATGGCCAGGGCTTGAATTCGGGTGAAGCAGTCGAGTTGGTGAGTGCAGCGGCCACTAGTTTGAGTTCTCAATCTGCGCAAATTTCTGTGGTTGAGGTGACGCATCTGGTGACTACGGCAGATGCGCAAAGTGTGGCTGATCAGGCTAATCAGTTGATCGACGCGGAGGTGTCGATCATCGGCTATGACGAGTCTGTGACTGCTGAACCTAGCGATAAGGTAGCGTGGATAAGGATTGATCATAACGACGATGGGACTTTGACTGCCCCAATGGTGGATCAGGAGGCGATAACCGAGTGGGTGCAGCAAGCAGCCGATGCAACCAACGTTGAGGCGGTGGATGGGATTCAAAACGTCAGTGCTGCTGGAGAGGTTTTGGCCACGCCCCAGGAGGGTTCTACTGGCTATACCGCTAACAACGTCCAGGAAATCGTTCAAGCAGTGGTGTCAGCGCTGGAAAATAGTCAGGATTATGCGGGAGAGTTTTCCTACGACGAGGTGGAACCCACTTACACGCAGCGACAGGTTGACGACGGGGCGGAAAATTTAGAGTATGCGGCAGCTCCTGGGGAAAAGTGGATTGACATCAATTTGACGGATTTGACGGTGACTGCCTACGAGGGAGCCTCGGTTGTCTATGGCCCGGTATCTGTGGTTGGGGGCGCGGAGGGCACTGAGACGGTGACTGGCCAGTACGCGATTTATTTGAAGTACGAAGTGCAAACGATGCGTGGCACTAATTTGGATGGCAGCACGTATGTCAGTGAGGATGTGCCTTGGGTGAGCTACTTCTATTTGGGTTATGCTCTGCATGGAGCTACTTCGCGGTCTGTCTTTGGCTGGGAGGGTTACTATTCTGAGGGCGGTTCGCACGGGTGTGTCAACATGCCGGTCGATGCGGCAAAGTGGATTTACGACTGGGGTGAAATCGGCACGATTGTGGTCAGCCATTACTGATATCACCGAGACTACTGACTGTGGATTGATTGTGCGCGTCTTGGGCGCGCACAATGATTAGTTAAGTGCAAGAGTGTGTGACGCACTCTTTTGGTTTCCTTTAGTTTCAGCGGAGGCGGTGAGTATGGCCAGGGAATATTTTAAATACCAGGAGAAAACATCGAAAGCTGGGGCTGTTCATTTCCGGGAGCGGGCTCATTCGCGGTCTCGTTTGGTGGATGCAAGTTTGTATGTGGATGGGCAGCGCGTCGAGTCCACTGCTTCCACGGTGGCTGAGATTGTACAGGAAACAGCGAAAACGCCGGGAGCAACTGGCTGGATAGCTTTTGAAATGCCGCGTTTGTCTGAAATCAACGAGTTAGCTGAAACTTTGCGTATGCATCCGATGCTGGTTGAGGATATTGTGATTAGTCACCAGCGCCCAAAGTTGGAGCGCTACGACGATACTCTTTTTGCGGTGGTTCGCCCGGCGGCGTATTCGGATGCAGCCGAGGAAGTGTTTTTTGACGAGATCCACGTGATTATTTCTAAAAATATTGTGGTGTGTATTCATCAAAAGGGTGAGATTCCTTTGGTGGAAACTAGTTGGTTGGCCGATATTTTGCGGAGGTTTTCGGCTAGACAGAAATTGATTAGTTTAGGTCCGGAAGCCATGTTGTATGCGATTATTGACGCGGTTACTGATGGGTATTATCCGGTTTTGTCTGGTTTGGTGGTTGATGCTGACGAGGTGGAGCGCCAGGTTTTTTCTGGAGATACTTCGGCTCCGCAACGTATTTATCGTTTGTCGCGGGAGGTAATTGATTTTCAAAAAGCGGTTACTCCTTTGACTTCAGTGGTGACGGCGTTGGCTAGTGGGTTCGATAAGTATTCGGTTGAGGATGGGTTGCGGGCTTATCTGACGGATGTGTTGGATCATTTGAGTCGGATTTGTGAGGAAACAGTTGAAATCCGTGAATTATTGAATCGGATTTTGACGGTGAATGCTACTTTGGTGGCACAGCAGCAAAGTGAGGATACGAAGAAAATTTCGGCTTGGGCGGCAATTATCGTGTTTCCAACTGTGATTGCCTCGATTTATGGCATGAATTTTGACCACATGCCTGAATTGCACTGGTCGGGTGGATATTGGTGGGCGCTGGGTTTAATGGTGACAGGCGCATTCGGCTTGTATTGGTTGTTCAAAAAACGCGACTGGCTCTGAGTTCAGTTCACAGCTTTACAAGATGATTCCGGGCAAGGAAATCTAAGCTTGCTTCTGAGAAAATGGGTGGGGGTAAATGTTGTAAAAAGGGGGGTGTGGGTTGTCTTGTTCTTTTTGAGTCCAGGCCTAACTAATTCCCTACCGGTTAGAGGTTCTGGCCCAAGCCCGTGTAGTGGCTCACTAACATTCATGTAGCTCACGTGACCTGTGAAATGTGATACCAGCACTTATAAAACAGCCACCAACAAGGTATCAGTAAAAGACACGAAAACCATGAGGCACCAGTTCTAGCAAGAGTACCTGTTTGGTTTCCGTATCCTCCTGTGTTACTAGAGGTGTACGTTTACTTTGTGGCCTTCCGGTAGTAGCACTAGAAATCGTTTCTTTTGTGGAATCACTTGGTAGCACCAGAAACGTTTTCTTCTCTTACCTCAACTTCATCCTTCAGGGATGTTACTTACTTGCTTGACTGGGGATGATGGTCGTCCTCGATAGAAATCGTGTTATTGCTACACGTCCAGTCTTTTCCTTTTCCACCACCTACCGTGGAGTTACCCTTATTGTTGGCAGGAGTCTGTGTCTCTAATTTACTGGTGTTGCTGTGTTCTGGATAAAAGACTGCTGGTCTAACCAAT
>CBCPNB010000058.1:0-9388 GCA_965120455.1 uncultured Actinomycetaceae bacterium | reverse complement strand
CAAACTTGCTCACATTCCACTAAACGGGCCAGAAGTGTTGGCTTTAGTACCATTTCGCCAAGTCACAGAACGCGGATTTGCAGCAATCGACGACGGCGCGCCACTGCTTTGTCTGGTGGCTGACCAAAAAATTAGTATTGCCCAAAATGAATTAGTGGCTTTACTGCCCGAAAAAATGCCTGAAGTTGAGGCCCGAGGCTTTGATATATCTGACGAAGAATACGCGCAAGTGGTTCACCGCGTGCTGGAAGATGAAATCGGGCGCGGTGAAGGAGCCAACTTTGTGATCCGCCGCGATTTTCGAGCCCATACCAGTGAACCAGTGAAATCAGCGGTTTTAGCCTGGTTGCGCGATTTACTGACACATGAGGCCGGAGCATACTGGACCTTTGCTTTCATCAGCGACCAAATTATGGCCGTCGGCGCATCCCCCGAACGACACGTATCCCAAGAAAACGGGCTCGTGCTCATGAACCCGATTTCCGGCACCCTGCGTCATAGTGGAAAAACGCCGGATGTATCCACCCTGCTGGCCTTCCTGGACGACCGCAAAGAATCCGAAGAACTAGTGATGGTCGTCGACGAAGAACTAAAAATGATGTCCGCCATCTGCCCAGAAGGCGGAGTCATGTGCGGACCCTTCCTCAAGCCCATGACCCAGTTGACCCACACGGAATACCTGCTCAAAGGACACAGCGAACTAGATCCGCGCGAAGTCTTGCGGCTAACAATGTTCGCCCCCACAGTCACCGGTTCACCCATGGGAAATGCATGTCGGGTGATCGCCCGCCACGAAACCAGTGGGAGAGGGTACTACTCAGGAGTAATCGCCAGATTCACGCCCCGAGGGAGTGAGAGCGAACTGAAGGAAAGCGAATTGTCGACCGCAGAGGTTGGGGCTTCCAATGGTAGTGGTGTTGCAGATGTCGTTAATAGTGGTAGCGCCAACGCTAGCGCTAGTGCTAGTGCCGTTAGCGACAGTGATGCGAACATCAACGTTGAGTACAGTGATGTGGATACTAACGCTAGCGCTATTGGTGATAGTAGCGCGGACGCTGTGGGCATTGGTTCCACTAGTGCCGCTCGGGTAAGAACGCAACTGCGCTACGACTTGGACGCCCCGATTTTGATTCGTACCGCATTTGTTGACCTACAGGGAAATATCACGGTTTCTGCGGGAGCAACCCTGGTGCGCCACTCCAATCCGCTCAGTGAAGCGGCAGAAACCCGCGTAAAAGCCTCCGGAGCGTTAGCCTCACTGGGATTAGTGAAACGCTCCATCGAAAAAACTGTGCAGCCCGGGGAAACCAGTGCCTATCCGGCTGCCACCGACCCTAAAGTACAAGCCGCCTTAGCAGATAGAAACCGCAACCTAGCACCATTTTGGAGAGACGAACAAGTCTCGGCTCCAGAATTTGGGGCCAGCGCCATCCTGGTTGACTGCGGGGATGATTTCACCAACATGCTGGCTCACCAATTGCATCGTTTGGGGCTAGAGACAAACATCGTGCCTTGGGACAAGATGAGCAGTGACCCAGACGAAGACCTAGTGGTATTTGGGCCAGGACCAGGAAACCCCCTGGATGACACAGATGAGCGAGTACAAACGGTTAGCCGCCTGCTACGGGAAAGGCTCTCAGCCCAAAAACCAACCATTGCGGTGTGTTTGTCGCACCAAATTTTGTGTCGCTTAGCGGGTCTAGAAATCGTGAAATTGTCAGAACCACGCCAAGGACTGCCATTGACCGTTCCAGTTTTAGGGCAAGACTCCCTAATCGGTTTTTACAACACCTTTAGTGCAAAAGGAAAAGATGGGGAGACCACGCCGAAGCTGGGACTAAAAATTTGTGCAGACAAGGTAAGCGGCGATGTGATTACCCTGACCGGCCCGCGAGTAGCCTCCGTGCAAGGACACCTAGAATCCGTGCTTTCTTACAGCGGCTTCCAGGCTTTGAGCAGACTAGTCGACCACGCTCTAAATTCATGAACATCTATCGGATTGCGTGAATATAGTTAACGGTAATGAATGAAGTGATGAATGAGACCACGCCAAGAACAGATGGCACAACCGTGGCCAAAGTTTGTGAATGGATGGAAGAACACTATCCAGCCAAATGGGCGGAAGACTGGGACAAAGTTGGACTAATTGCCGGAGACCGCACCTGGCAGGTACAAACAATTTACCTGGCCCTAGATCCAGTGCAAGCAGTAATCCAAGACGCTGTGCGCCAACGAGCCGACCTGGTGATCACCCATCACCCGCTCTATTTGCGCGGCACCTCGTTTGTATCCGCCGACGACCCAAAAGGGCGCTCAATTACCGCTTTGCTGCAAAACAGGTGTGCCCTGTTCAACGCTCACACCAACGCGGACAATGCTACCCCCGGAGTGGCAACCATTTTGGCCAAGTGCGCGGGACTAACTAAGACTCGCCCCCTCCAGCCTTTTGCCGACAATCCGCAAGCAGGAGAACTGCGCCTCGGCGAACTGCCCAAACCACTGTCCCTGGGCGAATTCGCCGAGCAAGTGGCTCGGAATTTACCGGCAGATAAAACGGGACTGCTCGTTGGGGGAGACCTAGCCAAAAAAATCAGCACCGTGGCCGTTTGCGGGGGAGCCGGAGACTCCTACATTGAAACCTGTCGCCAAACGGGAGTAGACGCGTATTTGACGGCAGATTTGCGCCACCACCCGGCTCAAGATTGCCTGGAACATAACGACATGGCCTTATTATCTGGATCGCATTGGGCAACCGAATCCATTTGGATTAGCCACTTGGGTCAAGAACTCCAAGAGTGGTCCACCCAAAATAACTTGAACCTAAAAATTGTCGTCAGCCAAATTCGCACAGAGCCGTGGAGTAAGCGCTTTGCAACTGGCGAAGCTAGCCCAGCCGTCAACAAGTAGACCCAGGAGTAACCCATGAAAGCCTCTGTTGAGCAGCAACTGAAATTGTTAGAACTACAAACCGTGGATTTGCGCTTAGCTAGATTGCGCCACGAACTGGCAAAACATCCGCTGATCGACAAATTAGCTAAAATGGATGAGCAACTGGGTAACCTCAAAAAGATGGCGCTTGCCCAACAAGCAGAAATTACTGACAAAACTGCGGAGACCACTAATTTAGCTGACAAACTCGACCAATTAGTGAACCGACGCAAAATCCAACAAGAGCGGTTAGACTCTGGCAAAGTGTTGCTGCGCGACATGCCCGCACTAGAGCAAGAAATTCGTCGCATCCAAGAGCGCATCAAAGAATTAGAAGACCAACAAGTGCTGGCAGAGGAAAACCTAGAAAACAGCCGAAATGCCTTAGAACAGACTAGAGACAAAATCAGGCAAATAGAATCACAAATCGCTGCCACCAAAGTGGAATTAGAGAACCAACAAAGTGGCACACTGACCGAAATTGAGCAGGGGCAAGCAAGGCGGGATCAATTGTGCACTGGCTTAGACAACGCTTTGCTCGACGAATACCAAAACGCGGTAGAAAAACTGGGCGCACTGGCTGTGCTAGAAGTGCACGACGGTTACCCAGTGAATTCGCCGATCGATTTTCCAGAAGCCGAATTGCAATCTTTCTTACTGGCTCCCGCAGATGAGTTAGTTTACTCCGAGAGCAGCGGCCACCTCATTGTTCGCACTTCTAGTTCTTGCTAGAGAGATAGCTGCTGACTACATTTTCAACACGTTAGGATTGAAGTAGGAGCTCCAGCTCGCTAGAAAGCCCGTTATTGACCTGTTAGAGAAACGATGAGAGAACCGACTGCTAACAGTATTTTGATAGCGAGAAAAGAAACCTAGAAATTTTTTGGGATGGGGCATGAAAACAGAGAGACAAGCTAGAAGAAATCTAGAAGAGGCGAGTTGGCCAATACGCCGGGTTCTGTCCCAGTTGCAGACAGCGACAAAATCACTGGCAATAACTGGTGGCGGCCATCCATCTAGGATATGCGTTACCGCATACCTCAAGCAGCCTACCCGAAGGCGTTGGACGGGCAGCCCTGCCTTCTGCTTGGCCTTGCTCCAAGTGGGGTTTACCGAGCCATTCCAGTCACCTGGAATGCTGGTGCGCTCTTACCGCACCTTTTCACCCTTACCGCATCAAAGAACCAAGTGCCAAAAGGTCTTAGTTTAGGATGCGGCGGTTTGTTTTCTGTGGCACTTTCCCGCAGGTCACCCTGGGTGGCTGTTAGCCATCACTTTGCCCTGTGGAGCCCGGACGTTCCTCGAAGCCCACAGCTTCGCGACCGCCTGGCCGACTCGCCAACTAGATTCTAACTCAATTAGGTTTTGAGCTAGTTAGGTTGAACTAACTGGGTTCTGGCTCCAACTAACCGCTGACACTCTCAACTAACATTCTCAACTCAGTTGCCTTATTTTATTATTTGCTTTGTTCGTGGGCTCTTTCCTCTCATCCATGAAAATTAGGAGAACTTTTGTGAGTGTTTGCCTCATTTTTGGATACCCGACACTAGAAAAACATGTAGAATGAGGGACACCTATCCGGAAACCAGTTCATCCAGCGTTTATCTGTGGTCTAGGTTTATTGGTTTGATTTACCTGGCGCGGGCTACAAAGGTGTGGCCTGAGGCTGAGCTGAGCACAGGATTTGTTGCATTGGAGTGACCAAATCGGTTGGTTTCTTTAGCTATTCAACGAAGAAAGGCATGGTTATGGCTGACTTTTCAGGGAAAACGATAATCATTACCGGTGGAGCCAGAGGAATAGGCTTAGGAATCGCTAAAGCTTTTGCCAAACAAGGCGGCAACATCACCATCACTAGCATCGTGCAATCCGAGCTAAATGACGCCCAAGAAAAACTAAGTGCATTAGGTGCGAAAGTATTGGCGATCTACGCCGATGGCGGCAACTACGAGCAAGTCAAATCAGTCGTGCAACAAACTGTTGACACGTTTGGTGGAATCGACGTGCTGGTCAACAATGCCCAGGCCTCTAAATCCGGAGTGAATCTAGTTGACCTATCGGTGGACGACTTCAAGCTGGCAATTGACTCGGGGTTGTATGCTGCTTTTTTCTACATGAAAGAGTGCTTCCCCTACCTGCAAAAAAGCAGCAACCCCCGAGTAATCAATTTTGCTTCCGCAGCGGGTGTAAACGGCAATTTAGGACAAGCCTCTTACGCTGCTGCCAAAGAAGGAGTACGGGGCATGAGCCGAGTCGCCGCCCGCGAGTGGGGACAATTCGGAATCACCGTGAATGTGGTGTGCCCACTGGCTTTGACAGAGCAGCTAGAACAGTGGATGAAGGCTGAGCCAGAAATGGCCAAAGCCAACCTGCAGAACATTACTTTAGGTAGGTATGGCGATCCAGAAACTGACATCGGGCGGGCCTGCCTATTCTTGGCATCTCCAGACGCCTCCTATATCACTGGACAGACTCTGCACGTCGATGGCGGCTCTGGGATCAGGCCGTAAACAATGGCTAGCCTGGTTAATGATGCGCATCGACTCGTAGGTAAAATCAGGCTATAGCAGCAATTAGAAACGATAGCCCGCGCCGGTATGATGCGATTTATAGTCGCGAGTGTCCATGAATTCTTCGACACTCAAAGGCCGATCAGCTACCATCTCGGCGCGCATCAGCTCGACCACATTGTCCAAAGCGTAGGCAGACTCTGTGGCAGCCACCGCCCGCTCTCGCGCATAGGCAGCCCCGAGTTGGCAAATTTCTAACACTTTTGAAAGCCCGGAGACACACTGCAAATCGTGTGCGATCGGTTCTAGAACTTCCACCAAATTAGCCAAAGTCTGACGCACCGGTTCAATGCGGCCACAGCAATCTACAATCAATTCGGCATCTAAACCATAGCGAGCCGAACGCCATTTATTTTCAGCCACAAACCACTCCGGCAAAGTCGGCAAATCCTCGCCCGCATCCAATAAGCGCGAAAAATATTCCACCAAACAATGCGTTAAAGAAGCAGCTGCCTCCACCTCAAATAAATTCGTGCAAGCATCAAAAATGCGCAACTCCACCGTGCCCAGTTTAATTGAGGGGCGCACATCCCAACGCAGCTCGTCAAACACAGAAATTACCCCAGTTTTCAACATATCGGCAGCATAGTGTTCCAGCTGTGACCACTTAGTGAATTGCCGGGGCAAACCGGCTGTCGGCAACTGTTGAAACACCATCTGGCGATTCGACGCGTAACTAGTATCCTGGCCACTCCAAAACGGAGATGAAGCAGTCAAAGCCTGCAACTGGCCCGACAAAGTCAACAAAGCGTTGATTAGCGGCAAAACCTTTTCCCGCGACTCCACCCCCACGTGGATGTGCACGCCGTACAACAACATTTGCCGACCCCAATAAGCAGTGCGATCTACCAGTTCCGCATAGCGCTGCGAATCCGTCACCCGTTGATAGACCGGGTTAGCAAACGGATGCGAACCCCCAGCTGCCAAATCAATCCGCAAAGTATCAGTAATTGAACGCAAAGACTCACAAGCAAAACGAATATCAGCCAAACACTCAGTAATTGATCGATGAGCACCCGAAACCACTTCCACCGTATTCAACAACATTTCCCGGTGAATAAATGGGGCTAGCTGAGGATTTTGCCAGGCCTGGTCAATTACCGTGTCAGCTACCTGACGCAAATCATTAGAATCAGCATCAATTAGCTGCAATTCCCATTCAATTCCCACGGTAGAGCGCTGCGAGGCTGCAAATTCCAAAGCCACCAAAACCTCCAACCGTTGCCATTTGGAAAAATTTCTCCGCCAATTATTACACCAGGGTCCAAATGAAATAGTTCGACCCCACTATGAGTTCAGCCTGAGGCTAAAAGTTGGCACTCGAATTGCTAGAGTGCCAAACGAGTAATAGACTGACCTCTGGAACTAGGAAGGCCCTAGTTAGCCTTGATTCCCGCGACGGCAGGGCACATGGAGTGAAGAAAGGGAGGACGACTGTGTCGATCTCCATTCAGCCACTGGAGGATCGGATCGTAATCCGCCAGAGCGAGGCCGAACAAACTACTGCATCTGGCCTGGTAATTCCAGATGCTGCCAAAGAAAAGCCACAAGAGGGAGAAGTTTTAGCAGTAGGTCCCGGTCGCATTGATGAAAACGGCAACCGCGTGCCAATGGACGTAGCTGTGGGGGACAAAGTAATTTACAGCCGCTACGGTGGCACCGAAGTAAAACTAGATGGCGAGGAATACCTGATTCTGGCCGCCCGGGACGTATTGGCCAAACTGGTCTAGAAGGGCTAAGCTGGCACAAAACTGGGGTAATCTGCCAAAACTCGGATAGCCTGGAAGTGGCCTAGTTGGGTTTGTCGTCCAATTGGGTTACTGTCAGCCGAAAGGCTCGTCTACTCGATGTCTCGAGTAGACGAGCTGGGTTTAGAAGCCGCTCTGCCGCTCTGTCTGAGTCGGTGGGGCGGTTTTCGCTTTCAGGACTAATGTCAGGTATTTTCCTGTTATTCGCTTAAAGTCACATGGTCAGCTAGTTACAGTCAGAAAAGCTCGCACTAAAATTTTCACATGGTGCGATACCGGGATGACAAATTCGTAGGAACTGGCCTAACTTTTGACGACGTCTTGCTGCTGCCTGAACTAACTGACGTCGTTCCCTCTGAAGTAAATACAGCAGCAAAACTATCCAAAAATATTTCGCTGAATGTTCCCCTAGTTTCTGCTGCAATGGACACAGTAACTGAAGCCAGAATGGCAATCGCCATGGCTCGGCAAGGCGGAATTGGTATTATTCACCGAAATCTTTCCATCAAAGAACAAGCTCACCAAGTTTTAGTGGTCAAAAGGTCAGAATCTGGGATGATCCAAGACCCGGTCACCGTGGGACCAGAGGCCACCATCGACCAACTAGACGAATTGTGTGGACAATTCAAGGTCTCCGGGCTGCCAGTTGTTGACGAAGATGGCAAACTACTGGGCATTATCACCAACCGCGACCTGAGATTTTTGCCCACTAACCAATGGGCCACCACTCGCGTCAGCGAATACATGACTCCAACTCCACTAATTACCGGTCCGGTAGGAATCTCCCGGGAAGATGCCAAAGCTCTATTGGCCAAACACCGCATTGAAAAACTGCCCCTAATTGACGAAAACGGTAAACTCCAGGGTTTGATCACCGTCAAAGATTTTGCCAAAACAGAGCAATTCCCACATGCCAGCAAAGACTCTACTGGACGCCTAGTGGTTGGAGCAGCTCTAGGGTATTGGGGAGATGCTTTCGAGCGCGCCGAAGCCCTTGCCGAAGCAGGCGTCGACGCTCTGGTAGTTGACACCGCTAATGGGGGAGCAAAGCTAGCTCTCGAAATGATTGCTCGACTAAAAGCTGACTCGGGATTCAAAGGTATCGACGTCATCGGTGGAAACGTAGCTACCACCGAGGGCGCGCAAGCATTGATTGATGCAGGCGTTGACGCCGTCAAAGTAGGGGTTGGGCCCGGCTCAATCTGTACCACGCGGGTAGTAGCAGGAGTGGGAGTACCCCAAATCACGGCCATTGACATGGCGGCCAAAGCCTGTGCTCCAGCTGGAGTTCCACTGATTGCTGACGGCGGCGTCCAATACTCTGGCGACTTAGCCAAAGCCATCGTTGCTGGCGCGGACACCATCATGTTGGGCTCACTGCTAGCTGGCTGCAAAGAATCCCCGGGAGCCCTAGTGTTTTCTGGCGGCAAACAATACAAAGTCTACCGAGGCATGGGCTCCGTGGGAGCAATGAGTTCACGCGGGCGCAAATCCTACTCCAAAGACCGCTACTTCCAAGCCGACGTGGTTGCTGACGACAAAATCGTGCCAGAAGGAATCGAAGGACAAGTCCCCTACTCGGGCACTTTAGCAACCAATGTCTACCAACTAGTTGGCGGACTCCACCAATCAATGTTCTACGCTGGGGCGCGCACCCTAAATCAATTGCGCGAGCAAGGCAGACTAATCCGCATCACTTCCGCCGGTCTGCGCGAATCGCATCCACACGACGTGTCGATTACCGCACAAGCCCCGAACTATCGCCGAGCCGAAGAGTCGTAAACTCGGTTTCCTATTGTGCCATAGTGCGCTAGGGCAGTAGTGCGCTAGCGCACCGGCGACGCGTTGCGGTGGATTCAGAGCCACTCAAGAGCCACATCCGGTTTGTGGCCTCTGGACTCTAAAAATCTGTTAAAGCTCATCGCCCAAGCACGGTGAGCTTCTCTTTCTAACTGCATTAAACTGGTGCCGTCGTGGTCGGTTAGCTGGGGAAACTCTCGCACCATGGCTGCCAAAATATTGAGAACTCCAATCGCATCGTCAGTGGACTGATGCGCTTTTTCAATTTGCGGGACGCCATAAAATTTCGCCAAATCCAGCAATTTCCTGGGGCCACGGCGATACTTGTCAAAATAGCGATCT
>CBCPNB010000057.1:0-4792 GCA_965120455.1 uncultured Actinomycetaceae bacterium | reverse complement strand
GTGGTTTTGGCGAAGTTTTGTGATACCTGGTGTCAGGCAATACTCTATTGGTGTCGTTGTCTAGCTTGACGAGTTTGGAGCAGTGATGAAGCGGGTGCATATTGGGGCTGACCATGCCGGGTTTGAGTTGCGTGAGTCCTTAATTGAGCATTTGTCTGCCCGGGGTTGGGATGTGGTTGACCACGGGTTTGTGGAGTATGACCCGTTGGATGCATATCCGATTCCGTGCATTGCTTGTGCCGAGGCGGTTGCAGCTGAGGGTGGGCTAGGCATTGTAATTGGCGGGAGTGGCAATGGGGAGCAGATGGCTGCAAACCTGGTGGATGGGGTGCGAGCAGCGTTGGTGTGGAGTGAGGCGACAGCTGCACTGGCTCGTGAACACAATGACGCGAATGTTGCTGCGATTGGCGCACGGCAGCATTCGATCGCTGAAGCCACTCGGTTGGTGGAGATTTTTTTGGAAACCAAGTTTTCGGGGGAGCAGCGCCACCAAGATCGCATCCAGATGATGACGGACTACGAAAACTCGCGTAAGTAGATCGAATATGGCAGAGGGGTTCTTCCAATTTTCGTGTGTGATGGAGAAAAACCAGCAGGTACTGACTGTAAGATGAACGGTGAACACTAGCTTTATCAGTTGCCAATTTCGTTTGTTGCGATCCTGTGTAATTACCGGTTTGCCGGTTAAAGTGAACGAAGGGAGCCGAAGCTCCCTCCTACGACAAAATAGACTTGCCGTGAGCATTCCAGTCACCTATCTGGGGGTGACCTTACTGGGAAATAGCCATATCAGTGTAACTGGTTAGCCATAATAACGTCAATAGAGTCGCTGATTTAAAATCCTGCCTTCTCAACTAACTTCTGCCCACTAACCAGTTTTATTGTCGTATCTTTTCCGCTTGATTACCTGCTCATTTGACTGGTTCTTGCCCAATTACAGTTACTTCCCGTTCGCTTACTTGCGTCTATCTCTCACTTATTTACAGGTAGTTCCTCATTGGGTTTCCGCTATGTAAGTTTCGACGGCTTCATTGAGGTTGTCGAACGTAGTGGGGCCCGCATCCAGCAGAGTTCGGTGGAATTCGATCGAGCTAAACTCGTCACCTAGTTCTTGTTCTGCGTATTCTCGAAGTGTCTTGAATTGGTCTAGTCCAGCTGAATAGAGAGTGTACAGGGTAGGGTTACTGGCGGAAATTGGAGCAATTTGTTCCTCTGTTTCGTCAGCAGGGGAAAGACCGAGGTTGTTGAGCATAGTAGTGACATCACTGAGGTCTTCTCCTCGATTGTAAGCGATTTCGTAGAGTGTAACGACGTAAAAGGACATTTGCGAGTTCAAGTTGTTTAGCCGCATTATGGTTTGAATTTCGTCGTCACTCAAATCGGCATCGGTCTGGTCACTGGTGAAATAATCGGTGACCACGCCCTCAACGTATTTTGCGTAGCCTTCCTGGTATCCAGAATTGCCAAGAATACATCCTTCAATGATTTCAGCGTTTTGGAGACAGTAAGCGTATTGGTACATGTGTCCGGGAATACCTTCGTGAGCGACAGTGAGAGCATTCTCGGTATCGCTGAGGTCTTCACCGGCTTGACCGACCCGCATTTGGTAGGTGGGGTTGGTGTCGTCGATGGCTCCTGACATGAAGAAGGCGGCAACACTGCCTCCTAATAGTCCGGCGTCCAGGGTGTCGATTTGGTAGTTGAGCTGACCAATGTCGGGGAAGTCTGTAGTGGCAACGGCAGCAAGCAGGTCGAGTTCTTCCTCATAAGATTCCAGGTTGAGGGTAAAATCGTCAGCGATGTCTATGAGGTCGTAGTTTTGGATGCCGGTCTGATAGTGGGTGCTGACGGTGTTTTCTAGGGCTTCCCAGAGTTCGTCTTCTAGTTCGGCAGCGGTGAGGTTGAGTCCGGTTTTGGTTTGGATGAGCAGGTCGTAGTATTCGGTTCCTCCCTCTAGTTCCACAAGAGGAGCGAGGTTAATTTTTCCATCGTTCTCTAGCTCTTCGAGGGTGTCAATGACGTCCTGAAAGCCTGCAATTAGCGATTCTTCGTAGACTTGGCGGAGTTGCTGTTTGTATTGGTCAGCACTACTTTCATCCAACCCGACTTGGTCGATCAGGTCTTCGAGGGTAGTGAGGAGCGTTCCGCCTAGTCCAGCTTCAACCACGGTGGTGGCGACCTCAACGGTTGATTCAACGTGAGCGCGTAACAGGCCTCTTTCGGCTTGTTCGCGCGAGTATTCTAGTTGTCCAGACAGGTAGTCGTCGGTATCATCGATGAGTAGGATGAGGTCTTGGATGTCTTGTTCGTCATCTAGTCTCCAAGTGGTGAGAAGAGTGACTATGTCACTGATGTTGTCTGTACCGTAGGCAAAGGCTTGGGGATAGTAGGCGTAGTCGGGGCCGTAGAGAATCTGTTCGCGTTCCCAGGTGAACTTGAGCCAGTCGTAGAGACCTTGGGCTTGCCCGGAGAGTTGATTGCGGTCGAATGTTTCTAGTTCTTGGAGGATTTGCGCGTATTCTTCAGCGTTTTGGGCAGCAGCTTCCTCTGTGTAGAGTTCGGTGTATGTGGCTCCCCAGCCTGGCTCGATTGCAGCTTCGTCGAATCCGTAAGCAGTGGGATCTAACCAGTAGACATGCACGATGAGATGAGACTCGCTAAATGCTTCGAGCACGTATTCTTTAACAAATTGAGCGAAGGCAGCGTTTTGTTGTCCGGTGTCTTGGGATGAGCTTTGGGACGAGGATGAAGAGATGGTGATACTGCAACCAGCCAGTCCCAAGATGGCAACGAACGCCACGATGGTGGCCACAACGACTTTGGAAAATCCTTTAGTGGAGGTTCCGCTAGTTGCGGTATTAGCTACTCTTTTCATATCGTGTATGAACGCCTCTTCCAATCTCAGTCTGTCAGGCCGAGGCTTTCCTTCAACTCAGCAAGAGTCATGGTCTCACGCCTTCCCGCACGCCAGTCCTTGGATTTTTTGACGATTTTGTATCCGAATTCGAGTTGATCAACTGATTCCGCTAGGGCTTCAGTCATACAGCAGGTCATTGTCCTTCCGGTTTCCTTAGCCAGCCTGTCATACCGCTCGGCCAGATCAGCAGGCACCCGGATTGACAGCACCTTTGTTGCCATGACTACCCCCTAGAAACCAACACATTCACCGTATCACATATGGTTACGGTAGACTTCGTTAAACAGGTATCTTAGGCACATCGACAGCAAACTACGGTGGTGCTGGTTTGTATTTCACTGGTTTGTATTTCACTGAAAATAATTCAGAGAAGAGATGATAATAACTTTTATATCTTATACTTCTTTGTGAATTACATAAAAACATAAAGCATATTACTACACTATTCTTTATATATTTATTTTATTTCTCCACATCTCCACATACAACCTATTCTTATTTATTTTTATAATAGCTGGGAAATAGCCTCCAGCTTTTCTGATATACTTTAAAGCCCCGATTTTTCCGCCAAATGGCGGGGAAAACCGGGGCTTTTAGGTTCAGAAAAGTGTCAACGTGGTAGGCGTTTCATCATCCGTATCGGGCTTCGTGCCAGAAAAACGCAACGCCTTCGCCCACTGCGTATCCGTTACATGTACTACCCGCACCACGCCATCCGCAGGTAAAGCCGCTTTAATCTGTTTAACCGCAAACCTGTTCCCCGTCTGAGTAGGACTGTACTTGGCGTACACGGAATACTGCACCATGGCAAACCCCATGTCCAACAACAAGTTCCTAAACCCTGTCGCATTCCGGCGCTGCACAGCAGTTTTCACCGGCAAATCAAACATCACCAAACACCACATGCCGCCAGTCTCCTCATTCCTTTTCATTTCATCCCCCTAAAACACGGCACCTCAACAACATCAATTTTTTGTTCAAAATACATGCCTACGTTTTGCGCAAACTTGTCCAACTCGGACGGAATAGTCAAACCCTTTCCGTTCATCTGCTGGTTCACAGCATCAACCAGAAAAGCCTTAGTGGTTTTATCACTAACCGGAGCCTCAGGATCCAACTGGGCAACCTGATAGTCAATCGCCGGACGAAACGGCTCAATCAAGTCATCCACCAAACAAAAATAATTCCCCCGATTATGGTGGTTCACACCAAACATGGGAGCCAAACCCGCAGAAATCACCGACTTAGTGGCAAAACCACGCAACACGGTGTACGCGTAATCCAAATGACTATTATGACCAGGCAACCGCTGCTGAGAAATCCGCCGAAAACCCGGGTCACCAAACACGCTCTGCCAATACAGTCTGGCCGCCTGACCCTCGGCATTCGACGTGTCCCCAGATCGCACCGTTTTCGCGATTTCAAACAGTTGTCTTGCCTGTGGACGATCCAATAAATCCAAACAAGCAGCCTGGCCGCGAATCTTCGCTTTAATGATTCGCGCCCACAACTGCTTCACCCGTGGCCGAGCCTGCCGCACTTGAGCAGTGTGGCGAGCCGTAACATTCGTGTAAGTGTCAGTCCACGGATGAAAAGCTGCAACCGGCACACCCTGCCAATTACATACCAACACCGACACACTATTAGTCGCAAACTGATGCAACACGCCCACCGAACACTGCACTTTCAAACCCAAAAGTACGACAGCAGTCTCCGCCAACGGCACATCAGTCTGCACCCCATCTGCAGCGCGAGTGACCCGCATCCGCCCACGCTCATACGAAATCCTCCCTTCTAACTCACTACAATCAATCACCCTCCATGCGCCCTGCATAATTACATCCAATCACTAGACAACCTCACTGAACTACATGC
>CBCPNB010000056.1:0-7813 GCA_965120455.1 uncultured Actinomycetaceae bacterium | reverse complement strand
TAGATGAGCTGTGAGCCTTTTTTGGCGACGAAATCCACTTCCTTTTGGTAGAGCTTGCCGACGTAAACTTCAAAGCCTTGGCGCAATGGCTCTAGGAACACTATGTTTTCGTGCATGCGCCCCCAGTCCATGTTGCGGGTGCCGAGGACAGCGTAGCGCATGCCCGTGTCGCAAACGTAGTGTTTGCCTTGGGTGCTTAAGTATTTTTTCCTTTGATGTCGTAGCGCCTAGCTTCGTAGAAAACGAAGGCGTCGCGCAAATAGGATATGTATTTTCCCACGGTAACGTGGTTGGTGGATATCTTGTTCGCGTCGAGGGTGTTGGAGATATTGTTGGGGGAGTTGAGGTTGTCAGAGTTGTCCATCATGTACTCGGCTAAGCACTCTAAAGCAGTCGTAGCGGAAAGAGAAAATTTTTGTGCCAGATCGCGGGTGAGAATCGTGCGGTAGACGTCGCGGATATAACCATAGGATTCGGATGTATCACCGTATGTATATGAGCCGGCGAGTCCACCGCGCCTGACAAAATTGTCGAAATCGTCATCTATTGATTGCTCTTTCTTGAAGTATTCGCGGTATTCACGGAAGCTGAAAGGAAGAATGTGGATTTCCCGGTGACGACCCGTGAATAGGGTAGCCAGAGCGGCGCATGCCGGTGATGACCTTGATATCTCTTGTCCCTGCCAGGGAACGAAGGCGATTCATATACGTCGCGCGATATACCCAAGTCATTGGTCAATTCCTGCATCGGTTTCGAAGCTCAAAAAATTTTAAAGTTTCGAAACTGAGTTGACAAGGGTGTGCACTGAGAGTTTGCCTCGCCTTAAATTTTTCTCAAAGTTGCTGCACCCATGGTTCCTGTTGCCGTGCTAGAGGTGCGAAAAAGGTGCGGTGATAGAATGCAGTGCACTGATAGGTCTCGACTAAACGCATGTAAGAGGAGTCCACGATAGATCCCGTCGACAACGATATATGCAGTGAAGGCTTTATTGAGCGTTTCAAGTGTCGCTATTCTGCGCGTGTTTTTGAAGCGCTGCTTCGTGACCGAACCACTGGACGCAATATTATTTGGGCCAGCAAGGAGCGCGAATGTTTGGGAGCGGGGTATGCGTTTAGTGACGAGGTTAGTGTTTCGGCTATTACGGGAGATAGTGATAGCGCGATCAGGCCGGGTGCTGCTAAAAGGTTGGAGGATCGTCTGCAGCGCACCAAGCGGCACGGTGAAGTGTTTACGCCAGCATGGTTATGCAATTGGATGAATAACGCACTAGATGAGCAGTGGTTTGGACGGCGCGACGTTTTCAATTGTGAGCGGCGATTGATAAGCAGTGTTGGGCAAGGTACTAACGACAAAGAGCAACGCTCCCAACTGGACTGGGAGACGAATCAGCAACCGGTTGAGTTTCCATCAGTCAAAGGGTATGAGTGGCGTGCCTATGTGGCTAGCCCCAGGTTAGAGATTACTTGCGGTGAGGCACCGTTTTTGTGTTCGCGCTACGACACTGTGACGGGGGAGATAATTCCGGTTGCGGAGCGAATTGGCGTGCTCGACCGAAAAACTGCGGGTGGTGAGTGAGCGCACTAAAACCAAGGCCACGTGGGTGAAGTGGGCTCTGATAGCGCTACAAAGTGTTTACGGCTATGAGTATCAGGGCGATAATTTGTTGCTTGCCCGCATTAATTTGGTGGAAACTTTTGCCGAGCATTGCAAATACAGGTGGGGAACTAAGCCGACGATTGACGAGATCGCTCGAGCTGTCGAGGTTGTGGTGTGGAATTTATGGCAGATGGACGGTTTGACTGGCAAGCCGCCTAGGGAGGGAATTTCTCTGGGCTCGAAAGAGTCATTGGCGTATTTATTTGACGAAGTGGAAGTAAAGGCGGATCTTGCGCAACAGCTGTCGTTATTTGATTTTGACGATTGTGGAGCGGAAGGGAGTGAGCTTGCAGCTGAGATACTGCCCTTTTGTACAATTTACAATTGGGAAACCAACGAGATAATTGAGTTTGTAGAGCTGAGAAAACAGGTTAGTGCAAAGATGAAAAAGTTCTATGCAGTGATTGGAAATCCGCCGTATCAAGGTGAAGGAAATGGTAATAAGACTTTTGCTCCCCCCTGTACCACTATTTTATGGATGAAGCTTATAAGGTAGGGGAAAGGGTTGAGCTAATTACTCCAGCTCGTTTTCTCTTTGATGCAGGTGATACTCCAAGCGAATGGAATAAGAAGATGCTCAATGATGAGCATCTCCAGGTAAAACTCTACGAATCAAATGCGGCAAGACTATTTCCCGATACAGATATTAAAGGCGGAGTAGCTGTAACTTATCGTGACAGTACTAGAACTTCACAGCCAATCAAAATTTTCACAGTCTATCCAGAACTGAATTCTATTCTCCAAAAGACGCAAACTATATCTACCATTGGGTTGAACTCAATTATCTCGAATAGAGGTCTTTATAGATTTTCAAAGCTTGCTTATATTGAGAATCCAGAAGAAATGACGAAGGTTTCGGATAGTAGAATTTTGTCTAGTGCTTTTGAGAGATTTCCGCTGTTTTTCTTTGAAAATAAGCCAAAAGATGGAAGAGAATATATTTCTATCTATGGCAGGTTACGTGGAGATCGTGTCTATCGGTGGATGAGACGCGGTTATTTAGCTGATAATGATAATATTAATAAATACAAGGTGATGGTACCGAAAGCCAATGGTTCGGGTGCAATTGGAGAGGTGTTATCTACACCCCTAATCGGGGAACCCCTAATCGGGTTTACTGAGACCTTTATCGCAGTTGGCAATGTAGATTCACGTATAGAAGCTGAAGCAATTTTGAGATACGTAAAATCAAAATTTGCTAGAGCCATGTTGGGGATTTTAAAAATCACTCAAGATAATCCGCCCGCAAAATGGAAGTACGTGCCGTTGCAAGACTTCACGAGTGCTTCCGATATTGACTGGTCGCAGTCGGTAGCAGAAATTGATCGCCAGTTTTACCAAAAATACGGGTTATCTCCTCAGGAGATTGACTTTATTGAAACCCACGTGAAAGAGATGGATTAGCCATGGCCTTCACTGATATCACAGGCAAGGTAAAAACAACCCGTCCAGCTATTCCCCAAATTTATGCTTACACCACTCCAGAAATTGCTCGCCACAGTGGGTGGACTAAAATCGGTTACACCGAACAAGATGTGCAGGTGCGTATCAAACAACAAACCCAAACTGTGGACGTAAACTACCACCTTGAATGGCAGGGAAATGCCATTTATGAGGATGGATCAGGAACTTTCCGGGACACCGATTTTCACGCGTATTTGCGCAAACTTGGCTACCAAAACCGACCCAAAACAGAGTGGTTTGCTATTTCCGGTGGTGAGTCAAAAAACCATTTCCGTGATTTTCGTGAAAACCGGGGAATAATCCACAACCAAAACGAGGCCAGCGAATACCAGCTGCGTGACGAACAAAATCGAGCCATCCAAGCGGCTCTGAATTACGCGTCCACGCACTCCGGCGGAGAATTCCTGTGGAATGCAAAACCTCGGTTTGGCAAAACTCTCACCAGCTACGATTTTTGCCTCCAACTTGATGCCAAGAAAATCCTCATCGTGACCAATCGTCCCGCTATAGCTAACTCTTGGTACGACGATTACGTGAAGTTCGTGGGTCAAGAATCGGGTCTTTGCTTCATCAGCAGCGTTAGTGCGCTACAAAATAAGCCTTATTGTCTGTCCCACGAGCAATACCTGGAAACCTCGCGCAACTTGGGTAATGGCAGCTTTGAGGGATTTATTGAATTCGTTAGTTTACAAGACCTCAAAGGCTCTATTGAATTCGGCGGCAAATACGACAAACTGGCGCACGTCGCCCAGCTTGACTGGGATGTGCTCATCATTGACGAAGCACACGAAGGCGTGGACACTCTTAAAACCGACATTGCTTTCGACCGGATTGACCGCCACTTCACCCTCCACCTGTCAGGCACTCCCTTCAAGGCGATCGCCAACGAAAAATTTCCGGCAGAAGCGATTTTCAACTGGACTTATGCTGACGAACAACAAGCCAAAAACGAGTGGAACGATCCTGAACTGCCCAACCCGTACGCAGATTTGCCGCAACTCAACATGTTCACCTACCAGATGAGTGAAATCGTGGCCGATAAAGTGCGGCAAGGATGCGATATTGACGGCAAAACGGTGGAGTACGCTTTCGATCTAAACGAATTCTTTGCCACCGACGCTAAAGGGGCCTTCATTCACAGTGCTGCCGTCGATCGATTTCTAGATGCACTCACCATGCAAGAGAAATTTCCTTTCTCCACGCCCGAGCTTCGAGGCGAGCTGCGCCATACATTCTGGATGCTCAACCGGGTGGACTCCGCCAAGGCTTTGGCTAAAAGACTCAAACGCCATCCCGTGTTCAAAGAATATGAAATTGTGCTGGCAGCGGGCGACGGCAAACTCGATGACGAAGACGAATCCGTAAAAGCACTTGACAAAGTACGCCAAGCCATTGCCCGCCACAGTAAAACCATCACGTTATCCGTTGGACAATTGACCACCGGGGTGACCGTGCCTGAGTGGACGGCGGTGCTCATGCTCTCCAATATGAAGAGTCCCGCGCTCTACATGCAAGCCGCTTTCCGAGCCCAAAATCCTTGTCTTTTCAAAGGTGAGGGCGGCAAATTTTTCCGCAAAAAGAACGCTTACGTTTTTGACTTTGATCCTGCGCGTACGCTCACCATTTTTGAGGAATTTGCCAACGACCTCTACACTGACACGGCCTCTGGGGGCGGCACGCTGGATGACCGCAAGCAGCGCGTGCGCACATTACTGAACTTCTTTCCTGTTATCGGCGAGGACGAGAACGGGGAGATGGTCGAACTGGACGCTGAGCGGGTGTTGTCTATTCCGCGTAGAATTCGCTCCCGCGAGGTGGTTCGTCGCGGTTTTATGAGCGACTTTTTGTTTCAAAACATTTCGCGTATTTTCCATGCGCCTTCTGCGGTTATTGACGTGCTGCAAAAATTAGAGCCGTATAAAGCGCCGAGCAAAGATATTAGGATTGAGCGGGACATGGCAGGCGAGCTCAATCTCAACGACGAAGGTGAAGTGCAGATACCAACCGAACGAGTCGTTGGTTTAGCGCAAGACATGTTCGGGGACAATCTTTATGGCGAGATTAGCGAAAGCCTGAAAACAGAAATTGATTCTATCGTTCTCCAGAAATCAAGCAGTCCTGAGGATGCGGTGGTTTCTGAGCTGACCGAAAGTTTCATGAATGTAGCCAAACCACTCATCGAAACTGCTCGAGAAAACTATGGCAGCGAACTGAAGCCTGCCCAACGGAAGAAAATTGAGCGGCACATTAAGGCAAATGTAGAGAACAAATTCAATCGCGAAGTCGGTAACTTCAGTATTTCCCGGAACCGGATCGAAAAGGATCGCTCTGACGAATTGGAGACAGCTCAGACTCCAGAGCAGGCCGATATCATCAATCGCGAGTATGACGAGAAACTCGAGGTAGCTCTCGTGGAACTCGTGGAAAATCTCAAGGATTCGTGTACCAATGATTTGGTGAAGAGCACGGGCGAGACAATTGTCCGCGAAGTGGAGACCGCTAAGCGGGAAGCCAAGAAGCAGAAGCTCGAAGGCAGTATTCGCGACCATTTGCGCGGCTTTTCTCGCACTATCCCGTCGTTTCTGATGGCCTATGGGGATGAGAATACGACGCTGGCGACTTTTGACCAGATTATTCCCGCTGAGGTGTTTGCGGAAGTCACGAGTATAACTGTTGACCAGTTTCGCCTGCTGCGCGATGGAGGTGAGGTGGCTGACCCTGAGACCGGGGAGGTCACCTATTTTGCGGGACAGCTTTTCGACCCGGTGGTGTTTGACGATTCGGTGCGCGAGTTCGTCGAGTTGCGAAGTAGGCTTGCGAACTACTTCGATGAGTCGCTTGAAGAGGATATTTTTGACTATGTGCCGCCGCAAAAAACTAACCAAATTTTTACTCCCCGCAAGGTAGTGCGGCAAATGGTTGACTTATTCGAACAGGAAAATCCCGGTTGTTTTGACGACCCGGAGCATACTTTTGCTGATTTATATATGAAATCGGGCATGTATATTACTGAAATAATTAAGCGCCTTTACAACAGTAGGAAAATGCGGGAGTTTTTCCCTGACGATCAGGCACGTTTGCGCCATATTTTGGAGAAGCAAGTTTTTGGAATTGCGCCAACTGAGATAATTTATCAGATTTCTACTAATTACATTCTTGGCTACAACAGGGAAATTGGTGGAGATTGCGCTAGTAATTTTGTGGTGGCGGATTCAGCAGAGTTGGCAGTTGCTGGCGAATTAGCGGATTTCGTAGAGAATGAGTTTAGAGACAGGTTGTAGTTTGTTGTTGATGTATTTGTCCAGTCGTTAGACTGAGCCTTGCCCCGTTGGATAGACCTCCCCTGACTCGAAAATTAGTTCAAGTTAGTTAGGAGAGGAGGTGACCTGATGGGGAAGAAGCGGAAAGGAACGAAGAGCAAAGCCCAAGCTCGCTTGGAACTTTGGAACTGCTGGAGCAGCTTACCAAGCTAGCTTGGGCGGCAGCTCAAGTTCTGTTAGCACTAGCACTATGTCTAGAACTACTGCTAGGCTAACCAGCTTCGAGGGCGTCACGTCTCAGCAGCAACTGGGACGTGACGCCCTTTGTGACACCGTGCTGGTGTCACAGCCCCCATGGTAACACAGGTATACGATTACTGCCATAGTAGACATGTCAGCAAGAGAGGTGTTATCACAGCCCCTGTGCTAACACAGGTATAAGAATGGTGTCACAACGCATGTGCTAGCGCATTCACCACAGAGGACAGATTTGTTCTGGGGAGGAAGCGCGTGATAGCACAGTGTGATACTCATGTATTAACACAACGTCGACAAAAATGTGCAATAGCAAACTACAGCAATAAACTGGCGAACATATGTACGGAGAAGCACGTACGAGTGGCAGGGAAAAGAATTGCGCTTTTCAGGTTCTTTGTCTCCAAGTTCACCGGTTACCTGTGACAGCGTAAGCCAACTGCCCACAATGTTAAGCCATGACAGAGTAAATTAATTGTCTACGATGTCAAGTAGTAGCTGCTTATGGCGGTCGTTAGCTATTTGTGATAATTAGTGATTCATAACAGTTTAATAGATAGTCGTCCTTCGAGCAGCAGTTTATGGATCAGATTTTTTCCATGGTCTTTGTTGTCCAGCGTTTCTCCGTAAGCTGTTAATAAGTTTATCACTCTATCTAACGTTTCTGTTCTAACCTCCAGATCGGTTTTATTTCCGTATAGAACATAATAAAATATTAGCTCAGTGCTACCGCTATAGAGGTTCACGAAGTCAAATATGGACTGGAAGTATGAGTAGTCTGCTTTCACAAGAGAGTGTCCGAAGAACTTTATCACATCAAAGTCTTGAAGTATTTTATTTTGCTCTACTATTTTCCTTCCGTCTAGTCTAAGTTTCTTGGTTGTGTTTGTATCCATAATCCGATAGGTTTTTGTAAATGGAGCTACATTAGGGTTAGATATGCATTCACTTGCGTCAATTCCAACTATAATTTCTTCTTCTAAGTTGCCATGTACATTCATTTCTATTCTCACTATATTATGTTCAAGTGAATTAAGTATTTCTGTATAATTAAAGTTCAATATAGATGTGTTCAATATAGATGTGTCTAGTTGCTCTTTGCTTTCTTGAGTAATATCCTTGTTTATAAGACGAGCAATATTAATACTAGCTAACGCGTCGTATGGATCGACTGGTTT
>CBCPNB010000055.1:0-18962 GCA_965120455.1 uncultured Actinomycetaceae bacterium | reverse complement strand
GGGCCTATGACCGATTGGCTTGTGCTACACAGGCTTGTGGTTGCCCGTATACGCTCCCAGCTAACTTTAAGTCAAGGCGACCGCAAACACAAAATGTTAGCGTCCTAATTGTTGAGTGACTAACATCTTCTTGAATTTAAACAGCTCCCGCTAAAGCGGTAGCTAATTCCTGGGCCTCAGTTGGAGTCAATTCAATCACCAGGCGACCACCACCTTCACTGGGAATTCGCATTACGATTCCCCGGCCTTCTTTGGTTGCCTCCAGCGGCCCATCACCAGTTCTGGGTTTCATGGCTGCCATAACAGCTCCCTCGTGTAGACTGTGGACTCTCCCACCTTTGCCTACATTTTACCTTGAAATCCAAAAATAAAATTGGTTTAGAAGACAAAAGCTGGAGAAGACTTCCCCAAACTACCGGATCAGCTCTCCGAGTTACTTCGCAAACTCGACAACACCGCCTCTACAGCCTCCTCAGCAGTATCCACAACTGTAAATAAATCCAAGTCCTTCTCAGCAATATAACCATTTTGGGCCAACTGTTTGCGCAACCAATGCAACAGCGGCGCCCAATATTCACTACCCACCAAGACAATCGGAAATAAGGACACCTTCCCGGTTTGCACTAGGGTCAAAGCTTCGAATAACTCGTCTAAAGTACCAAATCCTCCCGGCATAACCACTATGCCGCTCGAATAACGCACAAACATGACTTTACGGGCAAAAAAGTAGCGAAAGTTAATCCCCAAGTTACAATACTGGTTGATTTCCTGTTCGCGCGGCAGCTCGATTCCCAAACCGACTGACACACCGCCATTATCGTGAGCTCCCCGGTTGACGGCTTCCATCACGCCTGGGCCACCTCCCGTGATGAGCGCAAAACCCTCTTTCGATAAGCGATTGGCGATCTCATACGCCAACTGGCACTCCGTGGCCTCCTGGCTAGAGCGAGCCGAGCCAAAAATTCCGATCGCCTCACCGATTTTATCCAGAGCATCAAATCCCTCGACAAAATCCGATTGGATGCGCAAAATCCGCCAACTGTCGACCTTTTGAGAACTCAACAATTTTTCGTCAGCAGTCCGTTTGGGAATCTGCCTACCCCGCATAGTCACCGAGCCGCGAATATAAGCAGTATCTTGCAAACCACTATTTGGCTCACTGGACATGAAAATCCTCCTCTTGCTCCTTGAATAAAAACGTTGAGTTATCCTGACTGTCTTCAGACAAACTCTTTGGGTATCTTCAACCAGCTTCTAGATCCGCTGACAAACTAGCTCCTCGGCCAGCCACAAGCCAATCACCTCCCGATAAGCTAGTCATCTTCTGCGGGCACGTTATCGCTTTCAACCACAATCTCTCCAGAGATGATCGCCTCTTTTAGTTCTTCGATTTCAGCCTGTAAGTCCTCGGACACGCGCTCTGCTAAATCGTGGTAGTCAGCCAAAGCAACACCATCATTTGCCAAAGTGCCAACATAGGGCAAGTCCAGGAAAGTCACATTCACCACTGAATCAACCAAGAAATAAACGGCGCTGGAAGCTTCCTTTACCACTGAGGTCAGTAAAATCTCCTCATAACCACTGGTGGATTCATAGCCATCCGTGCCAGTCCAAATCACCAAAGTGCCATCGCCCGCCGCTTTAACCACAGATAAAGCACCCAGGCTAGCCTCCCCTGCCACCGGCAAAATTACGTCAGCGCCTTGAGCCATCAATGTCCGCGTGAGTTCACTGGCTGCTGCCTGATCTGCCAAGCTTCCGGTAGAGAGTCCAGTTTGACTGTCTTTATCCCAACCCAAAACTTCAACTGAACTGCCATGCACCTCGTTGTAGTAGGCCACTCCCTCAATAAAACCATCTGCTAACAGCATCTCTGCGGAAGTATAAGTGCCAATAAAAGTGCCCACAATTCCACTGCTAGTTACTCCCGCCGCCAAATAGCCAGCCAAATAAGCAGCTTCTGCAGTATTGAACAGCAAACCCTGGCCATTATTTTGTGCAGTCGCAAATGTGGCATCGACCAGTCCGAAATATATTTCCGGGTTAGCTTCAGCCACCTCGCTGACTACCTCCGCCATGGCAGAACCCACCCCGATGATCACATTGCACTCGCTTTGGACCATTTCTTCCAAGTTCGCCGCGTAGTCCTCAGCTGAAGTTGATTCAATTGTTGCAATTTCTACACCCAAATTGCTTTCAGCCAGCAACAGTCCCTCGTAACTGGATTGGTTGAGACCTTGATCAAACAAGCCGTTTTCATCAGAAACTAAACAGGCTTTTATTTCAGATGCTCTGGCTCCACTCATAGAATCGGCAGATCCACAAGCCGACAAAGAAAACATTGTCAGTCCAGCAACTACAGCTATCATCAGTATTCGCCTCACCAGCTATCCCCTCCACGTGACTAAACGCCCATTTGCGGGCAACTGTGCCGGTGCCAATACACTCTAACGGCAAATCCCTACAGCAGCTCATCCAAGCCTTGCGCCCGCAATTTATCGACCACTTGTTTGACTTTTTGTGCATGCTCAGTAGTAGTCACCAGCAATGCATCCGCCGTGTCGACCACCACCACGTTGTCCAAACCCAAGACAGCAATCGTTTTTTGCCGGGGATCTTTGCTGGAGTAAACGTAACCGCCGTTAGAGTCGACTCGCACAACAGTATCAGCGTTATTAGCCAACTGGGATAAGGCAACAAAGTCGCCCACGTCATTCCAACCAAGTGGTGGAGCTACCGCTACCGCTACTTGTCCACTATTAGCAGCAGGCTCGGCCAAAGCATTATCTATGGCAATTTTGGGCAAAGTCGGCCACACTTTTTCCAATTGTCCGTCAAAACCTGGACTCTTGCTAGCTCTGGCGATGAGTTGTAGACCTTTGTCCATCGCAGGCAAAAAAGCCCGCACCAACTCTGCTAACAGGCCAGCTTGAAAAACGAACATTCCCGCATTCCACAAAAATCCTTGGGCAACGTAGTCTTGAGCCAGAGTCAAAGTTGGTTTTTCGACAAACTTTTTCACCTCAAAAAGCAACAAATCTTCTGTGGCAGTGTCAGCACAGGTATCAGCAGTAGATGCCGACGAACTAGCCAGTGGTTGCAGAGGAGTAGACAGATTAGTCGGTAGTAGCGAGGAAGCAGACAGAATAATCGACGACTGTGCAGGGGTAGACAAACCAGTCGATGGTTGCAAAGCTCTCCCCGTTTGAATGTAGCCATAGGCCGTGGAAGCAAAATCAGGTGTTAGACCGATTGTCGTCAAAAATCCCCGCTCAGCGGCCTGCACAGATGTGCAAATAGTCTGCAAAAAAGCGCAGCGCTCTCCAATTACATGGTCGGCGGCAAAGGAACCAACTACGGCCTCGTCCCCAAATTCTTGTCCAATTAAGCATGCTGCCAAACCAATTGCAGCCATCGAGTCTTTCGGACTTGGCTCTGCCAAAACTCGCACTGGCACAGCCAAATCCAGCTGCTCTATTTGCTGTCGAACCTCTACTACGTGTGCTCGACCAGTAACCACCGTCAAAGTCTGGGCAATTGGACGCAAACGCAGCACGGTTTGCTGCAGTAAAGACTGTCCACTACCCAATAAATCCAGTAAAAACTTTGGTCGGTTCCGCCGAGATAGCGGCCACAAACGCGTGCCCGCTCCCCCGGCTGGAATCACCACATGAATTGTATTCATCAACTAAGAATCATCAGGCATCTCCCTGGGCGGCTGCCGCAGCCCGACGAGCAGAAGACGAGGGTGTAATCGAAACTAGAGCGCGCTTAGCATCCATGGCCGCCTCCACATTTTCCGGCAACTGTAAATCTGCTACGCGCACCATCGTGCCAGCTGGCAAACCAGTTACATCCACTTCGACGACCTCTGGAATTGCAATTGCTGGCGCTTTCAACGTCACCTGGAATTCCTCTTGACTGTATTGGGTACCAGCCGCCGAAGAACCCACCACTACCAGCGGCACCTCGACCTCGACCTTGTCGTCAGCTGACACTACCAACAAGTCAACGTGCAAAATATGACGACGAACTGGATGTATCTGAACGGACTTCACCAAAGCCAACTGTTCTTTACCGTCAAATTTGACAGTCACCAGCGCGTTCGCCGAGTCCTTTACAATCAAAAAAGTTTCGTGCCCGGGCAACAACAAGTGCACTGAGCCAGTTCCCCGACCATACAACACTGCTGGAATCTGTCCATCGCGACGAGCCTGACGAGCAGACCCCTTTCCCACCTTGTCGCGTACTTTGGCAACTAAAACATTTTCACTCTTAGTCATCAAAACTCCTCTCAACTAAGCGCCAAACCTGGCTGATCCAAGTGTCCTAGCAAGACGGAGTCCGCGTCGTAAATGAACCTGGAGTAGTGAAAACCCACAGCTCACCGCTAAATCACGCTATCCTGCCGATAACGGAGCCAAATAGCTCCCTCGCCGGGACACTTTATTGTAACTACTTACCGACTCCACCAAGAAAAACAATCCAGCCAGATTAGCCACACTCTTAGCAGCTAACTACCACCGGTATTTAGAGGTTGGACCATCCAAAATTTCCGTGACCGACCCATCCTCGAACACTTCGTGAATGGCGTAAGCCAGCAAAGGAGCAATGGAGAGCACCGTCAAATTCTCAAATCGCTTTTCCTCTGGAATTGGCAAAGTGTCAGTCAAAATCACTTCAGTAGCACCACAATCGCGCAAACGCTGCGTTGCCGGATCAGATAAAACCCCGTGCGTTGCCGCTACAATCACCGATTTAGCGCCCTCATCGCGCAACACTCTCACCGCTTCAGTGATCGTGCCCGCAGTGTCGATCAAATCATCCACTAGCACGCATTCACGTCCCTTAACATCACCCACCACTCGGTTTGCCACTGCCACATTCGGCCTAGTCGTGTCGCGCGTCTTGTGTACAAAGGCCAACGGACTACCACCAACGCGGCGAGACCATTTTTCAGCTACCCGAATCCGTCCTGCATCGGGAGAAACAATCGTAACGTTTTGAGGATCGACCTTTTCTTTCACGTAATCAACCAGCACCGGCATCGCCCACAAGTGATCCACCGGGCCATCGAAAAAACCCTGCTCCTGGGAAGCATGCAAATCAACGCTCATCACCCGATCCGCGCCCGCTGTTTTCAACAAATCCGCCACCAAACGCGCCGAAATTGGTTCTCTCCCCTGATGTTTTTTGTCCTGGCGCGAATACGGGTAAAACGGCAAAACCGCAGTAATTCTTTTCGCAGAAGCACGCTTGGCCGCATCCAACATGATCAGGACTTCCATCAACCACTCGTTGATGGGCGCACACATGGATTGCAAAATAAATACGTCCGCACCGCGAATTGACTCGTCGAAACGAACGTAAATTTCCCCATTGGCAAAATCGTAGGCAGTGGTGGGAGATACCCCGCACCCCACTTGCCGTCCCACCTGTTCAGCCAAATGTGGGTGAGCCCGACCGCTGAGCAAAACCAGCCGCTTTTCCCCAGAACTAGTAATGCCAGTCATCACATCCCCCACTAAATTACACCGGCGGTACTAAACATTAGCGCGTTCCTTCGCCTGGACTTTCCTCATCCCCATGTCCAAACAATTAATCCGCAGTCACTACACTAAACGGTGGCAGCGTTTTATTCGCCTCAATTACAGTATTAGAAATACAACAATGCGGAATCCGAGCTCCTTGTCCGATGCGCGAGTTGCACACCGTTGTTCCCGGACCAATTTCAGTGAATGCGTCCACAACAGTGTTTCCCTCCAGTTGCGTGCCCGGATAAATCACTGCGTCTGGAGCAATTTGAACCGTCACATCAACTGTAGTTGTGACTGGATCCACAATGGAAACCCCGTTGATCTGGTGTTTTCGACAGATCCGCCGATTCATCTCTCCCCGTAAATCAGCCAACTGGGCACGATCATTACAACCCCGGGCTTGCCAAGAATCAGCCAACACGAATGCTTGCACAACCCTGCCCGCTTTGACCGCAATTTCTGCCACATCGGTTAGATAAATTTCACCTTGGGCGTTATTTTGTTCCAATTTCTGCAAAGAATCTGCCAAAAATGTGGCCTCAAAAGCATAAATTCCCGCGTTAATTTCACAAATTTCTCTCTGCGCTTCGCTGGCATCGCGATGTTCGACGATTTTGGCTACTTGTCCGCTCTCGCTACGCACAATCCGCCCATAACCAGTTGGATCGGAGACTACTGTAGTCACCAAAGTGACAGCTGCCTGCGATTTTTCGTGCATCTCCCCCACTGCTGCCAAAGTTTCAGCCGTTAGTAGTGGCACATCGGCCGAAGTGACAAACACGGTGCCGCTTAGCGCTGCTCCCCTGGCTTTTGCCTCCTGGAGAGCGCAGTACACTGCGCGCCCGGTTCCGGGGATTTCATCTTGCTCGGCAATTAACGCCAGTGGATAACAGCGTTTGGCCTCAGCCTCCACCTGGTTTCGTTCATGGCGCACTACCACGATTAAACGCTGTGGAGCCATGGCACTAGCCGCGTAAATTGTGTGTCCCAACAAAGTCCTACCCAACAAAGGATGCAACACTTTCGGGAGAGTGGATTTCATGCGCGTTCCCTGCCCCGCCGCCAAAATGATTACTGAGCGATTTTGGGCAAGTTCCCCGCTAGGAATGGATGTACTAGACACAAATACCCCCTCAACAAAACGGGGTTTGGCCAAGCTCCGCCCCTAGGACTCGAACCTAGACTAAGGGCACCAAAAACCCCTGTGCTGCCGATTACACCAAGGCGGAATCGAGAAACATTTTGCCACATAAATGCGATTACACAAAAATTCCTTCATTTGATGTTCGCAACAAAATTGACAACCAACTACTGGCAAGAGTGCACAAAATCATGGTGACAAGCTAACCTGCGAGCATGGGACATCTTTTGTCTGCACAAAATATTCGTGTCGAATATCCAACTAAAACCGTCTTGACGGATGTAACTGTCGGAATTGCAGATGGTGACCGAATTGGCATTGTAGGACGCAATGGGGGAGGCAAATCCACCTTGCTACGGGTGATAACAGGTGCACAACCCCCTGATGTGGGACTAGTCACTACTCGCCGGAATCTGCGCATTGGCATGCTCGGACAGGCTGATTCTCTCCACCCCGATGAAACCATCGAATCCGTGCTAGCTGGTGGTCAACCACGCCACTTGTGGGCTGCCAATCCGCGAATTCGGGAAATAGTGGCAGGGCTTTTGCCTGAACTGCCACTGGAAAAATACGTGCGGGAGCTCTCTGGCGGTCAGCGCAGGCGCGTAGCTTTGGCGCAAATCTTGGTGGAAGATTGGGATGTTATCGCCTTGGATGAGCCCACTAACCACTTGGATATCGAGGGGATTGCGTGGCTAGCCAAGCACTTGCAGCAAAGGTGGTCGAAAAACTCTGGAGCTTTGCTAATTGTCACCCACGATCGCTGGTTTTTAGACCAAGTTTCGGCTCACACTGGGAAGTTCACGATGGGATCGTCGAGCCGTTTGAGGGAGGCTACGCGGCCTATATTTTGCAACGGGTTGAGCGGGCTCGCCTGGCCTCTCAAACTGAACAAAAACGTCAAAATTTGTTGCGCAAGGAATTGGCGTGGCTACGTCGAGGGGCTCCAGCCCGGACGTCAAAACCTAAATTTCGCGTTGAAGCTGCAAATCAGTTGATTGAAAAAGTGCCGCCGCCGCGCAACAACACTGAGTTAGTGGCTTTGGCAACTACGCGTTTGGGTAAAGACGTCATCAATTTAGTAGATTTAACGATTGGTTATTCTACGGCAAATGAAACAGATAGAACAGGAGAAGTAAACACTGTTCTACGAGATATCAACTGGCAAATTGGTCCCGGTGAGAGGATCGGTATTTTGGGTGCTAACGGGGCAGGTAAATCTACTTTGTTGGCGGCGATTGCCCAAGTATTTGCAAATTCTGCGTCAGGTCGGGATTTTATTTCTATAAATTCTGTTTCCAAGGATTCCCTGCTTACAGATAATTCTATTAAAGCAGCCAAAATTTTATCTGGTCGAATCAAGTTGGGAAAAACTGTAAAATTAGGTGTATTAGATCAAGAGTCACAAATTTTACAGAGTCTGTCGGATACTCGAGTGCGCGAAATTTTATCCCACACAAAAACCAGTTTTGAAATTGACGGTAAAGATTTAACTCCAGCGCAATTGTTAGAGCGGCTTGGCTTTGAACGAGCTCACCTTTCTGCTTATGTGCGTGATTTATCTGGTGGGCAAAAACGCCGTCTGCAAATTTTGTTGACTTTACTGGCTGAACCGAATGTGTTGATTTTGGATGAACCCACCAATGACGTCGATACCGACATGTTGACAGCATTGGAGGATTTACTGGATTCTTGGCCTGGAACCTTGCTAGTGGTCTCCCACGACCGATATTTATTGGAGCGAACCACTGATAACCAATACGCTATTATTGACGGATATATCCGACATCTGCCAGGCAGCGTGGATCAATATCTACATCTGATGCAAGAGCCTAAAAATAACACAGACGGTGAACATAGAAACAAAGACGAGCGGGAAAACAACAATGAGCACAGAAATAAGAATGAACAAAAAATATCAAAAAGTTTGTCAAATACTCGGGGAGAGCAAGCTAAAAAATTAGTCGAGTTATCCTCTGATACTGACAAAAATTCCAACGAAGATAGCTATCCAGTTGATCATGCCAGAAGTAGAGTGAGATTATCTGGAGCCAAGCGACGTACTTTGGAAAAAAGCTTAACTTCTTTGGAGAGAAAATTAGAGAAGAATCGCCAGCAGCAAATAGCTGTCGAACAAAAGATGGCCGACACTGATCCGCTAAATTACTTGGAATTGAATACTTTACACACAGAACTTTCTCGGTTACAAAATCTGGAACTAGAATTAGAAGAACAATGGTTAGAAACTAGTTTTCAATTAGAATAATCAGCTAGCCAATAAATCAACGGTAGCGCCTCTAGCTGGCCCTCCAGCTACCGCCACAGTTTTTAAAGCGCAACCAGAGGCAGCTAACTCTTCGCTCGCCTGCTCAAGAGTGGTTTGAATTTTTTTGGCTGCAGCTTGAGTAGGCGCTAAGGCAGCAATAGTTGGACCAGAACCACTAACAATCCATCGTAAAGCGCCAGCGCTGAGCATGAATTCACCGACTTTAGCTAATTCAGGACGCAAGCACAATGCTGCCTGCTGCAAATCGTTTTCTAAAACATTCGCCAAAGATTGAGCATCTTGCTTGGTGGTGTCCAAAAATTCGGAGGAAAAGATCTCCAAGCTCTCTCGCCCTAAACCTGCGGAGTCAAAGGTCTGGAAAACTGCCGGAGTGGACAGCCCCTGTGCAGGGATAGCCAACACCCACCAGTGCAAACCAAAAACTGTTGGGTCAGCGGCTGCAATAGAATTACTAACAGCCCCATCAAAGGCGCTTAGACCAGGAGCTATCGCCCTCATTTGGTCGCCACGTCCCAGACCAAGACAAGTACCCCCCATCAAACACGCAGGCACATCCGCGCCCAGTTTACGGGCCTGCACTTCCAACTCAGCGGAAGTCAACTCGAGATTCCACAACTGGTTTAGCGCCACCAACGTGGCTGCCGCATCAGCTGAGCCACCAGCCATTCCTCCCGCCACCGGAATATGCTTTTGCACATCTAGGTGTACTGGCTGCACGCTGCCAATTTTGTGCATCTTGGCGTATTCAGCCAAAAGCTCGGCAGCACGCACGGCCAAATGCCGCTCCCGAGGAACGCCGAGCATCTCAGCTGTAGCCGCTAAATCAATACTGCCGTTTGGCAAGTAGGCAACAGTTCTGAGCGAAGCCACAACCGAGTCAGCTGCACCGTGATATTTTCGTTGACCTTTTTCAGCCAGCTGACAGCAAACGACTTCGCGCAAACTCAAGGCCTCAAAAATCGTGGCCAGCTGGTGGTATCCATCCTCGCCTTTTTTGGATGAGTGCAACACCAAGTTGACCTTTCCTGGAGCTGAAGTGACCACCAGTTTGGGGTTTCCTGGTTTGCAGCCCGGTTTTATGTTCCTTACCTTCGGCGAAGTAATTTGTTCAGATTGGTCGCTTACAAGTTGCTCTTCTGTCGCTTCAGTACTGGTAACCACGCCTCGTGAATAACTTGCATTGAGTTTCCTAGCTTCTGGGGATTTGCCCACCTGCTCATCTTCACCCACGAGTTGCACAATTATTTCTGCCAAACAGGCGTGTTTGGCTTGCAGATACAAAACCGCTTCACCCAAACGCACATAGTCGTCGATTGTCAGCGACTCAGCCCTACTAGTTGGCGAAATTTTGGCAGCTGTACACAATTCTTCAGCGATGGCGCCTGGATCAGGGGACTCCTCATTTACGTCACTAGGTTGTCGAGCCTTTACACCAGCACATTGCTGAGCATCCCGGCCAAAGCGTTGCCGCGCACCCACTTCGTGTGCAACCAAAGACAGGTAGTCGCGCAATGGAGTACGAATCATTTTACGCCGCTGCCCAAAGGCTAAATCCACCAATTTAAATGTGACTCGCCGTAAAATTTCAGATCCTCTGTCTGGCTCCCGGTGCCATTCAACTAGAGCTGAATCCACATTGGGTTGGGGCCAGAACACGGTTCGAGAAACCAAGCCTGCAAATTTAGCTCGCCCATACCAAGCTAACTTCACTGTTGGGGCACCATAGATGCGAGATCCGGGCAAGGCCACCAGGCGATCGGCCACTTCAGCTTGAACCATTACCACGGAGTGCTCCAAGGACGGCAAAGCCTGCACTGTATTTAGTAACAACGGCACCGCGACGTTGTACGGTAAATTGGCAACCAGCTTGGTAGCTGGCACAGTCGGTACAGCCAAAGCCTGCCAACTGCACAGTTCTAGACCATCTCGATTTACTACCTGTAAATTTTTACTCTCATTGGGAGCCAATTTAGAGACGGTATTCAGCAGAGAGCCCGCCAAAATTGGGTCAATTTCGACAGCAGTCACCCTAGCTCCACGCTCAAGCAGCGCCAAAGTCAAGCTGCCCAACCCTGGACCGATTTCTAGCACACTTTGTCCCGGCTCAATCTGGGCAATCTGGGCAATCTTTCGCACCGTGCCCGCGTCGTGAACGAAATTTTGTCCCAACTTTTTAGTCGGTTGAATTCCTAGTTCATTAGACAACTGCCTGATCAACGAAAGAGTGAGCGTTGGCAACGGTGTTCTAGAAACAACAGAAGCACTATAGGAAACAGAATCAGCAAAACTGGCAGAAACAGTAGAACCACCGGCAGTAACAGAATTAGCAGAGACAGCATCCACAGCCTACTCCAATCCCAACGCTGCCGCACAAGCAGGCCACTGACCCCAGCCAGATTGTGCCTGGAGTTTTTTCGCCATCTCCGTTTGCGTTTCTGCATCAGCTTCAGAAGGCAAGCCCGTGCCCCCTAGTGCCTGCCAAGTAGAAAGCGAAAACTGGTAGAGCCCATAATAGTTACCATCAGCTGACACTACAGTTGGATCTCCGCCGGATTCACATTGGGCGAGAGCTTCCCAGACCTCATCCCCCTCTGCAAAAACCACTTCCGTATCTTCATCTTCCGTTTCAGTGTCCTCAGTATCATCTTCCGTACTAGTGCCAACGAGCACAATTTGGTTCACGGCTTCACTGATAACCTGCTCGGATACCACCGCTGAATGCAATACCTGTCCACCGCGAACATATTGGAACACCACAACTTCTCTTACCCCATCTTGCCCCTGTTGCAAAACTGTTGTCTGTCCCTCGCTGAGAGAATCGTCCTCTTGTTCTTCGGTCTCGTACTCGATCGTTTCTTCCTGGACCACTAGGTTTCGCTGCACAGTCACCACATTCACATACACCTCCCCGGTATCCGTGCTGACTTGCACTTCATCCAGAGCGCTCAGCTCGTATCCACTCAGTGCAACAGCCTCCTCAACTGTCTCCCCACCCGATAATTGCACTTCAGTGGATGCGCCATCGATCTTTACCGTCAACGTAGTTTCCTCAGCTACCAGCGGCAAAGAAATGCCTTTGGCCCGGTTGTATGTCAAATAAAAACTGGCATCGACACTTTGACTAGTCTCATCGGCAGTTTCACTATTCCCAGCAGTGGATGCGTTAGTAGTCACAGACGAAGATGAATCATCTAGGATCTCTGTGTAAGCATCGCTTATCACCTGATCCAAAGAAGTCGCCGCAGACCAATAAGATATTCTCTGACTATTAGCCGTCACCGTATATTCTTGAGCAGTATCAATGGTGATGACGTCACCGTCGCGAAGAGAATTTGTTAAGGCGTGACTCAAATTATCCCATTCGCTAACAGTGATTCCGTTGTGCGTTAACAAAGTCCCCACAGATAAATCAAAAGTCCTCACTGATTTGACCAACCCGTCGTGCACGATAGTTACAGTCTTGTATTCTGTCGCTACCGCGCACACCGTCATGGACACCATGAATAAGGACGCGAAAAACGCAGAGAGAAAGACAGTCCGTTTGGACGGGTCGAAAGAAACCATGAGATCCTTTCCGCAACGCTATTGCCAGAGCAGTGCACCCACAACGAAATTACACCAGTATGCTCCAGTTACTTTAGCTAAATATCAAACCAGTACCCAGCTAACTTTTATCACCAAACGCCATAGACTCGCTGAGAGTTTTCCAGCAAAATCTGGCAAGTCTGCTCCTCTGGGAGCTCCCACAATCTGGCAATTGCTCGAACCGTATGAGTAATTACGTAGCTGGCATTGGGGCAACCCCGATACTTTTGGGGAGGCAAGTACGGGGCGTCAGTTTCTACCAACACCAAATTCTTTGGTAAAGCCAACAAGGCTGCCCGCAAGCGTTCATTTCTGGGATAAGTAAGCGTTCCTGAAAAAGACGCATACCAACCACGAGCAGCCAACTCGCAGGCCAGATGCACATCCCCACTGAAAGAATGAAAAACAATGACTTGCTCTGCTTTGGCCGAATCTTGCAACAACTGCAAGGTGTCCTGGTGAGCGTCCCGATCGTGAATTTGCAGCGGCAAATTGTGTGAGTAAGCCAGCTCGAGGTGTGCCCTAAAGGCTTCTCGTTGGGCTTGTCGGCCCCGAGTGTCGGTACGAAAGTAATCCAACCCAGTTTCGCCCACTGCCACCACATTAGGACTCGTCAAATGTTTTGTCACCACATTGATCGCGTCCAGTAAAGGAATGTGGTGTTCTTTGGCCAAATGCTCTAGGCCATCTGGCCCAATGCCGCATACTCCTGCATGCAGAGCCGCTTCGTTGGGGTGGATGGCCAAAGCGACTTTCACATTTGGCCATTGATCGGCAAAATCTAGGGCTAGCTCGAAGTCTGGCAATTCGCAGGCGGAAGTTACAATTTGGGTAACTCCTATTTTCCTTGCCCGATGCAGTTGTTCTGGGATTGACAGAGTCTCACCCAATTCATCTACAAATACATCTATTTCCCGCAAGGGCAGATGGGTGTGATTATCCATGACAGCGCCTGCCAGCGGTTCATCTGCTGGCGGCCACAGGCGCATTTTTCGGTTTTTTCCCACAAGCAGCTCCTCACGTGATGCACTGTCGCTAATCGTCATCGGCTCAAATGTGTAGTTACCTGGCTGGCTAGAATTGTCAGTTAACTAGTTGAAGTCAGCTGACCAGCTAGCTGCTCAGTTATCGGCCAGTTGATTGGTCAACTAGTCGGCTAATTGGTTAACCAATTAGTTAGCCAATTAGTCTCTAGTTAGTCGACTAGTCTCCCAGAGCCATTTGCAGCAAATACACGTTTTGGCGCAACGAATTAGCTATCGATTCACTGATTTCACCTTTGTCACGCAATTTGTTGATTTCTGCCAGCTCAATGCTGTAGGCCGTGGCATCCATTTCATCGGCATAGCGGTGAGCATTCTTGAACTGCTCCCCAAATGGCAAAGCCTGGTCACGCGAATTAGTTTTGCCCTCCAGTTCAGCGGCAGCCGCCGCCTCTTCTGCGTGTTTAATACGGCCTTTCAGGGAGTTGAGCGTGCTCTTGTGTTCTCCCAGCAAAATACCTGCAGCACGCACGCGAACTTTATCAGTGTCGTTTTTCTTTACTTCACTGAGATACTCGATCGCACTCTTTTCCAATTTAATGGCAAACACACAGGTGTCGTAATACATTAAGTCGACCAGTTCGTCGTCTACTTTTCGGTGGCGAATTTTAGCCACTGCAACGTCAATTCTACGTTTTAGCCCGAGCCAGCGGGCTTTCAAGGTAGGGCGATGATCCACGTTGGCAATTAGTCCAGCAACCCCCCGCAAAGTAGGGAAGGAAGCAAACATTTCTCTGGAGGCCAGCCCCATTTCGCCATTCTTGCGCAGTTCTTCTGCTCTTTGGTGCTGCACTTCGAAAACTTCAGAGGAGAGTTGTTTGAGAATTTCTCCGTCACTGCCAGAATTGAACAATTCCCTGGTCAAACGCACCCTGTATCGCGCCAAAGTCAGCCTAGCTGCAGGCGTGTACTCGGGCTCGTTGTTTTCAGCAATCCTTTCCTGCAAGTCACGCATCGTGGCCTCTAAAACTATGATTTGAGCGCGATGCAATTCAGCCTGACGGTTTTTGATCACCCGCTCGTCTTTGGGAGACAAAATGGGCAGCAACAAATCAGCCACCAACAAGGAAACCAAAATAACCCCAGCGGCTAGAAAAATCAGCAGCTTACGACTCGGAAACGCATCCCCAGTATCTAAGGTCAGAGGAATTGTCATGATCAGCGACAATGTGATCGCACCTTTGGGGCCACCAAAAGTTGTGATGGCTACGTTTCTAAGAATGGCACGTTTGCCGGTGAATTCCTTTCCGGTTACAGTTTTACGAGTGATTTCCATGGCCAAAATCCACAAGAACCTGATTCCAAACACCATTGCGGTGAGCAGCAAAATTAAACCAATTACGGCCGGGAAAGATAGGTGTATACGCGAGTCAGGTTCCATTGCCGTGGGCAGTTGCATGCCAAGCATGACAAAGAGAATGCCGTTGATCAAGAAAATGGCAATCTCCCACACGTTGTGAGACACCATCTGTTGTTCAGCAAAATCAGTTGAAACCACGCCAAAACGAGCTTTTTGCTGCATCAATATACCGGCGGCAACTACGGCCAAAATCCCCGACGTGTGCACGTTTTCAGCCGCCAAGAATACCACAAAAGGCGTGAATACTTCAAAGAGAACCGACACCGTGGTAGAGGCCAGCCCACGGCGGCGCAACAACCTGATGATCCAAGCGAATAAGGCACCCAGAACTACTCCAATGATGATGCCGCCAAAGAACAGTTGCAGGAATGAAACGGTGGCCTCTAACAGTGAAAAAGCAGCGGTGACTGCAGCGGCAATTGCAAAGTTGAACGAGACAACACCCGAGGCGTCGTTGATTAAGGCCTCTCCGTTTAGCAGGGTTTTTTGGCGTTTGGTCAATTTGACGGTAGAGCCCAAAGCCATCACAGCTGCCGCATCGGTTGGACCAAGCGCCGCTCCTAGTGCGAAAGCTGCCGCCAGTGGAATCGAAGGTACTAACCAGTTCAGGGTGAACCCAAGAATCAAAACGGTGAGCAACACCAACCCAATGGCCAACGATAAGATAGACCACTTGTTTTCCCATAAAGCATTTCTCTCGGAGTGTCTAGCTTCGTTGAATAACAGCGGCGCAATGAAAAGCAGCAAGAAGAATTCGCCCTCGATGTGTACATCCGCTAGTTCGGGAACCATCAGAGCGACCAGGAAACCCACCAAAATTTGGATTAGCGGCATGGATACGCGCGACACCACCTGGTCTAACACTGCAGAAGCCATCACACATGCCAACAGAATTAAAACCAGACTGAGTACTTGCACCTATCTGCCCTTCAATTGAGAGTTACACCTGTAGGGATTTTTATCAGTCGCGCTGCTGATTCAGCTTAACATCCAGTCCAAACACCCTGGATCGAAATAGAAATGCGACGTCTTCCCACTATTCGGATAGTAGTGTCCCAAAAATCGTTTCTATGCTGCAAACCTGACCACTTTGTGAACAAGTGAAACGCAGCATAAAATTGATTGGAGTGACAGTTTTACAGTTTGTGTCAGTTTTGGCCATTTCGCGCGAAATTCGACAATTGGGTGATCTTTTCACTCTATCGATGGATAAACCCAGAGGAAAATGAACTAAATGGCAACTTGCTTCACCAACCATAGACTCAACAATAATATGACTATTATCACTAGAGCGGATTTAGGAATTGGCAAAAACACTTGGGGTGCTTTATCCAGGCAGGTGCTCGATGCTTGGCTGCAGACATGAACTAAGAGAGTCTCAACTTTCTACTAGACGAATTGGGTGAATGGGCGACTTGGAGTTGCAATCCAATCCAAGATTGGCTCAGGATAGGACAAATTGCGAGCAGAGTAGGTTTATAACAGTCAAGCGCGCGGGTGGGCGCGGCGATAGACTTCGGAGAGCCGTTTAGCGTCCACGTGCGTGTAGCGTTGGGTGGTTTGCAGGGAAGAGTGCCCTAAATATTCCTGCACAAAACGCAAATCTGCGCCCTCCTCCAGCAAATGTGTTGCCGACGAGTGGCGCAATCCGTGGGGCGCAATATCCTTTACCCCGGCTTTGGCGCTTAGTTGATGTAACCGAGAACGCACTACTCGCTGGTCTATGCGTTTGCCGCGCTCCCCCACAAATAATGCCGTGGTTCGGAAGTCGGCTAGTTCGGTGCGCACTGTCAACCATTTTTCTAATGCCTTAGCAGCTGGTAAACCAAATGGCACTACGCGCTCTTTATTTCCTTTGCCTAACACTCGAAACGACAAATCCTCCAAGTTGACGTCCGCTAGGTTTAGTCCAACTAGTTCGGAAACTCGCAAAGCTGCCCCGTAGAGGACTTCGAACATCGCTAGATCCCGGATTCCTACTGGATTGTCGGCTGTGCTTCGAGCAACCTTTAGTAGTTTGTCGATATCTGTTTTGGTCAAGACGGTCGGTAGTCTCGAGTCGGTTCTGGCTACCTCGATGCCCTGTGAAAAATCAGTGCGCAAAAAATTATTTGCGTGTGCCCATTGACAGAATCCTCGCAAGGCTGCTGCTCCTCGATTTATGGTTGCCCGCGAACGTCCAGCATTCATGCGCTCTGACATCCACGATCTAGCTGATCTAAAGGTGAGTTCATGCAAAGCAGCCGCAGAGGAGTTGGCGTCCAAACCAACGTGAGTGAAAAAATCGCGTAAATCCGTCAAATATGAACTCACGGTAGTTTTGGCATACCCCTGGCGCACTGCTAAAAAATCGCTCCAAGCATCCAGAACTTGACCGATTGAAACATCCACCCTCCTACTATATTTCTATCCACGCCGGATTTACGGATTGTCTCTATTGGCTAGGTTTTTGCCCATCACCTGAATTGCAGCATAAGACTTGGATTGAACAGAGGAAATCAAGCTCCAAATCAGGAAAGACTCAGGTTTAAAATGTTCATAATTGAAGACAGATTCAGAGCTCACAGTTTTCTCCATCCATCAGTCTGTTTTTCGACTAGTTTGGCTAGTTGCAGGCTAAAGAGCGCATTTGAAATTTCGCCAAGAGACATAGCGACTTCAACTGATAGATCGTGTTCGCTCACAGATGTACGAGTCGGTAAGGCAGCGTAAACGCATTCTTCGATAGCCGAAAAATACACTCCTTTTCGCTTTAAATCCTCTAGTCTAGATTGCCGGGATAAACCAGTATCTGTTCCGTTTTGCCAGCTGATCCTTTCGGAGCCAGATAAAAATTGTCCCAGCAAATCCAGTACATCTTCTACGCCCAAAATGATGTGGGCTCCATCGCGCAGCAACAGATTCGTGCCCACGCATTTAGCTGAATTCACCGATCCGGGGCAGTGCTCCAACTCCACGTCCCAACTCCAAAGCCCAATGAGCGGTATTTAAAGCCCCAGACCTTTTAGCTGCCTCAGCCACCACAGTTACCTTTGCCAGTGCTGAAATTAGTCGGTTGCGCTTCAAAATAGCCAAGCTGCTGGACGTTTGCCCGGTGGAGACTCAGAAACCAACACTCCTCGACGCTGAATCTCTAGCAATAAATGTTCATTATTGGCAGGATAGAGTTTGTCCAACCCACCGCACAGCACTGCGGTAGTTACTCCCCCACTGGCCTGTAGTGCACCCGTATGTGCTGCAGCATCCACTCCGTAGGCTCCCCCAGAAATCACGTTAATGCCCCGAGTAGCCAAAGACTGTGTCAACTCCATGGTAGCTAGGCGAGCAACTTCACTACAATCTCTGGATCCAACCACTGCTACAGATAATGGACGATGCAATAAGTCGATATCTCCGGTTACCCACAAAGCTAGAGGAGAGCACGCCCCCAAGTCGTTTACAGCTTGGGGCCACTGCCTCATCCCCGGTGTCAAAATAGATACTCCCAATTCGTGGGTCTGTTCCAACACTCTGTCGAGATTTAACCGCTCGATTCTGATTCGATAGCGCTCTAACACTTTATGCCAACGTCGCCGCAGTCGCTCAACCGGACTCCACTCCCCTTGAACGCAGGGCTCCCCGTAATCTAGAGTCGATTGCGTTGCCTCCAATTGCTCACTATTGTGCTCAGCTACTCTAGGTGCACTAGATTCTTTCTTAGCTTCGCTATCCTTTAACTCAGCTGCCCCGCCTGCTCGTGTAGCTAGTCGTTCGAACGGCAGTTCCTTGCCCAGCAAGACGCATTCTAGAGCTGTAGTAGCTCCAAAGAGTTCACAAGCCGTACCAATTGCATCGTCGCCTGGCTCGGCAATACACCCCCAGGCTACGTGCACCTGATGTGTATCCGCTAAATCAATTTTTAACAAATCTTCTCCTCTTTTCCTTTTTTCTTTTGCTCCCGCTATCTGTCTCTTTTCCCTATATCCATTGTTTTCATTCCGTCCCATATTGGTTTTGCCGCATTTGCATC
>CBCPNB010000054.1:0-7426 GCA_965120455.1 uncultured Actinomycetaceae bacterium | reverse complement strand
TATGGGTCAGTATTTAGCGAGAACCTATATGGAAACAAAGAGGAGACCTCACTATATAATTTCGGAGACAAACGATGAGAATGTGGTGAGAATCAAGTGAGCTGTGAGTACGAGCTGTATGAAAGTGGCGGAGTTATATAGAAGTGGCAAGAGTGATAAGGTTACGTAAGAAACAAGAAGTGATGGGAATTAAGTTATCTGTGAATTACATGGAAGTTATAGAAGTAGTGAAGTTGTACAGAGGCGATGGAAACTAAATGATTTGTAAGTTGTATAGAAAATATAAAGAGATTGTCAACTATATTATCATTGGCGTATTGACGACACTGGTCAGTTTGGGAGCATATTACGGGCTGGTATTGACCATTTTGGATCCTCGCCATCCTGTTCAACTCCAGGTGGCGAATGTTATTTCTTGGATATTGTCGGCTACCTTTGCTTATTTTACTAACAGACGGTTTGTGTTTGAAAGTAAGGACCAGAATATTATCAGAGAAGTGATCATGTTTTTTGTAGCTCGGTTGGGTTCTCTTCTCATAGATATGGGTCTCATGTTTGTCATCGTGACTTGTTATGGTGTAAACGACAAAGTCACTAAAATAGTTGTCCAAGTGGTAGTTACGCTAGCTAACTACTTATTCAGCAAATTTTGGGTGTTCAAGTGAGAGCCACCTGCGAGACTCGAACTCGCGACCGTCCGCTTACAAGGCGGATGCTCTACCAACTGAGCTAAGGTGGCCTGCCCTCAATTCTCGTGGGTCAAATTCAATTAGTCAAAGTTTTTGACAGTGTAAACGGACACTAAATTTTCTTTGCAAATTTGCTTGCTTAAAACAGTTACCTAACTTACTTGCTCAAAACAGCTACCTAGTGATTAGTTCAACGCAGCGAACCAGCAAGAGAACCACACTCGCTGCAATCAGAATGGAATGCAGGATTTTTTCACGCGAACTGCCCGTATCGCCTAGAATTGGTAGGCGCAGATTCTTTCGAATTATCGGCCAAAACCAAGGCACCCCTCTGGTAGTGAGCGTATCTCCCACAATATGCGTGGCTATTCCCAGTGGAACCACAAAAACCAGAATGTATGCATCGCCCACCAGGAAGCCACCTGCGACTAAACCAACTAGAAAAGCCCACCATGCCCCAAATTTTGTCCACAAATGGTAGGCAGAGGCGGCGAATGCGCCCATAAATCCAACTAAGAGAGCAGGAAACCAAGCAAAATTCCACCCGAACACATCAATAGAGGGCAAAAACGAGTGTCCACAGTATCCCAACAGGCAAAGCAAAGCAATAAATAGCAAAGAATGCGTACCTTTTCGATGCGCACCACCCACTATGGACAGAGCCTTGTGCCCTATTTTTGAAACCGGTGGTAAAGCTTTTGCTGCACTAGATGTTTCAGTATCCAAATCTGGCACCAAAGCAGCCCCCATTGCACATACTGTGCCAGCAAATAGACCCGGCACCTCCAGCTCGCCATATCCGGGCAGCACACTCGCTGCCCCCAAAAACACAGCTGCACCACTAGTGGCGTGAGATGGACCGAGCACCATTACTCCCAATTATGTCTGCTTGCGCCTGGGTTACTGCAACAAAAATCGAAGTGCACTAGCCTGTAAGCCAGTGCACTTCGAGTGTTCACTGTGTTTTACGTCCACACAATCCTATTACGTCCACTTAGCGCATACCAACTTTTGGGGTCGTAGCGCGGGGATGGCGGAAAAACTAAAAGCTAACGGACGGGTCTTCCCTTGCTGCTACCGTATCGAGGAAATCAGAGAGTTAGTGGAATTTTTCCCTCACTACTACACATCCAAACCCGCATTGCGCAAGGATTCCAACAAATTTTCGTGAAGCTCGCTGCCAGAGCTACCCGAGAAGCGAATCGACACATTGTTGGCAACTACTTCGGGAGTAGCGTTATAGTCGCCGCGTCCTTCGATGGTGCCAGCCTCGGTGTCACTCATCCAATTATTGGTTGCTGTAGACAAGTAGTCGACCGCACCCGTGGAATCAAACAGGTCGATAATTTCTTGAGAGATGCCCACCTGTTCGGCCATGTCTATCACAGCCTCCAGCGACTTATCAGAGTCGCGCACCACCGATCCGTCGTTGGCTTGGTACGCTTCCCAGAAATACGCCATCAACAAACCATGGAATTCCAAGAAATTCTGGGGATCGTATTGGGCAACGAGTAACGCAGCCTTTGTTGCCACCGGGTGATAGCTCATGTTGACCGTGCTTACAGGTTGCAACAACAGATTGTATTTACCGTCCTCCACATCCTCAATCAGTAAATCAAACACCAAGTCGTCGATTTGCGCGCAAGCATGGCATGAATAGTCAAAATAGAGAGTTACATCTGGCGCATCCTGGTTGCGAACACCAACTCCCTCTGAGGAAATGACGATGGGTTGGACACTATTCAACAGGTCACCGCTTTGAGCACTAGTCAAGCTCTGCGCCGAACTACCGCCGCCGCTACTATCACTTGAACGCGACAACACGAAAAACAGTGCGACCGCGACCGCAACCACTAAAACTACTAAAATCGCCAAAACAATATTACGGATCTGGCGTTTAGAAGCTGGCGCAGGACGAGTAGCATAAACATTACGTTGATAATTGTTCCGGTTAGTCTTGTGGCTGTTGCCACCATGCGCATTTTTCTTTGCCATTGACTTCCTTTCAACAGGCCAAATGACGCTTCGTTCGCCGCTCGACGTCCTGCTGGCGTGTTTTCCAAGTGGTACTTTAGTTGGGCAAAATCGGTATTGCCCGAGACTATGTCAAAAGCTATCTCAACTCACTAGACAGGGTAGCAAGATTTTGATAGCGGGGTGGTCTGTTATTTTTGTGGACTGGCTTTATACTCAACTCACTGACTGAATCATATTCCCGTTACTGAGAGCATCCCTGAGCGCTTGATGAGCATCTCTGCTACTCTTACGGGTCTACCCCAAATCTAGCGCCATCACTCCAGCTAGAACAACCACAACGGCCAAGAGAATCCAAACTAGAATTTTTTGGAATTGATCGCTGCAAAATCGATCAACTATTACACCCACGCCGTATCGAGCCGAATTGGCAGTAGGAAACATAGTGGCCGCACAGGTCATAAACCAGCAAGCTAGCCAGTAAATAATTGAATTAGTAGCCGTCAAATAGGTGCCGGTAGAATTGCTGGTTTGTAGCAATAAAAAATCCCACAATTGTTCGAGCTGGAAATTAGCAGGGATATTTCCATTAATTGCTTGTCCAGCCAATTCTGTCACTTTGACGATAATTGAGCCAATGGCGGCTCCTGGAATGAGAGCAAATATTCCCAGAATCATTCTCCCGGGCAACGTCAGTGGATTAGCTGCTCCAGGTTCTTGCCCCATCCTCACCTTTCTCCACTGCCAACGATAACTAACTCCAATTGCAAACAAACCAGATAGTAAAAGTGTGCTCACCGCCCAACCCATCACCCCGACTACGACGGGTAACAGTGAAATTAGTGCACAAAATAGTGCTGTCGGTACCGGATGAATGCGATGCACTTCCCTTAGTTTGGCTGGTTTAGTGGCAGCATTTTTGCTTTGTTCAGCTAGATTAGCCGCAGAATTTTCTTTCCCTGAATTATTGGCACTAGTCGGTCCAGAAGCAGGCGATGAAAAAACTGGGACAGCATCATTTTCTGCATTTTGAGCCACAGATCTGGCTCCATATTTTTTGCTGGAAGCCACTGGAGCTGGAGTAGCGTTCCCCCCAGAATTAGCGGCAAAACTAGGCGGTAACTCGACTGGTGGGTCGATAATTGACTCGCGAAGAACCAGAGTTGGGGTAGAGCCGCTTGCTACCGGGTCGTCCATTGGCAGATAGAGTGTCCGATCTGGCGATTGCATTAACTGAGTGAGATCCTCTGTCGAAGAAGCTAAAACCCTGGTTTCTAGTTCACCTGCAGCAGTATCTGCGATACCCACAGCTGAGCCTGCCTTCATTTGGTCTGCTTCTTCAGTTCCATCTTCTGCCCAGTCGTCCCGCCAATCAGCATCAATTGCCGCTAACAAATCCGTATACTCCACGCGCTCAGCCGGATCGGCATTTAAGGCAGCTCGAAACCAGTTTTGGAGTGGCACAGACAAGCCATCCACATCCGGCTGACCACGTAACTGCTGGTAGAGAGCTGTTTGTCCTCTTCCAAATGGTGCTCTGCCAGTTAAAGACTGCAACAACAATGCGGCAAAGGCATACCAATCGGCTCCAATCCAAGCAGTAAAACCAGAGGCTTGACCCTGTAAAACTTCGGGCGCAACAAAACCTGGCGTGCCGCGCACTAAACCAGTTTGGGTAACGCGCTCACTTTTATCGGTGCGAGCAATTCCAAAGTCAATCAACACCGGGCCGCGCTCCGACAAAATCACGTTGGAGGGCTTCAAATCCCGATGCGCCACCCGCGTAGCATGGACGCGTTCTAGCACAAATGCCAGCGCATGCCCCAAGCTCAGCACTTGCTCGGGGGAAAGCGGGCCTGATTCCAGTTTTTGCGCCAAAGTTGGGCCAGGGACTAGCTCACTGACGATAAAAGCGTAAACACCCTCAGTTTCCACGTCGATAATTTGGGCAATACCCCCGGGTGCGTCATTGGGCAATTTAATCGCATTGACCAAGCGAGTTTCCTGCAGTAACTGTCGGCGGGCTTTCTCGTTATCTGCCTCAAATAAGTGCAACAGCTTGAAGGCCACAGGAGCGCCCCCCGTATCAGGTATGGCTCTCCACACGGTGCCCGAACCTCCTGAACCGAGTTGTTCAATTAGGGTATACCCGCCAATACGTCGCGCTGGTCCAGGACTCATATGGTACAGGTTATAACGCGTTTTATTCGTGTTCGCGCTGGTCTTAGAATGAGAACGTGCTCTGGCTACCGATGGTGGCTTGCCGGGGACACCACTCTACTACGGATCGTCCGACACGTACCTGTCGGTGGAGGAAATAGGAGACTAGGAATAGTGACGTCTATAACTTTTGAGAACACGACTCGAATTTATGAAAATAGTGCTCATCCTGCGGTGAAAGAACTCAATTTACAGGTCGGCGATGGCGAATTTTTGGTATTAGTGGGACCCTCTGGTTGTGGAAAATCAACTACTTTGCGGATGTTGGCGGGATTGGAACCAGTTAATTCTGGGCGGATTTTTTTGGGTCGAACAGAGGTGACGGATCTCGACCCCAAGGAACGCGACGTGGCGATGGTGTTCCAAAACTATGCTCTATATCCGCATATGAGCGTGGGCGACAACATGGGATTTTCCCTGAGATGTGCGGGCGTACCCAAGAGCGAAATTCAAGAGCGGGTCAGCCAGATTGCCCATTTGCTGGGGATACAAGACTTATTGGAGCGACACCCGAAGGCGCTTTCTGGCGGTCAGCGTCAGCGCGTTGCCATGGGGCGGGCAATTGTGCGCAACCCGCAGGCTTTTTTGATGGATGAGCCCCTGTCCAATTTGGATGCCCAATTGCGTTTGCAGATGCGCAGCCAAATCGCCAAACTACAACACCAGCTGGGGACCACGACTCTCTATGTGACGCACGACCAGACTGAGGCTTTGACAATGGGGAATCGCATTGCGGTTTTGCATCAGGGCGTACTACAACAGGTGGGTTCGCCGCGCGAGTTGTATCAGTTGCCTGCGAATCGTTTTGTGGCCGAGTTCATTGGGTCGCCAGCCATGAATTTGCTGCATTTTGCTGTGCGCTTCGACGCGTGCGCAGGCTTGCTGAAATTGGGTGGGGCCAGTGCTTTATTGCCACCTAAATTGGCCGAAGTAGTTGGTCGCAGTGCTGTAACTGGAACTGAAGTTAGGTTCAGTGCGATTGGCCAGAGTGATGCTACAACTGGGGGCACTCCTAGAGTGGAAAGTACTTTAGCGGGAGCTGGAAATGTTGCGCCGACGGTGGTGGTGGGCGTGCGTCCTGAACATTTTCGAATCATCCCTGGTTGGCGAATAGGGGGTTGGACAACTGGTGATTGGCGAACCGGTATGGGGGAGGCGGCAGGTGCGTCCACTGGCATTTCGACAGATAATTTTGCTCACGACGGGCAATTTGTGAGTAGTGTCAGTGGTAACTCCGAGGACTTTGTGGGTGTGTCCCCTGGCGAAGTGTCGATTCCTCTGCTGGTGGACTTAGTGGAGGAACTGGGTGCTGACTCCTATGTGCATGGACGAATTGCTGGAAGCGGTCAAAGTACTGGCACCCTCACTCATGATTGTTTCGAATCTGGGGGCACCAGTCAGCAAGTAGGAGAGATGCCCGCAGTTACTTCCAATTCTCAGACTAGCGAATCCACCGGGATGGCCGTGGTGGTGAGAGTGCGCCCAGACCACGGTCTGAAACCAGGGGATAAGGTCACGGCTACTGTCTCGATCGACAAAGTGCATTTATTTGCAGCCGATGAAACAGGCAGTCGGTTGGCGTGATCCAGTGGCATATCTTGGGTGACCTATTAGTGTGATTTATGTGATCTAATCGGTATGCCTGCTGTGTTTTGCTGGCGTGCCCTGGTAAACCGCTGCACCAGTACCTACTCACCAATACGAGCAATAATTTGCTGTAGCCAAACCCGAACTATAGACAGCAATATCAGCACAGCTACCGGAAAAGTTAGACTAATTGAGGTGAAAATGGGTAGATTGCAACGAGTGTATGCGCACAGAGGGGTGAGTTCTCTTGCTCCTGAAAACACGATGGGAGCGTTTGTCAAATGCCTCGACGTGGGAGCGAAGTGGTTCGAGTGCGATGTATCGATGATTGCGGATGGTTCATTGGTGATTATGCACGACGATACTTTGGAGAGAACTACTGACGGCGCGGGTTTATTGGTGGAGCAAACTTTTTCGAGTTTGCGCAGGCTAGATGCTGGTGCATGGTTTTCGCCGACTTTTCGGTTTGAGCGTGTCCCCGAATTGGCCACAGTGATCGATTTGGTGAATCAGTCCGATTTGGGGGTGAACTTGGAGTTGAAGCCTTGTCCGCAGCCCGCTGAATTCCGGAAAAATCTGGTGTTGACTGTGACTAGAGCTCTCCAGCAGTTACAAGATTTAGCCAAAGTGCTGGTTTCTAGTTTTGATCACGAATTGTTGCGCGAGTTTGCGCGGGCAAACCCGCAGATTGATACAGCTTTGCTGCTAAATAAAGGGCAGAATCTACTAGAAGTAATTGAATTAGCCCGCAAAATTGAGTGCAGAAGTATTCACCTAGGAACGCGCAGTTTACAACCAGGACTGGTACGAGCCATCAAAGAGGCAGGGTTCGTGGTTGCTGCTTGGACGGTCAACGATCCACTAGAAGCGATGCAGTTAGCCGAATTGGGTGTAGACGAAGTGTTTTCAGATTATCCGCAGGATTTGCTGCACTTAGTTGACTAGTTCGCGACCGG